>JACSRE010000138.1 GCA_014879945.1 Myxococcus sp.
CTGGGCCGGGTGCTGATGCTGGTGGCGAGCTGCGCCCTGGGAGGTGGGCTGGCGTCGCTCCACGGGGCCGTGGAGGGGCCTCCAGTGGTGCCCGGCGCCCGGGTGGTGCTCGAGGGCGAGCTGGAGTCGGTCAAGCCCGTCGAGGGCGGCGCGCAGGTCGTCGTCGAGGTGGCGCGCTTTTCGGGGGCTCGAGCGCGGTTCCGGGCGCAGCTCTTCGGCGCCAACGCCCCGCCGCTCGAGGTGGGCGAGCGGGTGGCGGTGGAGGCCCGACTCAAGCCGCTGGTCCCCACCTCGAACCCGGGCGAATGGAACGGCTGGCGGCGCGCCCTGGGTCGCGGCCAGGCCTACGCGGGGAGCTTCGACGGGGTTCGGGTGGTGAAGCTGGCGCCCGCGCCGGCGTGGCGTCGGTGGCTGCGACGAACGCATCAGGCCCTCGAGGCCGCGACCCGCGCCGCCGCGCCCGACGAGGCCTCGGCGTCGCTGTTCCTCACCCTCTCGGCCGGCTTGCGCGCGACCCTGACCGAGCAGGTGGAGGACGACTTCGCCAGGAGCGGCCTGGCGCACGTGCTGTCCGTCAGCGGCCTGCACGTCGCGGTGCTGGCGTTCGCGCTGTTCGCGCTGCTCCGCTGGCTGGCCATTCGGGCGCCCGGCCGGTTCTTCCGTCGCGTGGAGCCGCGCCGCGTGGCCGCCCCGCTCTCGCTGCCGTTGACCTGGGGCTATGTGCTCTTCACCGGGCTGCAGGCCCCCGCGGTGCGCTCGGCGGTGATGTGCTCCGTCTTGCTGCTGGGCCACACCGCGCGCCGGCGCTCCGACGGCTTGAACGCGTTGGCGCTCGCGGCCGCGGCGATGATCGTGCTCGAGCCCGCGTCGGTCTTCGACCTCTCGCTCCAGCTCTCGTTCTCGGCGGTGTTGGCGTTGGTGCTGCTGACCCCGACGTTGCGGGCGGCGGTGCCGGTGCCCGTGCCCTCACCTGCCGCCGCGCGAGGCCTGCGGCTGCGGCTGTGGCGCTGGAACGAGGCAGCGCTGACGACAGGGCTGGCGAGCCTCGCGGTGACGGTGGTGTCGGCGCCGATCGTCGCCATGACGTTTCAACGGCTGGGCGTGGCGGGGCTGATCTCCAACGTGGTGGCGATGCCGATCTCGGGCGCGCTGACGCTGCTGGCGGCGTCGTCGGCGGCGCTGTTCGTGGTGTCACCGTGGCTGGCGACGCCGGTGCTGTGGGCGGGCACCCGCCTCTCGTCGCTGCTGTTGCTGTTGGCCGAGCGCTTCGCCGCCCTGCCCTTCGCGACCTGGGAGATCCCCTCGCCGCCGCTGGTGCTGACGCTGCTGTGGTGGGCGGGCCTGGCGTGCTTCGTGTTGGTGAAGGGCCGGTGGCGGTGGCTGGGGCTGGCGACGCCGATGGCGGGGCTGCTGCACCTCGCGGCCCCCTCGCAGGCGACCGACTCGCTCGACGTCACCTTCCTCGCGGTCGGCCACGGAGACGCGACGGTGGTGAGCCACCGGGGGAGACACGTGCTGATCGACGGCGGCGGCGTGCCAGGCGGGAGCGACACCGGCAAGCGCTTCGTGCTGCCGTTCCTGAAGGAGCGTCGCATCCGCGCGCTCGACCTGGCGGTCTTGAGCCACGCCCACCCGGATCACGCGCTGGGGCTCATCTCGACGCTGGAGCAGGTGCCGACGAAGCGGCTGTGGCTCTCGCCCTCTCCCGCGGGCCCGCTGACGACCGACCTGATGGCCGCGGCCGACGGCGCCGAGGTCGAGATCGTCGACCGCGGCCACGACGGGCTCACGCTCGGAGACGTTCGGCTCGAGGTGCTTGGTCCTCCGGTGGAGCGCGCGCTGATCGACGACGAGAACGATCGCTCCATCGTGATCAAGCTGGTGCACGGCGGGGTGTCGTTCCTCCTCACCGGCGACCTCGAGGAGGTGGGTGAAGGGCTGCTCGGCCCGACCGGCGAGGTGACGGTGGTGAAGGCCCCGCACCACGGCTCGAACACCTCGTCGACGCCCGGCTTCGTGGGCGCGACGCGGCCGAAGTACGTCGTCTTCTGCGTGGGGCGGAACAACCGCTTCAACTTCCCGCGGGAGGAGGTGGTGCGACGGTGGGAGGCGGCGGGCGCGCGCTGCTACCGGACCGATCGAGACGGCGCGATCACGTTCCACAGCGACGGGCGCGGCGTGACGGTCGAGACCTTCGGGCCCCGGGCGCAGGCGCGTCGCACCCTCTGGGGAGGCCACTGACGCCGCGCGCCTCGGGCCGCGGGCGGGGGTGGTGTTCTCTAATCGTCCTGCCCCAGCTCGAGCGCCGCGCGACCAGGCCTCAGCAGGCGCGGGAGGCGGCTCGAGCGCGCCCGGCTCAGTCCTTGAGCTCGGGGACGCGCCCGGCCCGACGAACCGCGATGGCGATGATCGCCAGCACCACGGCGATCGCACCGCCGATGATCACCCACGGCAGCCCCTCCGGCTCCGGCGCCGCGGGCGCTTCGGCCTTCGCGGTCGCCACGAGGCCTGCGTCGACCGCCGGCGCAGCAGCCACCTCGGCCCCGGCGTCCACCTCGACGACCGCCTCGGCCACGGCGGCGCCTGCGTCGGGCGCCTGGTCGAGCGCCAGCGCCTTCAAGTCCTCGAGCGTGATGCCAGGTTGCTCGGCGGCGACCGGGGCAGCCGGCTTCGACGCCTCTTCGGCTGCCCGCCGCTTCTCCTCCGCCGCCTGGGCCTTCGCGAGCGCGGCCTCCTCGAGCTTGCGCTTCTTCTCTTCCGCCGCCGCGACCCGGGCGAGCTTCGCTTCCTCGAGCTTCCGCTTCTTCTCTTCCGCGGCTTGAACCTGCGCCAGCCGCGCGGCCTCGAGCTTCTCCTGCTTCGCCCGCGCTGCGTCGTCGGCCTTCCGCTTCGCCTCCTCCGCGGCCACCCGCTTCGCCTCGAGCGCCGCCTCGGCCGCGGCCTTCTTCGCGTCGGCGGCGGCGACCGCGAGCTGCTCCTTCGACGGCCCGGCGTCGATCGGCGTGGGCTTGAGCTTCGAGGGCTCCGGCATCGAGCCGTCGTCGAGCTTGGCGATCATCACCGGCTTCGTCGGGAAGGTGAGCTTGATGCGCTTGCCCACGTCGGCCTGCGTGGCGTCGCGCGTCGGGGCGACGATCACCTTCACCTCGATGCCGGCCGCGACGTCGAAGCCCACGTCGCCCGTCACCTTCCACCGGTGATCGCCCTCCTCGCTGACGAGCGCGCTGGCGGTGTTGTGGTAGGTGACGCGCGCGCTCACCTTGTGCCGCCCCGGCGTGACGTCCACGACGCCGACCGGCATCGGGCCGTCCTGCATCCACCCCGAGATGGCCGCGGGCGTCGGCGCCTTGAGCACCTTGCCGTCCACCGAGAGCTCGAACTCCTCGACCTGGAAGTTGGGGTCGTCGATGGGCTGGAACTCGACGCGCACGCGCGACGGCGCCTTGCCCACCAGCTCCTTCAGCTCCTTCTCCAGCTCCTCTCGCGCGCGGCGCTGCGCCTCGTCTTCGGCGAACGCCGACGACGCGGTCACCAGGAGCGCCACCGCGACCAGCACGTCACGAAAAGCCATTGGAGTCCCCCGGGGGTGCACGAGGGCACTGTACCCGGGGAACGGGCGTTCGTTCGTCGTCTTCAGCCGAACTCGGCCACGCGGGCGCCGAAGAGGCGGTTGACCGCCTCGAGCAGCTCGTCAGAGACCTGCACCTTCAGCGCGGTGTTGCCGATGAGGGCCTCGGCCTCGCCGGGCATCAGCACCGACACCGCGATGGGCGTGGCGCCGGCGTACTTCTTCGCGATCTCGGCCAGCTTCATCAGCCGCTCCTCGGTCGCCATGTCGACGTGGAGCCGCAGCTCGAGCCGCTTCACCCGCTTCTCGCGCACCTCTCTGAGCGACTGCACGTCGTCGACGATCAGCTCGGCGATGGGGTTCTCTTCGTCGCGGTTGTTGATCTGCACCGTGCCGGTGACGAGAATCGGGTCGTCGCTCTTGAGCAGCGGCTCCCACTGCTCGAAGCCCGGCTTGGGGCCCGCCTTGGTCCACTTGCCGTCACGCCCCATCACCGAGCGGGTGCCGTCCTTGCCCGGGAAGCAGACCAGCTCGACCGAGCCGCTCAGATCCTCGAGCGTCACCCAGGCCATGCGCTTGCCCGTCTTGGTGGGCCGCTCCCGCAGCGCCGCCACCACGCCCGCCACGGCGATCTTCTCGTCCTTGCGCGCGCGCTGAATCGAGGTGACCGGCCGGGCGTAGCGGCGCAGCTCCTTCTGGTACTGATCGAGCGGGTGGCCCGAGACGTAGAAGCCGATCGACTCCTTCTCGAACGAGAGCCGCTCCTTCTCGCTCCACTCGTCGACCTTGACGTAGTCGCTGGCGATCGGCGTCGCGCTCGCGGCCGAGCCGCCCATTAGGCCAAACAGCGACTCCTGGCCCGAGGCCTTGTCGCGCTGGGTCGCCGCGCCTCCGTCGACGGCGCGATCGAGCGTCTCGAACAGCTGCCGCCGCGGCCGCTTCTCGAAGTCGAACGCGCCGGCCTTCACCAGCGCCTCGAGCGTCTTCTTGTTCACCCGCCGCGAGTCGACCCGCTCACAGAAGTCGAACAGCGACTTGAAGGGGCCCGCCTTGCGCGCCTCGAGGATGGCCTCGACCGCGCCCTCGCCGACGCCCTTGATGGCGCCCAGCCCGAACCGAATCTTCCCCTCGGTCGCGCCGAAGGCCATCTCCGACACGTTGACGTCGGGCGGGAGCACCTCGATGCCCGACTCACGCGCCTCGGCGATGTAGGCCACCACCTTGTCGGTGTTGTCCTTGTCCGAGGTCAGCAGCGCCGCCATGAACTCCACGCGGTGGTGCGCCTTGAGCCACGCGGTGTGCACCGTGATGAGGCCGTAGGCCGCCGAGTGCGACTTGTTGAAGCCGTACTGGGCGAACTTCTCCATCAGGTCGAAGACGCCGCTGGCGATCTTCTCGTCGACGCTCTTCTGCTTCGAGCCGTCGAGGAAGAGGGCCCGCTGCTTGGCCATCTCTTCGGCCTTCTTCTTGCCCATCGCGCGCCGGAGCAGGTCGGCGCCGCCGAGCGTGTAGCCGCCCAGGACCTGGGCGATCTGCATCACCTGCTCCTGGTAGACGATGACGCCGTAGGTGTCCTTGAGCACCGGCTCGAGCGTGGGGTGCGGGAAGGTGATGGTGTCGCGACCGTGTTTTCGGTCGATGTACACGTCGACCATCGTGCGGCCGTCTTCGAGCTTCTGATCGAGCGGCCCGGGCCGGTACAGCGCGCCGGCGGCGATCACGTCTTCGAAGCACGACGGCTTCATCTTCATCACCATCTCGGTGAAGCCGCTCGACTCCATCTGAAAGACGCCGGCCGTGTCGCCTGCGCTGATCAACTGGTACGTCTCGACGTCGTTGAGCGGAATGCCGTCGCGTGAGATCGCCTGCTCGGGCGGCAGCTTCTTGTTGATGAGCTTCACCGCGTTCTCGATCACGGTGAGCGTCTTGAGGCCGAGGAAGTCGAACTTCACCAGGCCCGCGGCCTCGACCTCGTCCTTGGCGAACTGGGTGACGAGGAACTTCTCGCCCGGCGGCTGGTAGACGGGCACGAACTCCCACAGGGGCTTGTCGGCGATCACCACCCCGGCCGCGTGCATGCCGGCCTGCCGGTTGAGGCCCTCGAGCGCCATCGCCACGTCGAGCACGTCTTTGCTGGTGATCTGCCGGCCGTCGACCTCGGCCATCGGCTGCGGCGTCTCGTACATCTCCTTCAGGCGCGCCTCGCCGGCGATCTCCTTCTCGGGGTCGCCGAAGATCGCCTGCCTGAGCGTGATGCCGAGGATGTCGGGCACCAGCTTGGCGAGGCGGTCGCCTTCGGAGAACGGCAGGCCGTACACGCGGCACACGTCGCGCAGCACGCTCTTGGCCTTGAGCGCGCCGAAGGTGATGATCTGCCCGACGTTCGACTCGCCGTACTTGCGCTCGACGTAGCGGATCACCTCGTCGCGGCGGTCCTGGCAGAAGTCGATGTCGAAGTCGGGCATCGACACGCGCTCGGGGTTCAAGAAGCGCTCGAACAGCAGGTTGTACGGAATCGGGTCGAGGTCGGTGATGCGCAGCGACCAGGCGACGATCGACCCGGCGCCCGAGCCGCGGCCCGGCCCCACGGGGATACCGTGCTGCTTGGCCCAGTTGATGAAGTCCTGGACGATGAGGAAGTAGCCGGCGAACCCCATCTTCTGAATGACGCCGACCTCGAGCGCCAGGCGGGCCCGGTAGGTGTCGGGGTCCCACGCGTAGGCGACGTTCTGGGCCTTCATCTCTCGAAAGCGCGCCTCGAGCCCCTGCATCGACAGCTCGGCGAGGAACGAGTCGGCGGTGTGGCTCTCGGGCACCGTGAAGCTCGGCAGCATCGGCTTCTTGATGAGATCGAGGTCGCTGCACATGTCAGAGATGCGCATCGTGTTGTCGACGGCCTCGGGCACGTCGCTGAAGTACGCGCGCATCTCTTCGGGGCTCGAGACGTAGAGCCGATCGGTCGAGTGCTTGAGGCGCTTGTTGTCGGCGAGCGTCTTGCCCGACGCGATGCACATCAACAGCTCATGGGCGCGCGCGTCTTCCTGCTTGATGTAGTGGGCGTCGGCGGTCGCGACGAGGGGAAGGTCGAGGTCCTTCGAGAGCTGCTTGAGGTTGGCGTTCGCCTTGTCCTGCTCCTCCATGCCGTTCCACTGCACCTCGAGGAAGAAGTGGCCGGGGTCGAAGATGTCTTTGTATTCCTGCGCCGCGCGGCGCGCGTGATCCATGTCGCCGCGAAAGCACGCGCTCGTCACCTCGCCGCCCAGGCACGCGGTGAGCGCGATGACGCCCTTGGAGTGCTCCTTGAGGATCTTCTTGTCGATGCGCGGGTGGTAATAGAACCCGTGCATGTAGCCGGTCGACGCGAGGTACTTGAGGTTCTGGTACCCCTCTTTGTCCTTCGCCAGCAGGATGAGGTGGTTCGCGATCTTCTCGGAGCGATCTTCGCGCCCCTTGGGCCCCGCGACGTACGCCTCGATGCCGACGATGGGCTTGATGCCGGCCTCTTTGGCCTTCTTGTAGAAGTCGATGGCGCCGAACATGTTGCCGTGGTCGGTGACGGCGACCGACGACATGCCCTTGGCCTTCACCGTCTTGATGAGGTCCTTCATGCGAATCGCCCCGTCGAGGAGCGAGTACAGCGTGTGAAGGTGCAGATGGGTGAAGGACATGCGGTCGGCCCTCCCGGCGAAAGAAGGTCCGTACTCTACCGACCCGGTCAGCGCGTCAACCCCTTGAATGCGCCGATCGAGGAGGAAGCGTTCAGGCCACCGAGACCTCGCGCGGCGACAGCTGGCGGCGAACGGCCTGCATGTTGATCATCGGGAACACCTCGGCGAGCCGGGCGATGGTGGCGGCCAGCTCGGCCTTGCGCGCGCCCTCGGCGTGGAGCTCGTCTTCCATCGCGCACACCAGCGCCAGCGCGGTGGCGACGTTGGCGGTGGCGGCGGCGGCCGGCGGCGTGTGGTGCAGCGTGACGGCCTCGACGATCGCGGCAGGCAGGTTCCACAGGCTGAGGATCGCGCCGCCCAGCTCCGCGTGCGACGAGCCCAGGCGGGCGCGCTCGGCCTCTTCCTGGGGCTGGTTGGCCGAGTCTCTCTGAATGGCGGCCATGTCGACGGGCAGCCGGGTCGCGATCAGCAGCTGGCCCAGGTCGGCGAGAATGCCGGCGGCGAAGGCGGCCTCGCCCATGGGCGTTCGGCCCAGCAGCTCCCGCATGGCGCAGGCCCGGGCCAGCGCGTCCATCTGGAGCCGCTTGGCGGTGGGGCCCGACGCCATGCCCTCGAAGATCTCGACGGTGAGCACGATGTTCTTGAGCGGCTGAATGCCCAGGTACTTCACCGTCTCGCGCACGCTCGACACCCGCCGCGCCAGGCCGAAGTACGCCGAGTTGATGATCTTGAGCACGTTGGCCGTGATGGCGGGGTCGCGCTCCACCACCGAGGCGACCTCGTCGAGCGAGACCTCGGGGTTCGACGTCATCGCGGTGAGCTTCTCGTAGGTCGCCGGCAGCGCGGGCAGCGAGCCCAGCTTCGAGAGCACCTGCTTGACCCGATCGGTGCGCACCAGCCCGAGCACGAAGGCGGCCCGCTCGACGAGATCGAACATCTGCCCCGGAATGAGCGGCTTCTTGAGCACCTGGTGCGCCGTGCGGCCGAGCCGCTGCGCCTGCTCCGCCTTCACGTCGGCGCCGCAGAGCACCGCGCGAACGACCGCGGGCCACTTCTCACGCACCAGATCGAGGAACGCCTCGAGCTCGAGCCCGCTCACCTTCGAGTCGCAGATCAGCGCCTCGACCGGGTGCATCGCCAGGGCGGCCAGGGCCTCGGTGGTGCTCTCGACGAAGTGCGTCGTCCACGCGTTCTGGAACACGCGCAGCGATCGCCGCAGCCCCTCGAGGACCTGGGCATCTCCGCTGAGGACGACCACGTGCCGCACGGCCCGGGTTCAGCAGCCGGTGTGCCAGCCAAACCCTTCAGAATCCATCAGGTTGATATGGGTCTGGGGCGACATGAGGGGTCAACGCGACCCACCACCCGTCAGGGGGCGCCGAGGGCCTGGCGACGGCGATGCTCGGCGTCGAGCACCTTCACCTCGACCTTGAGGCGGACGAAGTTGTTGAACATGCCGCTGGGCTGCTTGCCGGGGAGCTGGCGGATCTGATCGCGCAGGCTCTCCATGGTGGCGCCGATCTCTTTCATGCGGCGGGTCAGCTCGCCGTCATCGCTCACCGCGATCAGGAAGAGCTCATCGACCTCGAGCCGCCCCTCGAGATCGCGCTCCATCACCTTGAACGAGAGCTTGCGGGGCTTCTCGAAGCTCAGCACCCGCTGGACGGTGGCGATCACCTTGTGGGCTTCTTCTTCGAACGCCGCGAGCTCCTTCGCCGCGCGCAGGCGGGCGAAGTCCGCGACCAGCGTGGGAAAGAGCGGGTCCATGCCCGAGCGGCCGGGGGGCTTGAGCAGCGTGCCCAGCCACGCGTCGTAGCCATCGCCGCCGGCCTGCTCGAGCGCCTGGCGAAGCGTCGGCTGCCAGGCACGCCGGAGCTCTTCGAAGGCCACCCGCACGTGGTTGGCGTTGGACAAGACGGTGCGCAGCGAGGCCTCGAGCCCCTTGAGGATCTCGTCTCGCGTCATCACCGCGCGCGGGGTGAAGACGCGATCGCGCCACTTGCCCTGCGAGACCTCGGGCGCCGTCTCTCCAGTGATGACCTTCTGCGGCCCGCTCGGCACCTCGTTCAGCTGGGGGTGGCTGCTCGACGAGGCCCGCATGCGGCCGACGAAGGAGTCGGTCGGCGGCGCGTCGATGGGCACGCCCTTGAGGGCGGGCGCCGAGGGGGCCGTGGGCTTCCTGGCCGTCATGCCCGGAGGCACCCGCACCGTCTCGTCGCCGGGCTTCTTGCCGTCGCTCACGCGCGGGTGCTCCTGCTGGAAAGTGACCGGCGCATGGCCCGCTGATTCTGCCTGTGGCGACGCGAGTTGGCCACCTCGGCGCTCAGCCCGCGGCCCGGCGCGCCCGCAACCGGAAGAACTTCTGCAGCGAGCGCGAGTAGTCGGCGCCGGCCGAGAGCTCCACCGCGTCGAGCTGGAGTTTCTTGAAGAGCGTGTCGCGCCTGGCCTTGCGCTCCTCCATGAAGCGCTTGAAGCGGCCGCGCACGCGCGGGTCGCTGGTGTCGACGAGGTAGCGCGCCCCCGTCTCGGGGTCCTCGAGGTCTGCCAGGCCCAGGTTGGGGAAGGCCTGCTCGAGCGGGTCGACGATCACGCACGGCACCAGATCGTGCTTGCGCGCCACGATGCGCAGCGGCTTCTCGTAGTGCTCGGTGAGGAAGTCCGACACCAGGAAGGCCACCGACTTCCGCTTCGCGACGTGCGTCATGTACGTCAACGCCACCGCGAGGTCGGTGCCCTTCCCCTTCGGCTGAAACGAGAGGATGTCGCTGATGAGCCGCAGCACGTGGGAGCGGCCCTTGCGCGGCGGCACCACCTTCTCGACGCGATCGGAGAAGAGGATGAGCCCCACGCGATCGTTGTTGGCGATGGCCGAGAAGGCGATCTGCGCGGCGACCTCGGCGGCGATCTCGGCCTTGCTGCGCTCCACCGAGCCGAACAGCTCCGACGCCGAGACGTCCACCAGCAGCATCACCGTCAGCTCGCGCTCTTCGGTGAAGACCTTCACGTACGCGTCGTTCATGCGCGCGGTGACGTTCCAGTCGATGGTGCGCACCTCGTCGCCGGGCTGGTACTGCCGCACCTCGGAGAACGCCATGCCCCGGCCCTTGAAGACCGAGTGGTACTGACCGCCCAGCACGCTGGTGACCGCCTTGCGGGTCGAGATCTCCAGCTTGCGGATGCGCTTGATCAGCTCCTTGGGGAGCATGGTGGGCTCAGGGCACCTCGACGCGCTCGAACACGCGCTGGATGATGCGCTCGGGCGTCAGCTCTTCGGCCTCGGCCTCGTAGGTCAACGAGATGCGGTGGCGCAGCACGTCGAGGCCGATGGCCTTGACGTCTTCGGGGGTGACGAAGCCGCGGTGCCGGAGGAAGGCGTGCGCGCGCGCGGCCTGGGTCAGCGAGATGGTCGCGCGCGGCGAGGCCCCGTACTGAATGAAGTCTTCGATGTCCTTCAGCCCGAACTTCGTCGGCTCGCGCGTCGCGAACACGATGTTCAAGATGTAGTCCTTCACCTTCTCGTCCACGTAGATCCGGTGCAGCACGTTGCGCGCCTGGCTGATCTGCTCCGTGGTGGCCACCTTCTGCGCCTTGGGGATCGAGTCACCCGCCATGCGGTTCAAGATCTCCTTCTCGTCTTCGCGCGTCGGGTAGCCGACCTTCACCTTCAGCATGAAGCGGTCGACCTGCGCCTCGGGCAGCGGGTAGGTGCCCTCCTGCTCGATGGGGTTCTGCGTCGCCAACACCAGGAACGGCGAGGGCAGCGGGAAGGTGTTGTTGCCGATGGTGACCTGCCGCTCCTGCATCGCCTCGAGCAGCGCCGACTGCACCTTCGCCGGGGCGCGGTTGATCTCGTCGGCGAGGATCACGTTGGCGAAGATGGGCCCCTTGCGCACCGCGAAGCTGGCCGTCTGCTGGTTGTAGATGACGGTGCCGACGAGGTCGGCGGGCAGCAGGTCGGGCGTGAACTGAATGCGCTGGAACGCCGCCGAGATGGAGTCGGCGAAGGTGCGCACGGTGAGCGTCTTGGCGAGGCCGGGCACGCCCTCGAGCAGCACGTGGCCGTTGCACAGCATGCCGATGAGCACGCGCTCGAGCATCGCCTTCTGCCCGACGATGACGCGGCTCATCTCGAGGAACAGCGGCTCGATGAACGCGCTCTCGCGCTGCACCTGCTCGGTGATGGCCTTGATGTCGGTGTTCATGGTCCTGGAGGAGCGGCCTTCGCTCAGCGCAGCTGGTCGAGCTTGGAGCGCGCGTCGCTCTGCAGCTCGGGGCGCACGTCGGGGGCCGCTGACGAGACGTAGCGCTGGTAGTACGTGCGCGCGTCGTCGACCCGGTTCATGCCGCGGTACGCCTCTGCCAGGCCGTACAGCGGCGACGAGAGGTTCGAGTCGAGCTTGAGCGCGTACTGGTAGTCGATGGCGGCCTCGGCGAAGCGGCGCAGGCCGATCAGCGTGCTGCCGCGGGCGATGTAGCCGACCGAGAGGGCGGGCTCGAGCTTGAGGCAGTCGTTGAGCGACGAGAGCGCCTCACCGAACTTGCGCTGGTTGATGAGCTGCACGGCCTGCTCGTAGTACTGCCGGGCCTGCTGGCGGGTGGTGTCGGCGATGGGGCCGGTGCCGGGCTGCTTGCCGGCCTCTTGCGGGGAGCCGCCGCCCGACGCCGCGAGCTTCTGCTGCGCGCGCGAGATGTTGTCCTGGGCGCTCTTCTTCACGCTCGGGTCCTGGGTGAGGCTCGCCACCTGGCTCCACTTCTCGATGGCCTGGCTGTAGTACCCGAGCACCGCGTAGCTGTTGCCGAGCTTGAAGAGGCCCTCGACGTTGTTCGGGTCGGCGTTCACCGAGTCCTGGTACGAGAACGAGGCCTCGCGGTACTTCTTCTCGGCCATGAAGGCGTCGCCCTCTTGCATCTTGCGGGCAGACAGCGAGGGGAGCGGCTGGCTGGGCAGCT
>JACSRE010000012.1 GCA_014879945.1 Myxococcus sp.
GTACAGCGCGACGAAGGTGGTGACGTGGGACACGACGCCGCCGACGGTGACGCTGGAGACGATGGCCCGGCCGGCGACGTTGCCTGCGGGCGACCCGACGCAGCCGACGTCCTGGGTAAAGGATGAGGTGGCGTATGTGCGGCTGACGGTGATGGACGCTTCGCGAAACCCGCTGGCGACGGACGTGACGACGATGGGCTTCAACGGCAGCCCGATGGAGGCGGCCGGCAACTGTGGCGCGTGCATGGCGCCCGCTTGCATCTGCGTCGGAGTGGACTTGAAGGACGCGCCGTTGGCGGCACTGCGAGGCATGGTGCCGGTGCGGGTGGCGGCTGGGGCTTTCGTGGACGTGGTGGGGAACCAGTCGTTGGCGCAGATGGCCGACTTCAACGTGACGCGGGTGAAGTGGCAACGTGCGGCCGGCGCGGGTGAGTACCGGGCGGCGCCCGTGCTCGACGCGAAGGGCAACCTCTACGTAGGCAGCATCGACAACCTGCCTGGCACAGCCGGTCGAGTCGTCTCGCTGCAGCCGGCAGACGGCGGCGTCCGATGGACGGCGACGACGGGCGCGGTGCAGGCGCTGGCCGCCGCGACTTCGGCGACGGAGACAGGTGGCCAACTCGACGTGGTGTACGTCACCTCGAACGAAGACAACGCGACGGTGCGGGCGGGACGGCTGCGTGGGTTGTCAGCGCTTGACGGCGGCACGGCGGGGCTGCACTCGTCCATCTGTCAGAGTGGAACCCGGCCGATGTACTCGGCGCCAGCGCTCGTCCTCGTCGGAGGAAGCACCAGCACCAACACCCAGAACATCGGGGCGCTGGGCCTCTTCAACACGGCGCTGGTGGTGGACGGAAATGCGTGCGGCTACTCGCCGTCGACGGGGAACAGCAACGCCACGACGGCCGCCAGCGCGAAGTACAGCCTGCCTGCCGTGCCGACGCCTGCCGAATCGGCCGTCAACCTCGTCAGCACGGGCACGACGCACTACAGCGTCAACAGCGACTTCAGCGTCGAGTCATGGGCCTGGAGTATGGGGGTGCCGCCCGCCAGCACGGCCAACCTTCCGCGCGGAGGCGTCGGGCCGACGCAGACGGGCCTGACGGTGGTGGAGACGTCGCTGCTGACGAGTCAGACGAGGGACAACCCACGAGAGCCCTTCGGCCTGCTGGGCAACACGTTGATGAATGTCTCGTACTCGACGGCGACGTCCGGCTTCACCCGGGCCGGGCCCGCGGTGGCGCTGACTGGCGCGTCGTCGGGCGGTGCGTTGGTGGTGGCGGGCGCGAATGACGGCGCCAGCGGCGTCTGGTTGAGGCAGCAGCAGGTGGCCGCCGCCACGACGGCAGCGCCGATGTTTTCCGGCACGCCGATGATTCCTGCCGGGTTGCCTCCGACGAACGAGAGCCTCCCGACGAGCCCTGTCTACGGCGACGCAAACCAGGTGTACCTGGTGACACGGGCCGGGCGGCTGTACGTGTTGACGGCGACGCCGACGGGGCTGACGTACGCGTGGGACGCGCTGCTGCCCTCGGTGGCCGGCGAGGTGCTGGCGCACCCGACGTTGGACTGCAACCGCCAGCGAGGCACGACGGCGCCCGGCGTCTTCTACGCCGTGTCGACGCAGGGCACCGTGACGGCCATCGTCGTCGACTCGAGGCGACTGGGCGTCGCGCCGTGGCCGAAGTGGCAGCGCACCGCGGGCAACGCCGGCAACTCGTCGTCGGACTTCGCCCTCAACCCGGGCTGCAACTAGAGGACTCCCCGATGCGAGCGCTCGCGCTGCTGTCGCTTTGGTTGATGGCCGGGTGCGCCAGTTGCGGCGTCAGTCCAGTCGGAGAGCGGTGTGGTGACGGACTGCCACCATGTCCGTCGGGCCTGGAGTGCGTGGCGAGTGTGTGCGCGGCCATTGACGCGGGGGCGGGCGGAGGCGGCGGCGGGATGACGGGCGGCGGGATGACGGGCGGCGGCATGACGGGCGGCGGCATGACGGGCGGCGGCGTCGGCGGAGGCGTCGGCGGAGGCGTCGGCGGTGGAGTGGCTCCGACGTGCGCTCCGGCCTGCGCGGTGTGGGCGACCTGCGA
>JACSRE010000291.1 GCA_014879945.1 Myxococcus sp.
CGATGGGCGCCTTCACGTCGCCGGGCCGCAGGAAGTACGCGTGCAGCGAGTGCGCGGGCCGGTCGTCGGTGACGGTGCGCATGGCCGCGGTGAGGGCCTGGCCCAGCACCTGCCCGCCGTAGACGATGCCCCAGCCGAGGTCCTGGCTCTGGCCGCGGTACAGGTTCTCTTCCAGCTTCTCGAGCGACAGCAGCGCGACGAGCTCATCGAGGACAGAGGGCATGGTCCCGCGTTCAATACGTCACCGCCCCCCTGGTTGCATGGAGTTCGACTGCAACTCCCCGCGCTTGCGGGAGCGCCGCAGAAATCGACACGCACCACTTCCCACCTTTCGGGCCTGGGCCGGTCTTGTCCTCGAACTGGAGCGGCCGGCTCCCGACGAGGCCTTTCATGAGCGTGCGAACGAAGCGGATGGTGGTGGTCCTGGCGGTGATGGCGATGAGCGCGTGCCTGCGCCCGCCCGACGACGGCGTGAAGCCTGACGCGGGCGTCGGAGGAGGCGCTGGTGGGGGCGCAGCGCAGACGGCCACCCTGGAGATTTCACACGCGACGTTGACGGTGCCGCTGGGCTCGACCGCGACGGTGCGGGTGACGTCGGTGCAGCCCGACGGTGCGCCCATCGACGTCACCGCCACCGCCGCGCTCCGCGCCGAGCCCGAGGGCGTCGTCACCCTCTCGCAAGGCGTGGCGCGCGCCGTCGCCGCCGGCTCGGTCATTCTCATCGCCAGGCACGGCGAGCTCGAGGCGCGCGCGTCAGTGGTGGTGCCGCAGGCCTCTGTGCGGTCCATCGAGGTGTCGGTGACGGAGCCGTCGGTCGCGAAGGGCTCGCTCTTCTCGGCCGCCGCCATCGCGACGCTGACCGACGACACCCGGCTCGACGTCAGCGCCACCGCGCAGTGGTCGGTGGACAACCCGCAAGACGTCGACGAGGTGCTGCGCCTGCTGGGGCCGGGGGTGGTGCTCGCCAGGAGCGGCGGCCAGGCACGCGTGAAGGCGACGGTGGGCGCCGTCACCGGCTTCGTCGACGTCATCGTCCGCGACTCCCGCGTGGTGGCGCTGGCGGTGACGCCGGGCACCGCGTCGGTGCCGCTGAACACCTCGCTCCAGCTCTCGGCGGTGGCCCGCTACGCCGACGGGTCCGAAGCCGACGTCACCCGCTCGGCGATGTGGAGCTCGAGCGCGCCGACCTTCACCGTCGACGCCAGCGGGCTGGCCGTCGCGAAGTCCGCCGGCGCGGCGACGTTGAGCGCGACCCTCGACGGGCAGACCGCGACCGCGATGCTGACGGCGACCGAGGCGGCCGCCTCGCGGCTCACCTTCATGCCGGGCTCGTTGACGCTGGGGGTGCGCACCTCGGGCCAGCTGCGGCTGGTGGCGGGCTTCAGCGACGGCTCGTCCGCCGACGTCACCGCGCAGGCCAATTTCACCTCCTCTCAGCCGACGGTGGCGTCGGTCTCCACGTCGGGGGTCCGCGGCGTCGTCTCGGCGCTCTCGGCGGGTACGGCCGACATCACCGCCCGCTTTGGCGCCTTGTCAGCGACCGCGCCGGTGGTGGTGACCGCGGCGGCCCTGCAGTCGCTCGAGGTGACGCCGCGCATGGTGACGCTCTCGGGCAGCGGCGTGGTGCTGCTGCGGGCGCGCGGCACGTACACCGACGGCTCCCAGTCTGACCTGACGGAGCAGGCGCTCTGGTCGAGCGACGACGCCGCCATCGCGGTCGTCTCGAACGCCGCCGGCGCGCGCGGCGAGGTGCGAGGGCTCAACGGCGGAACGACGGCGGTCTTCGCGCAGCTCGGCGGCCTGCGCGCGCGCGCCGACCTCACCGTGCAGGCCGCGACGCTCGCCTCCATCGAGGTGGCGCCCGCCATGGTGAGCGTCGAGGCCGGCCGCACCACCAGCCTGCGCGCGGTGGCCTGGTACTCGGACAACACCACCCGCGACGTGACCCAACAGGCGACGTGGACGAGCCTGACGCCGGCGGTGGCGACGGTCACCACCTCGGGCAGCGTCCGCGGTCAGGTGCGCGCGCTCGTCAACGGCACGGCGACGATTCGGGTGTCGCTGCAGGGCCAGACGGCGACGGCCACGGTGAACGTGCAGCCACCTGCGCTGACGCAGCTCTCCATCAGCCCGGGCGCGCTCTCGGTGCCGGTGGGGCTCCCGTACGGCTTCACGGCGACCGCGGCCTACTCCGACGGCACCGCGGTTCCGGTGAGCGACCAGGTGGTGTGGACGTCGTCGAACCCCGCGGTGGCCGAGGTGTTGCTTGAGCAGGGCTACGTGTACCTCGACAGCAAGCAGCCAGGCGCCGTCGTCATCACCGCCACCATGATGGGGGTGGCGCCGGCGACCGCGACCGTCACGGTGACCGCGGCCACCCTGAGCCGCATCGACGTCACCCCGGGCCGCCCGGTGTTGCCCATCGGCGCGTACGTCGAGCTCAGCGCCTCGGGCGTCTACAGCGACCTCACCACCCAGTACCTCCGCTACGCCGTCTCGTGGACCTCGTCGGACCCGTCGGTCGCCACCGTCGGCAACACCTACCAGGACAAGGGCGTCACCTTCGCTCACCGCGCCGGCACCACCACCATCACCGCTACCTACAACGGCGTCTCGTCCTCCACCGTGCTGACGGTGACGAGCGCGACGCTGACGCAGCTGCAGGTGACGCCGTTCGCGCCGCGGCTCCCGGTGGGCTTCGACACCCAGCTGCGCGCGACCGGCCTGTACAGCGACAACACCACCCGCGACCTGACGTACCTGGTGTCGTGGACCTCGAGCGCGCCGGCGACGGCGAACGTCAGCCCCTGGGCCATGCTCCAGCCGGTCGTCCCCGGGACGGCCACCATCACCGCGACGCTCGGGGCGGTGCAGGGCACGACGGCGTTGACGGTGACGAACGCGACGTTGACTGGCCTGACGATGGGCCAGCCGGCGACGACGCCGCTCTCGGTGCAAGAGACGCGACAGCTCACCGCGCGCGGCACCTTCTCGGACGGCTCGATGATGGACGTGACGGGCTTCGTCACCTGGCTGTCGAGCGCGCCGGCCATCGCCAGCGTCAGCAACGCGTCGCCTTCGAACGGCGAGGTGAAGGGCCTCTCGTCGGGCATGGCCACCATCACCGCGGTGCGCGGCGCGGTGTCGGTCACGGGGGCCGTGCAGGTCCAATGACGGGCGCGGCCGCTCCGGTGGAGGTGAGCGCCCCACCGGGGCCGGTCGGCGGTAGAACCGTCGCCACCTGACGTGACGAACGAGGCGCTCGCGCAGCTCTACACGCAGTACGGCGCGCTGGTGCACCGGCGCTGCCGCACCCTGCTGGGGAGCGACGCCGACGCCAACGATGCGCTGCAGGAGACGTTCATGAGAGTGCAGCGCTACCCGCCCACCGACGTCGCCGCGCTGCTGCCGTGGCTCTACGGCGTCGCCTCGCGGGTCTGCTTCGACCACCTCGCCGTGCGGCGGCGCGCGCAGCCGACGGCGTCGCGGGTGCTGGGGCGGCTGAAGGAGTTGATGGGCGGGGTGACGCGCGGCTCGGCCGAAGAGAAGCTGTGCCTGGGCGCCGAGCTGGCCCGCCTCGACGAGACGACGCGTGAGATGGCGCTGCTGCACTGGCTCGACGGCCTCACCCAGGAAGAGGTGGCCGCGCGCACCGGGTACTCGCGCAAGACGGTGGGCGTGAAGTTGAAGGGCGCCGAGGCGCTGCTGCGCGCGGCGTTCGGAGCCGAGGCCGTCGGAGGTGCCACGTGAAGCGGCTGCCTGAGCGCCCTCCCCGCGGCCCCGACTGTCCTCCGGCGGTGGACCTCGAGCGCGCCTCGGCAGGAGACGTCGCGCCGCCCGTCGCCGCGCACCTGGTGACGTGTGAGGCGTGCCGCGGGTACGTCGAGCGCCTGGGGCAGGAGTCGGCGGCCTTCGTCAGCGCGCGCCCGGCCGAGCGGTTCCTCTCGCAGTTGGACGCGCGGGCCGCAGCGCGGGCGCAGTCGCGGCGGCGCGGGGTGATGGTGGTGTCGCTGGCGTCGGCGGCGGCGCTGGCGCTGG
This sequence comes from Myxococcus sp., assembly GCA_014879945.1. Taxonomy (GTDB): domain Bacteria; phylum Myxococcota; class Myxococcia; order Myxococcales; family Myxococcaceae; genus Xiheimicrobium. The sequence goes on from JACSRE010000291.1 coordinate 4,039, forward strand.
TGCTCCTCGCCCTTCCACGCACCGCGGAGCGCGCGGGCGTCACCTTCAAGGGCTCGCTGCTCTCCATCTCCCTCAAGCGTGGCGACCAGGTGTCGGCGCTCCAGGCTGGTGACGTGCTGCGCGAAGGTGACGCCTTGCGCTTCTCGGTGAAGAGCGAGCGCGCCGGCCACGCGCTGGTGCTCAACCGCGACGGGCAGGGAAGGGTGACGGTGGTGGCGCCGTTCAACGCGAAGGCCCCGCAGGCGGTTCCACCCGGCACCACGGTGCTCGATGATTCGGCCGTGCTCGACGCCGTGAAGGGCCAGGAGACGTTCGTGGCGGTGTTCGCGCCCAGGCCCTTCGAGGTCTCGTCGGTGGTGAAGCAGCTCGAGGCCGGCCAGCCGGTGACGTGCGACGGCTGCGTGGTGGAGGTGTCGACGTTCGACAAGCCGTGATGCGACTGCTCGTCCTGCTGGTGTTGCTGTCGTCGCTCCCGGCCGCCGCGGTGGAGCCGGTGCGCCTGGTGGTGAGCCTGGGCAGCAACTACGGCCGGCCCGACGACGCGGTGTTGCAGCACGCCGAGGACGACGCGCGGCGGGTGCGAGACGTGTTCGTCGAGCTGGGCGGCGTCGAGGCGTCGCGCGCGCTGGTGTTGACGCGCCCCACCGCGACGCAGGTGCGTGAGCGGTTCGCCGAGGTGGCGGGGCGCGTCGCCGAGCTGAAGGCGTCGGGCCGCCCGGTGCAGGTGGTGGTCTTCGCCACCTCGCACGGAAGAAACGGGGTGCTGCACCTGACGGGGAGCGAGCTGGGTGTCTCGGAGCTGCGCGAGCTGGCGGGCCGCACCGGCGCCGAGCTGCGGGTCGTCATCGTCGACGCCTGCGAGTCGGGGGTGCGCAGCAAGGGCGCGAAGAAGGGCCCTGCGTACGCCTTGTCGCTCGCCACCCCTTCGGTGAGCGGCGACGTCTTCGTCTCGTCGAGCGGCGCGCGCGAGGCGGCGCAGGAGTGGGATGCGCTCTCGGGCTCGCTCTTCACGCACCATCTGCTCTCCGCCCTGCGCGGTGACGCCGACGCCGACCACGACGGCAAGGTGTCGCTGATGGAGGCCTACGCCTACGCCGAGCGCCGCACGGTGGCCGAGAGCGTCGACGTCGGCCAGCACCCGCAGTTCGACGTCGGCCTCGCGGGCAGCTCCGACGTCACCCTGACGGAGCCGAGCAAGGCGCGCGCGCGGGTCTCATTCGATGAGGGCCTCGAGGGGCGGTACGTGTTGGTGAGCCAGCCGCGGCCCGACATCGTCGTCGAGGTGAACAAGGCGAAGGGCCGGGCCCTCTCCGTCGCGGTGCCTCCCGGTCGCTACGTGCTGCGGCAGACGCGCGGCTTCTCGGTGGCGATGCAAGAGGTGGAGCTGCCCTTCGGCGGCGTCGCGAGCATCGACGGGCGCCGCTTCGTCACGCGCGACTTCGGCGAGGTGGCGCTCAAAGGCGGTGAGCTCGAGTTCCACCCTCACGCGGTGCGCCTCACGGGCGCGCTGCTCTCGACGCCCATCGACGAGACGCCCGCGCGGTGGAGCGTCGGGTTGTCATACCGCCTCGCGCTCGGGGCGTGGTGGGCCCAGGCCGCGGCGGGGTGGGGCACGGCGAGCTACCGTGGCAGCGCGCTCGGCATCACCGACCACCGCGTCACCGCGCGCCTCTCGGGCGGCCCCCGGTTCTGGCTGGGCCCCGTCATCGTGATGGTGGGCGCCGTCGGCGAGGTGTCGCTCCTGCGGCAGGACTTCACCCGTGAGCGGGAGGCCGAGATTCGCAAGTCGTACCCCGCGCTCCCCGGGCGGCTCACCCCGGGCGCGGCGCTGGGGCCGCAGGCGTCGGTGGAGGTGCCGCTGTGGGGGCCGCTCTTCGGTACGGCGGCCGTCAGCGGCCTGGTGCGCGCGCTGCCCCTCGAAGGCGGCGCGACGTGGTCGCTGGGCGGAGACGTCGAGCTCGGGCTGGGGCTGCGGCTGTGAGGCGCCTGTGGTGGCTGCTGGCGTTGCTGTCGTGTTCGCCCGGCGCGGTCGGCCCCGGCTATCGCGGCCAGCCGCTCTTCACCGTGAAGGGGCAGCTGGTCTCGAGCGGTACGGTGCCCACCGCGCCCATTCGCCTCGCGCTCGCGTGGTACCCCGACGAAGCGAGCACCTCGGCGCCGCGCGCCATCGTCACCCAGGACATCGCCTACGAGGGCAGCTTCCCCCTCAACTACGCCTTCAGCTTCTTCTCGGTGCCGCCTGCCGGCGTGCTGATCGACTACCCGGGCGCGGCAGGCGTCACCCGCGCGGCGTTCGGCGTGTTGATGGCCTACGAAGACGTCAACGGCAACGGGCAGCTCGACTCCATCGCCATGGGCGGCAGCGCGGTGGACCGGGTGCTCGGCACCAGCGTCGGTGACACCTACAACGGCGCGTCGCCGGCCCACCGCGTGTACGTGGCCTACGTCGAGGGAGCGCCTGGCCCCGAGTGGCGAGGCTACTCGCCCGGCTACAACCTCTGGCGCGGCAGCGAAGTGGTGCCCGAGGCGACGCCCGTGCCCATCGCGCTCGACGCCACCAACGAGCTCAACTTCTTCGTCTGCGAGGAGTTCATCTCGGGCTCGAGCTACGGCTACGACTTGCCGTGCAACATCGCCCCCACCGGCGGCGTGCGCGTCATCGGGAACGTCTACAAACAGAACGGCGTCGGCGGGGTCTCGCTGCGCATCACCGACGGCGTGCGGGTGCTGCCGGGCGTCGAGGTCGAGCTGAACGACGCCGGCGTCGGGTTCGACGCGCCGTCGGGCCTGTACGGCGGCACCGGGCTGTCGGTGGTGACGCCCGGCCTCAACACCGTGCGCGTGCGCGCGCCGGGGCAGGCCCCGCTCGTCTTCACGCTCGAGGCCGCAGGAGACTTTGCCCTCGAGACGCCACGCCCTGGCGCGCGGCTGCTGGCGGGCACGACGCTCACCGCGCAGTGGAAACCAGCGGAGCGCGCGACCTTCTATCAGGCGCAGAGCTACGCGCTGACGCCGCCCAACGCCGCCACGGCGCCCGTGCTGGTGTCGGCACGGGGCGAGCCGTCGTTGAGCGCCGCGCTCAAGGGGCTCGACGCCGACGACACCCACCAGGTCTCGGTGAGCGCCTTCGCGCGCGGCTACCTCGCGCACGGGCGGGGCGGCTCGTTGGTGAACGTCTTCACCAGCCGCGTGGAGTACGTCGACGTGCTGCCGGCCGACGCGGGGTTGTGGCTCGAGGGCGCGGTGACGGTGGGCACCTATCAGGGGCAGCGCGCTGCCTCGGTCTGGGTGCAGGGCTTCGACGGCGTGGCGCTCAAGTCCGACGCGCTGGTGACGGTGGACGGCGACCCGCTGGCGTTCGACGCGCGGCAGCAGGCGTACGGCGGCGCGGCCGACCTCTTCCCCGGTGACACCACGACGCTGGCCATCTCGGCGGTGGGCAGGCCTCGGGTGACGTTCCCGGTGGCGCTGCCCGAGGACTTCACCGTCACCGCGCCGCCCCCCTCGCACCCGTCGCGCACGCCGCTGGTGATGACGTGGACGTCGGCGCCCGGGGCCACCGACTACCGCGTGTACGTGAGCGACGCGTCGGGGCGGCAGCTCTTCTTCGCCAACATCCTCGAGACGACGCAGACGGTGCCGCCGCTCGAGGTCGAGGGCGTCGTCATCGTCACCGTCGACGCCGTGAAGCGCGGCGCGAACCGCCACCTCGCGGGCGTGGTGCAGAAGTCCTTCGACGTCGCCTTGACGCCCTGAGCCGGTCGAATTCGCGGGTGGCCGGGCGCTGAGGGGCGCATGGTGCCCGCTCACTCTGTGGAGGTCTTCATGTTCGCTGTCGCTGGAGCGTCGGGACGCGTTGGGGCGATGACGGCCGAGGGCCTGAACAAGCGGGGCCAGAAGGTGCGCGCGCTGGTGCGCAGCGCCGAGAAGGGCGAGGCCTTCGCCAACAAGCGCGCCGAGGTGGTGGTGGTCGACCTGCTCGACACCGCCGCGTTGACGAAGGCGCTGACCGGCGTGACCGGCGCGTTCCTCTTCCTCCCCACGCCGCCGCCCGAGCTCGACTTCTTCGCGGCCAACGAGGCGATGACGACGTCGCTCGTCGCGGCGGTGAAGGCGGCGAAGCTGCAGACGGTCGTCTTCCTCTCCTCCATCGGCGCGCAGCACCCCGCGGGCACCGGCCCCATCGTCGCGCTCCACCACGCCGAGAAGGCGCTGGCCGGCTCGGCGAAGTCCGTCACCTTCTTGCGGGCCGCCTCTGCGCTCGAGCTGTGGGCGCCGGCGCTGCTCGACGCGCTCGACACCAGCAAGCTGCCCGTCTTCGGCCACGCGCACACCGCCTACCCGCAGGTGGGCGCGAAGGACGTGGGCGACGCGGCCGCGCAGGCGCTCGAGGAGCACGTGCCCGGCAATCGCGTCGTCGAGGTGGCCGGCGCGCAGAACTGGTCGCCGGAGGACGTGGCCGTGGTGCTCACCTCGCTGCTCAAGCAGCAGATCCACGCGGTGGACCGGCCGCCCGAAGAAGAGGCCGCCTACCATGAGCACCTGGGCCTCACGCCGGCGCGCGCCGCGTTGATGGCCGAGCGCACCAGGGCCAACGTGCGAGGGCTCTTGCACTTCGCGCACCCGCATGACGTGCGGCGGGGCGTGACGCCGCTGTTCGAGAGCGTGGCGCCGCTGGTCGCGTAGCCAGGAGACCGCGCGGTGGCCCTGACGTCGGCGCCATGTCACCGACGCCCGGGTGCGGGTTGAGCGGCGCGCGATGAGCACCCAACCTGCCGTTTCGTCTGGTGCGCGCCCCCTGGCAGTGGATTTGCTGAAGGCCTCAGCCACACCGGCCAGAGGGAGCCCAACCATCATGTCGTCTCTGTCGAAGTGCCCAGGCTGTTCAGGCGTCGTGCCCGTCTCCATCACCCAGTGCCCGCACTGCGAGGGGCCGCTGACCCCGAGGTCGTCGCTCGGGAGGGTGGCCATGGGCCTCCTCGGCGGCCTCGGCGCCTCGATGACGTTGATGGCCTGCTACGGCGCGCCTGCGACCGGGTGCCGCTACACCGCCGAGCTGCAGGCCGACGGGGGCACCGCTGACGTGTACCGATGCCCGGGTGACCTCGTGAACCAGCCCGACGGTGGCACGACCGTCTTCACCGGAGACGGCGGCGGGCAGCCCGACGCGGGCGCCAGCGACGGCGGCTCGACCGACGGCGGCGCTGACGGCGGGCCCTGAGGCCGCGGCATGACGCGTCGACAAGACCTCTCGCAGGCCCACCACCCGGCCTACGTCGTGTGGGAGCTGACGCTGGCCTGCGACCAACCGTGCACGCACTGTGGCTCACGCGCTGGCGCGGTGCGTGAGGGGGAGCTGTCGACGCAGAAGGCGCTGTCGGTGGTGCAGGAGCTCGCCGCCATGGGCACGCGTGAGGTCGTGCTCATCGGCGGCGAGGCGTACCTGCACCCGGGGTTCCTCGAGATCATCGCGGCGCTCAAGGCCGCCGGCGTTCGCCCGGTGCTCACGACTGGCGGCCGCGGCGTCGACCGTTCGCTCGCCTTCAAGATGGCGGGCGCGGGGCTGTACCAGGCGTCGGTCTCCATCGACGGGCTCGAGCCCACGCACGACCTGATGCGCGCCGCGCGCGGCAGCTTTCAATCAGCCACCGCCGCGATGGGCTTCCTGCGCGAGGCCGGCATCGTCGTGTCGGCGAACACCAACCTCAACCGCCTCAACATGGGCGACCTCGAAGACCTCTTCGAGCACCTGCGGGGGCAGGGCATTCACGCCTGGCAGGTGCAGCTCACCGCGCCGCTGGGCCGGGCCGCAGACCGGCCGGCGATGCTGCTCCAGCCGTGGGACCTGTTGGACGTCGTGCCGCGCGTCATCGCGCTCAAGAAGAAGGCGTGGGCCGAGTCGCGCATCGCGGTGATGGCGGGCAACAACCTGGGCTACTTCCACCCCGAGGAGCCGGTGCTCCGCTCGCTGCCTGAGCACCCCGAAGACGCCTGGCGCGGCTGCAACGCCGGCAAGTTCGTGATGGGCATCGAAGCCAACGGCGCGGTGAAGGGCTGCCCTTCGCTCCAGCCGTCGTACATCGGGGGCTCGCTGAAGGACGCGCCGCTCCAGCAGGTGTGGGACCAGGCGCCCGAGCTGGCCTTCGCGCGCGCGCGCACCGTCGACGATCTCTGGGGCTTCTGCCGCACGTGCCCCTTCGCGCAGGACTGTCTGGGTGGGTGCACCTTCACCGCGCACTCGGTGCTCGGCCGGCCAGGCAACAACCCGTACTGCTACTTCCGCGCGCGCGCGCACCAGAAGAAGGGCGTTCGCGAGCGCCTGGTGCTGCGTGAGGCCGCGCCAGGCCAGCCGTTCGACCACGGCCGGTTCGAGATCGTCGAGGAGCCGTTCGACGCCGCCGATGTGAAGCCGCCGACGCCGCGCGAGCTGGTGAAGAAGCGCGCGCCGGTCGCGCCTTCGTAGACGTCACCTTGGCGCGAAGCGAGGCAGGTAGGCCGCGACCCGCTATGAAGCGGCCATGCGACCTGGCCTGTTTCTGTTCGTCTTGTTGCTCGGCTTCGCCTGCGGTTCGCCCGCCACGGGGGTGGATGCAGGGAGCGACGCCGGTGGCCTCGCCGTCGGCCCGAACAGCGTCACAGGCTGGAGCAATGGCGAGCCGCTCGCCATGGTCTCGTCGGCCGCGCAATTCACCAGTGCGCCGAGACCGTCGCTCCTGGTGCGTCTCTCTGAGCACACGACCACCTGTGACCCTTCGCGCCCGTCAGGCATCGCGTCGCCTGGAAAGCGCCTGTTGACCCTGTCGGTTGACCTGCCCGACGCGGGCGTGGTGGCGCCAGGCCAGTACGCCGCCACCCTCGAGGTCGTCATGCCCAACTGCAGGACTCAGATGTCGAGCCCTGGCGGTGATGACGTGAACCCCCTGAACGCACTCGATGTGTCGACGAGCGCCTCGGTCACCGTGCTCGACGCGGGGAGTCGAGTGCAAGGCACCTTCACGGCGACGATTGGCTCAGGCGACTCTCTCACGGGAACCTTCGACGCCGAGTTCTGTACCTTTGTCGGCTCTGGCGGACAGCGGCAGGCGAAGTGCCTCTGAGTCTGCAGCCCGTGTCACGGCATCAGCTGTCGGCGGTGCCCTGAGTCACCCACCGCCCAGCGCGAGTCGCCGGCCACGAAGACGCCGCGCAGGTGCGGCTGACCGGGGTCGGCCGCTTCACACTGTTGCCAGCCTGCGCCGAGGTTCTTGAGCACCACGCCCCGCTCGCCGACGGCCCACGCGCTCCCGTCGGCGGCGAGCGCGACCGAGGTGAGGCGTTGGTTGGTGATGGCCGGCGTCACCACCGTCCACGTGCCGCCCGAGAGCCGCAAGATGGTGCCCGCCGCGCCGACCGCCCAGCCGGTGTTCGCGTCAGAGAGCACGACGCCGGTGAGCGACGCGGAGGTCGGGCTGATGACCGTCGTCCACGTCCCTGCGCTCAGCCGACGAATGGTGCCGCTGTCTCCCACGGCCCAGCCCGTCTGCATGTCGATGACGTCGACGGCGTTGAGGGTGGTGCCGCTGCCCGGCGTGCCTGGCGTGTAGGCGCCGTTGACGATGCGCACGAACTGACCCGAGCGGCCGACCGCGTACCCGTTCTGGGCATCGACCAGGTCGAGCCCGTTGAGGCCCCAGGCCAGCGAGTTCTGCGACAGCGTCCACGTGCCGTTCACGAGCTTCAGGCCCATGCCGTAGGTGTACGTGGTGCCGCTGACCGAGACGTTCCACGAGCCGACCGCCCAGCCGTTCTGCGCGTCGATGAGGTGCACGTCGCGCAGCTCGTAGGGGTGCGTTCCCGACGGGGCCGTCACCTGCGACCAGGCGCCGTTGTCGAGCTTGAGGATGGTCTGCGCTTCGCCCACCGCGATGGCGCTGGGGCCGGCGACGGAGACGGCGCGCAGCGACGCACGGACGGTGGAGAGAGACGTCTCGACGCGTGACGGGGTGCAGGCCACCGTGATGCCGCAGTCGCGGTCGCAGGCGCAGGTGCCGGTGCACGCCGAGGACACGTCGCAGGTGCACGCCGCGGTGCCGCCTCCAGCCTGTCTCTTATACACATCTGACGCTGCCGACGACGGAGAGAGTGTAGATCTCGG
>JACSRE010000056.1 GCA_014879945.1 Myxococcus sp.
CACGGGCGGCTCCGGCGCAGGCACGGGCGGCTCCGGCGCAGGCACGGGTGGCTCCGGCGCAGGCACGGGTGGCTCCGGCGCAGGCACGGGTGGCTCCGGCGCAGGCACGGGCGGCTCCGGCGCAGGGCCCGGCACGATGGCGTGTCAGGGGCGGTGCAGCCCCGTGCAGGTCTGCATCAACAACACCTGCTCCGAGGCGCGCTGCATCGGTGTCTCGTGCCCGATGGGCCAGGCCTGCGCGCAAGGCGCGTGCATTCCCTCGTCGTGCGGCCCCAACGGCGCGCCGTGCCCCAGCGGCCAGGCGTGCAGCCAGACGGGCGGCTGCGTCGAGACGACCTGCGCGACGGTGACGTGCCCGGGTGGGTACGCGTGCTCGGCGGGGCTCTGTCTCCCCGCGCTCCCCGACGGCGGAGCCCCGCGCTTGCCCGACGGCGGGCTCGGCGTCGTCATCGGCCCTGACGGCGGCATCATCGGCGTGGTGGGGCCTGATGGCGGGCTCTCGACCTTGCCTGACGGCGGCGCGGTGGGCGCACCGTGTCTGCCGTGGCAGTGCACCGAGGTCGCCTGCGCCAACGGCATCGACGACAACGGCAACGGCCTCATCGACTGCGCCGACCCCGCGTGCAGCGGCCAGATGTGCATCGACGGCAACAACTGCACCTACGGAGAGACGTGCCAGGCCGGCGCCTGCCGCGCGGCCACCACGCTCTCGTGCAACTCCCCGCCCGCGGGCCCGTGTTGGCAGGCGACCGGCTCGTGTCAGGCCAACGCGCAGTGCCTCTACACGCCCAACTTCGCGGGCACCTGCCCCAACCAGAATGACGTCTGTCGCGGCGACGGCTCCTGCGGCCCGGCGCCGGGCACGATGTTCGGCTTCACCCCGGCCAACGTGGACCCGGCGGCGCTGCCACGGGCCGCGCAGGGCACCATCACCATCTCGGGCGGCGCCAGCTTCGACAGCAGCACGCTGGCGTTCGGCGGGGGCTGGGCAGGCCGGCCCGTCGTCGCCGAGGTGATGACGCCGAGCGGCCCCGCGGTGGTGCTGATCTTCGACCAGTTCCTCCTCAACGCCGGGAGCAACCTGCGCCTGGTGGGCAACCGGCCCGTCATTTTCCTCGCGTACACCGGCATTCTGCTCAACAACGCCACCATCGACGCGTCGGGCTACGGCACCATTCCGGGCCCCGCGGGCAACCTCAACTGCGGCACCGCGACCGGCGGCAACGGCTCAGGCAACAACAACACCGCCTCAGGCGCAGGCGGCGCAGGCAGCTTCCGCAGCGCCGGTGGCGTCGGCGGCGGCGGCAGCACCTTCACCACGGGCGGCGTCGCAGGCACGGCGCGCACCCGCACGCGGTTCGCGTTGGTGGGAGGCTGCCCGGGCGGTAACGGCGGCGGCTCGCAGGGCGGCGTCGGCGGCGCAGGCGGCGGCGCGGTGCAGCTGCTGGCGCGCTACGGCATCTTGATGGATGACTCGCGCATCCTCGTCAACGGCGCGGGCGGCACCGGCGCGGGCGGCCAGAACATGCAGGGCCCCGGCGGCGGTGGTGGCGGCGGCAGCGGCGGCACCGTCGTCATCCAGGCGCCGTACGTGACGGCCACGCGCTCGTACATCTTGTCCAACGGCGGCGGCGGCGGCGAGGGCGCGGGCATCGTCGATCTCGGCTTCCTCTTCGGCGGCGGCCAGGACGGCCAGAACGGCAACGTCATTCCCGGCTTCATCGGCGCGGCGGGCGGCGCGAGCGGCTCGTTCAACGGCGGCAACGGCGGCAACGGCGGCGCGGCCTACTCGACGCCAGGGCCGGGCCTGCCGGGCACCACCTACCGCGACAACGAGAACAACGGCTTCTACGAGGCCGGCGGTGGCGGTGGTGGCGGCGCCTCGGGCGCGGTCCTCATCGACGTCATCACCGGCTCGGCGCTGGGCTTCTCGAGCTGCGAGGTGGACGCGACCGAGACGGTGCTGAGCCCAGTGCGCGACGTCAGCCCCATCTGCGGGTAGCGCGGCCGGCGCTCAGCTGAACGCGCCCTCGGGTGCGCGGCGTCAGCCCCAGCTGCCGGGAGCGGCGGAGGCCCGGCGCTCAGCTGAACGCGCCCCCGGGGGCGCGGCGCCAGCCCCAGCTGCGGGGAACGGCCGGGCCCTGCGCTCGGTTCTCGAGCTGCGGGTGGATGCGCCTTGACGGTGCTGAGTCCGGTGCGCGACCTGCGCTGCAGGGTGGGGCCCGGGCTCGGCGCTCAGGTTCTCGAGGTGCGAGGCCGACGCGACCTTGACGGTGTTGGGGCGCCGCGGAGGCTCGAGGCGCGGGCGACGCTCAGGGCAACTTGATGGTCGGCTGCCCCTGCGCGCCGTCCACCACCACGTCGGTGCCGTTGACCCAGCTCGCCCGTGGTGAGGCGACGAAGCTGATGACGTTGGCCACCTCGTCGAGCGTGCCCATGCGGCCCCAGGGGAACTCGCGCGCGATGAAGTCGTCGATGACGGCCGGCATGGTGGCGGCGCGTCTGTGCCACGAGCCGCCCTCCCAGAGGATGCTGCCCGGGCTGACGGTGTTGACGCGAATGCGCTGCGGCGCGAGCTCGCGGGCCAGCGCGGTGGCGAGCTGAATCTCGCCCGCCTTGGCGACGCCGTACTGCGCCCGGGGCCCGGGTCGAGAGCCCGAGATGCTGGCGACGATGACGACGCTCGGCGCGTCGCTCTTCGTAAGGTGCGGCACCGCGGCCTGAATCACCCGCACCGCCTGCACCAGGTTCACCTCGAACGTCTTGAGCCAGTCGGCGGGCGGCGTCTCGAGGAAGTTGCCGCCGAAGGTCCCGCCCACGTTGGCCACCACCACGTCGAGCCGCCCCAGCGCGCTGACCGACTCCGAGACGAAGCGCTCCACGCCGTCGGCCGCGAGCAGGTCGACCTGGGTCGCGTGCACCCTGCGCCCGGTCTCGCGGAGCTTCAGCGCGGCCTCGTCGAGCGTGGCGCCACTCCGCCCGCAGATGGCGACGTCACAGCCTTCCTTCGCGAGCGTCAACGCGGTGTGCCGGCCGATGCCGCGCGAGCTGCCGGTGATGAGGGCGACCTTGCCGTCGAGTCCGAGGTTCATGGCGCCGACGTGTAGCGCGCCCGGGCCGGCGTTCCAGCTCTCGAGCGTTACCGGGCGTAGTCCCATCGCAGCGCGACGTTCGCGCATGCGTCGATGTCGGCGGCCACCGTCGTCGCGGGCATCGTCGAGCTGCTGAGCACCACGGTGTACGAGAGCACGCCCGACTGCAGGTACGGCGCCAGCTCGAAGTCGTCGCCCTCGAACTGCAGCTGCCTGGGGTTTTGCTCCGACGCGCGCACCACCACCCGCGGCGGCAGCTTCGAGCGCGGGGGCGGCTCCAGCGTCACCTGGGCGGCCTCGATGAAGCGCAGGTCGGTGGCGCCGTTGGCCGTCACCGTCATGCGCTCGAGCCCGATGGTGAGCTGCGCGCGCTCGAGCTGCGAGGGCAGGTTGGCGGTGATGTCGAAGTCGAACCGGCGCTCCAGCGTGTTGGTGGTCGGCGCCGAGAAGGGCTGCGCCGGCATTCGCTGGCACAGCTGGTTCACCGAGCCTTCGAGGTACAGCACGTCGCCGCACGCAGCGGCGAGGAGCACGACGGGGAGGAGACGGAACAGCGGCATGGGAGGCTCCGGCACTGCTTCAAAGTGCCCGCCCAGGTGCGCCCGCAGGGGAGGGAGGGACGAGCGCACTGGGCGAGCGAAACCGACGAGAACTCAGAATGCGATCATGAGGCCGACCTTCGCCGAGGGGACGATGCCCCGCAGCGACATCGAGGAAGCCGAGAGAGAGGCGCCGCCCACGTCAAGGCGTGGGCCGGCGAAGGTGAGGTCGACGTACGAGAGCCCGCCGCGAATGATGACCGAGAAGTGGGGCGACCCCAGCTCGAAGCCGGCCTGCGCCGAGCCCCAGGCGTAGCTGACCTGCTGGAGCGCGTTGCTCAGCAGCGGCATCGCGCCGATGAAGGGGAGCCAGGAGGCGTTGCCAGAGAATGAGTAGCCCGCCTCGACCCCCAGGGTCGGCCGAACCGTCGCGCGCGGGGTCGCCACCAGCGTCACCCCGGCCCGCATGCCCGAGCCCGAGAGCGTCGCCAGCCCGCCCAGGTGCAGCCGCAGCCACGACAGCGGCATGATGAGCAGCGACGCGCCCGCGCCGTCGGGCAGGCCTACATCGCCCTGCACGCCGAAGAAGGGGTGCGACTGGGTGCCGGCGACGTCACCCTCTTGCGTCACCAGCGGCGCCGACACCAGCTCCTGCGCGCCGGCTTCGACGCTGCCCGCTTCGGCGGCCAGGAGGACTGCAGTGGTGGCGAAGAGTGACAGCACGGACAGAACGCAGTGCAAGGCTGTTGCCGCCGACCTCGCTGAACAAATCGGCGGCGTTTGCCGGGCGCCGGCAGGGTCGGCCGTGCCTCGTGGTGAGATCACGACTCGTCGCCGGCGCCCGAGGTTGGCGCTGACCTCGGCGCAGAGGTAAGCGCTCCGCGCACGTGAGCTTCCCCGGCATCATCGAGCTGGCGCTGTCAGGACGAGGGCCGTCGCGGGGCTACCTCTTCGACCCACACCGCCTCGCGCTGCCGTGCTGGGCCCTCGCCGGCCTCGAGCGCCCCGCCGTGCTCGTCACCTTCGACCGGCACTTCGACCTCGTGCCGCCGCGCGCCGCTGTCGAGAAGGGGCTGGACGCCGCGGGCTACGACGCGCACGCGCGCACCGAGCTCGACGTGCGCAACGTCGACCACATCTTCGCCGCCATGGAGGCGGGGCTCGTCTCTGACGTCATCGCCATCGCCCGCGCCTGGCCGCAGGGCGCCTGGCGAGCGCCGACGTGGACCTCGAGCGACGGCGTGGTGCACCAGGTGTTCGCGGCGCCGACCCTGGAGCGGCTGCTCGACGACCGGCGCGCCCTCGAGGCGCTGTCGACGGCCCCGGCCACGCTGCTCGACTTCGACCTCGACTGCTTCGTGACCCCCAGCGACGCTGACCCCTTCACCCTGGTGCCTTGGCCGCGCGAGCTGATCGCCGACTTCCTCCGGCCCCGCGGGAGCGAGCCGTTCTGGGACGCGACCCTGCGCGGCTGCAAGGCGCTCACCTTCGCCCGCGAGCCCAACCACTGCGGCGGCGTCATCGCGTCGAACAGGCTCTTCGAGCAGGCCTGCGGCGTCATCTTCGAGGAGCTGCTCGAGGCCGACCTGCCCTGACCGGCCGCGCACGGGCAGCGCTGCGCCCCGGAGGCAGGCTGGCTCGTCCCCTCGCTCGCCTACTTCGGCGCGCGCTTGATGGTGATGAAGGTCGCGGGCGCCTCGTCGGGCGTCGGCGCAGCGGGCTCGGCCGCTGGTTCGGCAGGCGCCTCGTCGTGGGCCTCGTGCGTCTCGCCGCTGGTGGCCTCGTGTGAGCGGTCCGAGATCTCGCCTTCAGACAGGAAGCCCACCTTGGCGTCGGGCGCGTTGAGGAAGCGCACGGCCTTCGGGTAGAGCGCGTGGAGCTCCTTCGCGACCTCGGCCGGCACCAGGGCGTGCTCGATCTGATCGGGGTCGGGCCGCTCGACGATGGCCAGCGCGCCGGTCTCGAGCAGCTGGGCCTGCTCGGCGGTCAGCTCGAGGCGGCGCAGCTTGTTCTTCCGCGTCACGAAGAAGAAGGGCGTCGCGCCCACGTCTTTGGCGACCTGCGTGGCGAGCACGCGCTCCCGAAGGTGCTTGTCGGCCTCGAGCTGCTTCCTGGCCTGGAGCCGGTGCGCGTCTTTGGTGCCCGGCAGCGGGGCGAACTTCGGCAGCCGCATCGACGCGGGCTCGTCGCGCCGGGGTGGGCGGTCGTCACGCCGCGGCGGCGGGCGGTCGTCGCGGCGGGGTGGCCGGTCGTCGAAGCGCGCGGGCGCGCGTGAGGCAGGAGGCGGGGCCTTCTTGTCGGCTTCCGCCTTCCTGGCGGCCTCTTCGCTGACCAGACCGGCCTTCAGGAGTTTGTCTCGGAGGCTCTGCATGCGCGGCGGCTTCTAGCGGCTTTTCGAGCGGCGCGTCACGGCAACAGCGCGAACGTCACCGGCGTGCCCGGCGCGCCCAGCAGCAGCTCACAGGCGGGGCCGAAGAAGCGCACCACGTCGGGCTTCTCGGGCTGCCAGCCCAGGGCCGCCTTCATGATCACCAGCCCGTTGACCCTGGCCTCGAGCTTCGGGTCGAGCGCCACCGGCTCCGCGAGGACGAAGCGGCACGCGCGGCTCTGCCTCACCGCGTCCCCCACCCGAGCCAGGCCCGCCGCGAGCTCATTCGAGAACACCCGGGCGCAGGTGCCGGCGAAGCAGGCGTTCCCGGCGCCGCACTCCGAGACGCCGCCTTGCGGGCAGCGCAGGGGCCGGCCGCCGGCGATGGCGAGGTCATTGAAGAGCTGGACCCCCTCGACGGTGGCCGCGTCGGCGCCGAAGGCCAGCACGAAGGTCGACACGTCCTTCGACTTCGCGAGCGTCAGCGCGTCGAGCGAGGCCTGGCGGTCGAGGCACCCCAGGGTGCAGTTCTGCCCGACGCAGCCGGCGCCGATGGTGCAACGGCAGGCCTGCGGCTGCATGCAGGTGGCGGCGTTCATCGCGTTGCAGTTGGGCAGCCCGTCGGTCACCAGGAGCATCAGGTGCTCGCGGCGGGCGTCCATCGTCAGGGGCGCGTCGGCCGCGGCGAAGCGGAGCGCGAGGCTGGTGGGCGTGCCGCCCGAGAAGCTCGAGGCGCGCAGCTGAGCCGCCGCCGCCGAGGCGTTCATCGCCAGCACGCTGGCGTCGTCGCTCTGGGGCACCGGCGGGCTCGCCATCGAGGGGCCGCCGCAGCTGGCGTTCGAGGGGTAGAGGGTCAGCCCGACGCGCGCGCCCGCGCCGTCACCGGAGAGGAAGCGGTCCATCGCGGTGAGGAGCGCGCGCTGGCGGGTGAGGCAGCCGGGCGGGCAGGCGTTGGTGCAGCCGCGGCACATGGTGTCGCGCGGGTCGAGGGGCTGCAGCATCGAGCCCGAGCGGTCGACCACCAGCATCAGGTCGGGCGCGAAGCTGCGCGCGTCGACGGCGCGAGGCGAGGGCGCGAAGCCGCCACCCGCGCCGCCTGCCGCGCTCCCGCCGCCTGCGCTCCCGCCGCCGGTGGAGCCGCCCCCCGCCGCGCCGGCCGCCGTGCCGCCCAGGCACACGCCCTGGGTGCAGGTGGCGCCGCGCGCGCAGTACACGCACGCCTTGGCGTTCGCGCCGCACTCTTCGTTCGCCAGCCCGCTCTGGCAGCTCCCGAAGGCGTCGCAGCACCCCGCGCAGGTGAGGGGCTCGCACGGCAACGTCGTCCTTCCGCACGCCGTCGAGAGGGCCAGCAGCGAGGTGAGGGTGAACGTTCGCAGGTGCATCATCATCGAGGCCTCGAGGGGGCCCGGCCGGCCCACAGGAATGGTCGGCAGGTGAAGCACGTTCTGTCTCGCGCCGCGAGGGTGCGCGTGGCGCCTCGACCAACCGCGCGCACTGGTGGTCGACTCACGTGCCTCGAGCGAATAGGGTGCCCGGCCTTCGATGAAGCGCTTCATCTTCGCCACCTGCCTCGCGCTCGCTGCCTGCCCCGACCCCGTCGACAAGGCGGCCAAGAAGCGCATCTTCTCGAGCGAAGACCCGCCGCAGGCCGTCGCCGCGGCCCAGGAGAAGCTCCCGCCCGAAGACGTGGCGTCGAACCCCGACGTCGCCCGCCGGGTGCTGGGCATGAGCGCCGCAGAGGCGACCGAGCGCATCGGCGCCCACACCTACACCGCGACCGTCAATTGGGAGTGGAGCGCGGGCAAGAAGACGGTCGGCCTCAAGGAGTCGCGGGAGCTGCTGGCCGGGCCCGGCGGCATGTCGGGCGACTTCCTCGCGCGCCTCACCAACACCACCTCGTCGGGCGACATGGGCAGCGGGCTCGAGGTGCTCCGCCTCGGCGGCAACGTCTACGCGCGCACCACCTACGGGAAAGACGGGGCCGGGCAGTTTCGCCAGCGCAAGCGCGACCGCGGCATCGCCGAGCGCATGCGCGACGAGGCCTTCGGCGCGGTGCGCGACTTCGACCAGCTCTTCCGCGGGCGGCTCGCCCTCGAGGCCAGGGGCACGCAGACCGTCGAGGGCCGGCTGTGCTGGAAGTACGACGTCACGCTCGCCCCGCCGCGCGCCCAGGCGCCCAACACCTGGCCCGCGCTCGCGGCCCCGCGGGGCGGCGCCGACGACACCACGCTGCGCCGCCGCGCCTTCTTCGAGGGGCGCGAGCCCAGGGCGCTGCAGGGCGAGGTCTTCGTCGACGCCGAGAAGTCCGTGGTGATGAAGGCCACCATCAGCGGCCGCATGGGCGTCGCGTCCGACGGGGGTGACGCCGAGCTGCGCCTGTCACTGACCTCGGCCCTCACCGGCATCGGCCGCGCCCCCGAGCTGAAGGCGCCCGATGACTTCCTGCCCGACGAAGACAAGCCGCGCGGCATCGCGGCGACGCTGCTGCGCTTCGGCATCGAGCGCGGCGACGGTGGCGTGCCGCTGCCGGCCGCCGGGCCCGCCGAGCCCGAAGACGAGTAGTCGCTCGCGCCCGGTTCGATGAAGGTCGGTGTCGGTGCCGGGCGCAGCTCCGCCGACACGAAAAACCTCAGCAAAATCGGTCAACTGGCGTGTGTTGTGGTGCCCTACACGCGAGCGTTGGGAGCGCAGGCCAAAAATTTGCCCCCTCGAGGTCGATCGCTACACTGCCCACAGGTTGCGGATTTGCCGCATCGTACATGGCCGGCTGTTCAGTACCGAAAGGGCATCAACCATGGAGCGGAAGGGCGGAAGCACGGCGGTGGTGACGACGGAGACGGTGGCGCGAGGTCTGACGAAGACCGTCACCACGCCGGCGGAAGAGAAGGCGCTGCGCATGCGGTACGGCGCGCCGGTGGAGCTCGACGCTCCGCTTCCGAAGGCGCACGGCGACAACGAGGAGCTCGGCGACGAGCTGTTGCTGCTCGAGATGCGGCTGTTGTCGGCCCTCAAGCGCCAGCGCGCGATGGCCAACGGCAACAAGCCGGCGGCGGCGGCGGCGAGGCCCAAGAACGCGGCCAAGTCGAAGGTGGTCGCCGCGCTCAAGTCGAAGAAGAAGTGACCTGCGGTGCGCGCCTGGCTCCCGCGCTGGGAGTCAGGCGCCCATCACCGACACCCGGCGGCGTGACGCGTCGGCGAGCTCGATCGTGCCGCGGCCCAGCGAGGCCGCCACCGCCGCCGCGTCATCTGCCGTTCCCCGCGCTGCGAGGTTGCTCAAGAAGCGACCGGCGGCCGGGTTCCTCCACCAGTCTTCGTTGAAGCGCTCGCGCAGCACGTCCGCCAGGAGCGCTTCGAAGGCCCAGGCGTCGAGCGACGTCAGCCGCGCCGTCAGCGGCTCCAGCTCGAGCAGGCCGCGCCCGGCCTCGGGTTGAACGAAGCGCGCCCGCTCGAAGGCCGAGCCGGTGGCGTCGGCCAGCCCGCGCCCTGCGCCCCGCTCCAGCAGCTCGCGGCTCACCGGCAGGAGCGCCGCCTCGTCTCGCAGCGCCATCAGCTGTCGCCACGCGAAGACCCGCGCGAGCTCGCGTGACTGCGCGCTGGTGACGCGCAGCGCCCGCTTGAGCCAGCCCTCGTCGAGCAGCAGCGACTCGAACAGACGCCGCACGGCGAGCGCGAGCGCCGGGTCTCCCACCGAGCGGTCGATGAAGGGCAGCGAGCGCGGGGTCGCGGCGAGCAGCTGCGCCTGCCCCCACGCGCCCAGCCAACCGGCGTAGCCGTCGAACCCGGGCGCGGCGGTGAGCACCAGCCGCAGCTGGTCTGGCACCTCGACCTGCAGCAGGTGCGCGCCCGGCGTGCGGCCCGGCGTCACCTCGCTGTCGACGAGGATGCGGCCGAAGGCGTTGGGGTGAAACCCCAGGTCGCCCAGGGTCCTGGTGACGGCGTGGCTGAGGTCCTCCGGGCGCAGCACCTCGTAGAGCCACGGCGCGGCGAGGGCCCGCTCGAGGTCGATGGTGCGGGCCGTCGTCACCTTCAGCGTCGGCTCGACGCGCTTGAGCACGAAGCCGGTGAGGTCGCGGGCCGGGTCTTGCGAGGCCTCGAGGAGCGCCTCGGCGGGCGGCTCGGCCTTCGCGTACTCGCGCCGCTGCATGGCCTCGACGAGCGCGCGTGGCGAGCCGCACCCCAGGCCGGGCGCCGCGGCCGCGAGCGCGTCGAGGCGGCGCTGCAAGCGGGCCTGCGCCGACGACAACGCCCGCGCGCGCTCGGCGGCGACCTCGCCCCGCCCCTCGAGGGACGAGACGGTCCACCCGTCGCGGAGGGCCTCGGCCAGCGTCCACTCGCGCCCGTGCAGCGAGGGCATGCGGGTGGCGAGGTGCGCGGCGATGGCGTCGTCGTCGGTGGCGAGGCGCTCGCGCGCGGCGAGCTCGAGCAGCAGCGCCAACAGGCGCTCCACCCGGCTCTTCTTGGTGGCGTCGAGGCGCGCGCTGGCGGTCAGCTCCCGCACGAAGGCGACCGTCTCGGCGTGGGTGACGTCGCCCAGCAGGGCGGAGAGCGCGGCCCTGGTGGGCAACGGCTCGAGCCCGACCAGCGCGCGATAGGTACGGGTGGACGACTCCTTGAAGAAGTCGTCGATGGTTTCGAGAATGGCGTTGACGCTGAGCTCCACGGCCCCTTCAGTGTTCCCGATGTGCGCCCGGCGTCAACCTGACATGTCGCCACACTGGCAGGAGAGCCCATGAAGCGTCGCACCTTCGAGGTGGTGGCCGCGGCGCCGTTGGCCCGGGCGCTCGAGGCACAGCTCGAGGAGCCTGCTGACGTCGTGCAGCGAAGGGTGGAGACCGGCGCGGTCTACGTCGACGGCCGCCGGGTGCGTGACGGCGCCCAGGTGGTGCCGAGCGGGGCCCGCGTCAGCGTGGTGCTCGAGGCCAGCGGCGCCTCCACCGGCCAGGCGCGCCCGCGCGTCGAGCCAGCCCTCGAGGTGCTCTTCGAAGACGCCGCGGTGCTGGTGGTGAACAAGCCGGCCGGCCTGCCCGCGCAGCCGACGCCCGACGGCGAGCGCAGCCTGCTCGACCTCGCCAGCCAGCACCTGGGCCAGCCGGCGGGGCTGGTGCACCGGCTCGACCGCGACACCTCGGGCGTGACGGTGTTCGGCAAGACGAAGGCGGCGACGAGCGCGCTGGCCGCGGCGTTCCGCGAAGGCCGCGCGAAGAAGGAGTACCTCGCGGTGGTGCCCGCGGGGCTGCCCGAGGCGGGGCGCATCGAGGCGGCGCTGCAGAAAGACCCCTCACGCCCCGGCCGCTGGCGCACCACGTCGTCGGGCAATGGGCTCTCGGCGTCGACCCGCTACGAACGCGCCGGCGACGGCCTGGTGCGGCTGTTCCCGGCGACCGGCCGGACCCACCAGCTCCGCGCGCACCTGTCGTCGCTCGGCTTCCCCATCGTGGGCGACACGCTCTACGGGGGCGCGCCCGGCCCGCGGTGTCTGCTGCACGCCCGGGTGCTCGAGATCGACGGCGCGCGGTGGGAGGCCCCGGTGCCGGCGGACTTTCCAGCTGGCGCTTAGCGCCAGCGGCGTGACCGCCTCCTCGGCTCCTCGAGCGTCGTGCGGAGCAGCGCGCCGGGTCGGTCAGCGGCGCGGCCGGCGCTGCTGCACCACGTCGTCTTCTCCGAGCTCAACCACGCCTCGCGTCGAGGGCGCTCAGTTCGACGCGTCGGCGGTGGCCAGGCCGCTGCGGAGCGCCTCGTCGAGCGTCGGAACCTCGGCGCGGGGCGCGGGCTTCGGCACCGGCAAGAAGTCGCCCGTCATCTGGAACCCGGCGCCGATGAGCGGCAGCGCCTGCGAGATGCCGTCGGGGTTGCTCGCCGTGCCGGTGCGGTTGCGGTTCTGCAGCCACCACTGAATGAGGATGAAGACGGTGGGGTTGTTGAAGCTCGCGCCGTCGTCGATCTTGAACGTGTAGCCGGCGAACGGCCCCACGCGGTGCATGTTGTTCAGGTTCTCCTGCACCTCACCCGACTGGAAGTGGCGCTGCTCGTAGAACATGAACGACTGGGTGTAGCGCGCGCCGCCGACGAAGCGCTTGTTCGGCGTCTGGTACGGGTGCACGCCCAGATTGAGGAACGCTCCTGAGGTCAAGGGGATCGACGAGGGTGGAGAAGGCATGAT
>JACSRE010000294.1 GCA_014879945.1 Myxococcus sp.
GGTCGGTGGTGGCTCGGCGGTCGGTGGTGGCTCGGCGGTCGGTGGTGGCTCGGCGGTCGGTGGTGGCTCCGCCGGTGGCGCCCCGTTCGCGTGCGGCGAGCATACGGGCTTCAACTACGAGCACGTGGTCGCGTTCCGCGCCCAGTCCTGCGTGACGGCCGCCGCGGCCTGCGCGGTCGGGTCGGGTGACAACCTGGGCCTCTTCAGCAACCGCACGACGATTCGAGAGACGAGGCCGGGCTTCTACGAGCTGGGGTCGTGCGCGGGTGGCTTCGGTGGCGGTGGAACGGCCGCCGCAGGTGGAACGGCCTCCGCAGGTGGCACCGCCGCCGCAGGTGGAACCGCCTCCGCTGGTGGAACCGCCGCCGCTGGAGGAACCGCCGCCGCAGGTGGAACCGCCGCCGCAGGTGGAACCGCCGCCGCTGGAGGAACCGCCGCCGCTGGAGGAACCGCCTCCGCTGGAGGAACCGCCGCCGCTGGAGGAACCGCCGCCGCTGGTGGAACCGCCTCCGCTGGTGGACCCGCCTCCGCTGGTGGACCCGCCTCCGCTGGTGGAACCGCCTCCGCTGGTGGACCCGCCTCCGCTGGAGGCACCGCGTCGGTGGGTGGAACGACCGGAGGAAGCCCTGGCTGCACCAGCAGCGGCGCGGCGCCTCTCGTCGTGCTCTCGCTCGCGCTGCTAGGGAGGCGCCGGCGGGTGGCTCGCTGATCCGGTCCCCTCCGCCGTGAGGTCCAGCCGCCTCAGAACGGCGAGGTGTCGCCGATCGGCACGCGCTTGAGCTCGGGCGGCAGTAGCTTGCGCAGGCCCATCAGGTCCACCTCGCGATCGAACATCGGGCGGCCGTTCTTCTTGATGGTGACGTACGGGAAGTCACCCAGGGTGTCGACGCTCACGTCCTTCGGCTTGAGGCCCTTGAAAGCGGCTGGCAGGTCCTTCTTCGCCAGCGCCTTCTTCAGCGCGGCGACGGTGTCGTCGCATCGCTGGAGCGCCGCCTTCTGATCCGCCGACTTGTACTTCGCGCGACCGGCGCGGGCCGGCTTCCATCCGCCCGGAGGCGGCTTGACGGGGCCGCTGTTCTCGAGCGCGCTCCAGATGTCGTCGATGACCTTCGGCTTCGGGGGCTGCGCGGGCGCGCGGGAGGTGACCTTGGGCATGGGCCCAGACAAAGAAGACCGCCGCGCCGTCGTCAACCGCGCTGCCTGTCACCGGGGGGCTACACCGGCGTCGCGCGCGACAGGCGCCTGCCCAGCACGAGGAAGAAGGGCACCGAGGCCAGCTGGGTGACGACCGAGAAGCCGACGAGCGCCGTCAACGAGCGCTCGTACAACCACCCCATGGCCGTGCTGCCCACCCACCAGGCGAGGCCGAAGAGCGCGAAGAAGAGCCCGTAGGCCCGGCCCCGCGACTCCTTCGGCACCAGCTGGGCGATCGCCGCCTTGAAGATCGAGTCTTGCGCCCCCATGCCGATGGCCCAGCACACCGCGCCGACGAGGAAGACCCAGGCTGACGGCATGAGGAAGACCAGCGGCGCGAAGAGCGCCGACACCAGCGCGCTCGCGGCCAGCACCTTCAGGCCGAAGCGGTCGAAGAGCGCGCCGAACACCAGCGCCGCCAGCGCATCGAGGCCCATCACGCCCGCGTAGATCAACGGCAGCGCCGAGAGCTCGAACAGCCCCGTGCGGGTGGCGTGGTAGGCGACGAGCGCCCAGTCGGCGAAGCCCAGGCCCAGCAACATCACCGCCGCCACGTACCAGCGAAAGAGCGCGCCTTGACGCGGGAGCAGCGTGGCCGGCGCCTGCTCGAACGACTCGGGGCTCGGGAAGGTGCGCCGGGCGTAGAGCACGAAGCCGAGGTTGAAGAACACCGGCAGCAGGAGCACGCCGAAGGCCAGCCGGTACTGGGCGGTGGCCGGCTCGTCGCGCACCACCCAGATGGCCAGCGCCGTCAGCAGCGGGCCGCTCACCGCGCCGATCTGATCGAGCGCCTCGTCGATGCCGAAGCTCTTGCCCACGCCGGCCTGGGTCGCCGCGTACGACACCAGGGTGCTGCGCGACGGGCTGCGAATGGCCTTGCCGATGCGCTCGAGCAAGAGGAGCGCGACCGCCGCCTGCCAGCTCCCGACGAGCGCGAGCCCGGGCACCGCCACGAAGTTCACCGCGTAGCCCGCGATGACCAGCGGCCAGTAGGCGCGCGTCTTGTCGCCGAGCCAGCCGGTCGCCAGCCGCAGCCCGTAGCCGAGGAACTCACCGAGGCCGGCCGCGAAGCCCACCGCGGTCGCGCTCGCGCCCAGGAGCGCCAGGTACGGGCCGACCAGCCCGCGCGCGCCCTCGTAGGTCATGTCGCCGAAGAGCGCGACGACCCCCATCACGACGACGAAGCGTCGCGCCGAACGCCGCGGGTCGGGTGGGGAGGGTGTCGGAGGGCTCATCGCGTCGGGCCCCAAAGCTCGCCGCTAGCCGTCGACGACGACCACCGTGGCGCGCTCATCGGCGCCGTCGGTGATGCGCAACAGCTCGAGCACCACCGGCCCAAAGACGTCGCGCAGCGTCTGCGGTGCGCCGCCCACGATGTCGGGGAGCCCGCCCGACATCGACGCCAGCTGCGTCTGGGTGGCCATCGCCCCGGGCGACCACGCGAGGCTGGTGACGGCCCGGGTGCGCTCGCTGATGGCCAGCTCTCCGATGGGCTTGTCGAGCAGCGCCGCCGCCGCCTCGAGCTCCGCGCGCAGCGCCCTCGCGCCCAGGGTGACGCCGGTGCGGCCACCCAGCGCTTCGGTGACGCGCAGCAGCTCGGGGAACCGCTCTCCGCCCAGGTAGTGCTGCACGCAGTCGCGCAGCAGCGCCCACGCAATCCACCGGTGCTCCGTCGCGCCGCCCGGCCCTTTGAAGTGCAAGCTCACCGGGCCACCCTAGCCCGACTCGCCGTCAGCGGTCATCGACGGCCATCACGCCTCGTGCTCGCCCTCGGCGTCGGTCCAGGTGAGGCGGAACAGCCCGCGGCTGCGGTCGCGCCACCGCTGCGCCGCGCTCTCACGCCGGTAGCGGCGCAGCAGGTCGAGATCGATGTCCTCGACGATGAGCGTCTCGACGTTCGGCGGCGACGAGGCGGCCACGGCGTCGCGGCTGAAGCCGAAGTCGGCGGGCGTGTAGACGGCCGACTCGGCGTAGTGCAGGTCGGCGTTCTGCACGTTGGGCAGGTTGCCCACGCAGCCCGAGATGATGGTGAAGACGTGGTTCTCGATGCTGCGCGCCTGCGCGCACAGGCTGACCCGCAGAAACCCGCGGCGCTCGGCCGTGTTGAAGGGCACGAAGAAGAGCTCGGCGCCCTTGGCGGCGGCGATGCGCCCCAGCTCGGGGAACTCGATGTCGTGGCAGAGGAAGATCGAGAGGTGGCCGCGGTCGGTGTTGAAGACCTCGATGGTGTCGCCCGGCGACACGCCCCACCACTTGCGCTCGTTGGGCGTGATGTTGATCTTGTTCTGCTGCCCCCGGGTGCCGTCGCGCCGGTACAGGAACGCGCTGTTGTGCAGCTTCCCGCCCTCGGCGAGGGTGAACATGCTCCCCCCGATGATGTTGATGTTGTGGCGGAGCGCCAGGCCGGTGAAGAGCTCGATGATGCGCGGCGACAGCTCCGCCAGCTTCCTGGCCGCGAGCCCCGGCCGCATGCGCTCGAGCGTCGAGAGCAGCTGAAGGGTGAACAGCTCGGGGAAGACCACGAAGTCGGCGCGATCGTCAGAGGCCGCGTCGACGAAGTACTCACAGTTGGTGGCGAACTCGGCGAAGTCCTTCACCGCGCGCATCTCGTACTGCACGACACACAGCCGCAGCACCGACGAGTCGCGCGGGTGCCGCGTCGGATCGGGCCGGTAGTCGACGTTGGCCCACTCGAGGAAGGTGGCGTAGCCGCGCGACTCGGTGTCCGACGGCAGGTAGTCGGGGATGAGCCGCTTCAGGGTGAAGCCGTTCGAGAGCTGGGGCGTCATCACCGGGTCGGTGAGCTCCTTGGCCATCACGCGCTCGACGTACTCGTGCGCGTCCATGGTGTCGGCCACCTTGTGAAACCCCGCGATGCGGCCGCCGATGATGATGCGCGCCAGGTTCATCTCGCGGGCGAGCTTCTTGCGCGCGTCGTAGAGCCGCCGAGAGAGCTTCATGCCCCGCAGCGCGGGGTCGACCATGATCTCGATGCCGTAGAGCGTGTCGCCCTCGGGGTCGTGGTTGCGAATGAAGCCCGCGTCGGAGATCTCGCGCCAGTTCGCCCAGTCCGAGTACTCCGAGAACTCGACGATGAGGCTCGACGAGGTCGCGACGATGCGCCCGTCGTACACCAACACCACCTGCCCCTGCGGGAAGACCTTGAGCTGGCTCTCGATCTGCTCACGCTGCCACGGCTTCATGCCGGGGAAGCAGCGCTCCCCGAGCGCCACCAGCTCGTCGAAGTCGTCGATGGTCAGCCCGCGCAGCACCATCTTCTTCTCGGACAGCACCGGCTGCTCGTCTGAGGGCGTGTTCGTCATGGCGCCTTGCTAGAGGGGAAGGCTCACGAAGTCACTGCCCGCGCGCCGGCGGCGGCGCTGCGGGCTGACGCGGCCAGGGCCTCGAGCGCCCCCTGCGGCAGGCCCCGCGCGTGCACCACCAGCCGCGAGCCGCGCCACCCCTTCGGCGGCGCCTCGAGCGCGCGCGGCGCAGAGACCGCGTGCTGCGCGGCCTGGAGCACCACCCACGCCCCGTCGCTGCGACGCTGCACCAGCCCCTTGATGCGCAGCAGCTTCGGGCCGTCGAGCTGCGTCACCAGCCGCAGCCACAGCTCCAGCGCCTCGGCGTCGACGCTCTCGGGCAGCTCCAGCACCAGGCTCGACACGTCGTGCCCGGGCGTGGAGGACTTGAGCCAGCGCTCGGCCGCCGCCTCGTCGCCCAGCCGGCGGGTGGTGGCGGGCGCCAGCAGCCGCTCCCGGGCCACCTCACCGAAGCGCGCCTCGAGCACCTCGGCGGCGGGGAAGTCGGCGGCGAGCCGCTCCCGCAGCGCCGCCACCTGATCGCCCGTCGCCACGTCGAGCCTCGTCAACACCACGCGGTCGGCGAGCTCGAGCTGCTCACGCACCTCGGGCTGCTCCTCGAGCAGCGTGAGGCCCCGCAGCGCGTCCACCACCGTCACGACGCCCTCGAGGCGCAGCGCCCGGCTCAGGCGCGGGTGGGTGTGAAGCACGTGCACGATGGGCGCCGGCGTCGCCAGGCCCGTGGTCTCGAGCACCACCCGGTCGGGCCCGTGCTCCAGCGTGCGCTCGAGCGCCTCGGCCAGCTCGCTGCGCACCGTGCAGCAGATGCAGCCCGACGTCAGCACCGAGACGTCGCCGTCCACCGCCGTCACCAGGTGGTCGTCGAGCGAGACCGCGCCCGCCTCGTTGATCAACACCGCGACGCGCTCGCCGCCCGTCCGCAGCAGCTTGTCGAGCAGCGTCGTCTTCCCTGCGCCGAGGAAGCCCGTGAGCAGGTGGAAGGGGGTCGTCATTTTTCCAACCGATCGCTCAGGAATGGTACGAGTTCTTCATGGAGCCACGATTCCTCATCGACGCTCACGTTCACCTCAACAACTACCACGAAGCGACCCGCCGCCCGACCGTCGAGAACGTCGCCGAGCTCTTCGGCCAGATGGACCTGTGCGGCATCGACCACGCGGTCGTCATCAGCTCGTACAAGATCGACCTCGACCGCCCCAGCGTCGAAGAGCTGCTCAAGCTGCTCTCGAACAACCCCCGCATCACCCTGGTCGAGGGCCTGCGCTGGCGGGGTGACAGCCGCACCGACCTCTACTCCCTCGAGACGCGCATTCGTGAGCACGCCGTCAAGGGCATCAAGCTGTACCCGGGGTACGACCACTACGCGATCAACGACCCGTCGCTCGAGACGGTGTTCCGCATCGCGGCCAAGTACGACGTGCCGGTGATGATTCACACCGGTGACACCTACAGCCGCACGGCCAAGGTGCGGCAGGCCCACCCGCTGCTGGTCGACGACATCGCCGTGGACTACCCCGACGTGAAGTTCGTGATGTGCCACCTGGGCAACCCCTGGTTCCAGGACGCGGCCGAGGTGCTCTACAAGAACGAGAACGTCTTCGCAGACATCTCGGGGCTGGTGCTGGGTGAGTTCACCTACGAGTTCGAGCGCTACGTCGCCATGCGCCTCAAAGAGATGATCGCGTACATGGGCAACCCGGGGAAGCAGCTGATGTACGGCAGCGATTGGCCCCTGGTGACGATGAAGCCCTACCTCAAGCTCTTGACGGAGCTGAAGTTCGACGCCGACCAACTCGAGAACGTGGCCTGGCGGACCGCGGCGACGCTGTTCCGCATCGACGTGGACAAGCTCCCGCCCCGCGTTGCGCCGCAGCCCTGAGCCGGAGCCCCGCCGTGCGCCCCACGCCGCTCCTCGCCGTGCTCCTCTTGCCCATCGCGCTCGCCGCGCCGGGGTGCCGCCGGCCCGCGGAGCCCGCGGACCGCCTGGTGGTGTTCGCGGCCGCGTCGCTGCGTGACGGCTTCACGGCGCTGGGCGAGCCCTTTCGCCGCGCGCACCCGGGCGTCGAGGTGCGCTTCAACTTCGCTGGCACCCAGGAGCTGCGCACGCAGGTGGAGCACGGGGCCGCCCTCGACGTGTTCGCCTCGGCCGACCCGCGGCACCTGCGGGCGCTCGCCGAGGCAGGCCTGGTCGAGCCGCCGGTCGTCTTCGCGCGCAACGAGCTGGTGCTGGCGGTCGCGCACGACGCCGCGGCCACGGTTCGCTCGCTGGCCGACCTGCCGCAGGCCGGGCGCGTCGTCATCGGCGCCGCCGAGGTGCCCGTCGGCCGCTACACCCTCGAGGTGCTCGACCGCGCGGGGGCCGTCTGGGGCGCCGACTTCCGGGCGCGGGTCGAGGCGAAGGTCGTCTCGCGCGAGCTCAACGTGCGGCAGGTGCTGACGAAGGTGTCGCTCGGTGAGGCCGACGTGGGCCTCGTCTACCGCTCCGACGTGGCCAGCGCGCCGCCGGCGGTGGTGGTGGTCGCGCTGCCTCCCGAGGTGAACGTCGTCGCGGAGTACCCCATCGCCATCGCCACCCACGCGCCGCGCCCCGCGCTCGCGCGCAGCTGGGTCGACCTGGTGCAGTCTGTGGAGGGGCAAGCGGCGTTGACGCGTGCAGGGTTCCTCGCGGCGCCTCAGGCCGTCGTCTCGCCATGACTCGACGGGTCGGCGCAGAGCGCGCGGCGCTGGTGGGAGCGGGGGCCCTGCTGGTGGTCTTCCTCGCCGCGCCGCTGGTGGCGCTGCTGGTCGCCACCTCGGGCGCCGAGCTTCGCGCGGGCCTGTCGCACCCCCTGGTGTGGCCGGCGCTGCGGCTGAGCCTGGTGACGACGTCGGTGAGCCTCGTCTTCGTGGTGGGCCTGGGTACGCCGCTGGCGTTCGGGCTGGCGCGCGCGCAGGGGCGACTGGCGCGGGCGGTCGAGACGCTCGTGCAGCTGCCCATCGTGGTGCCGCCGGCGGTGGCCGGCGTGGCGATGCTGGCGGCGTTCGGCCGGCGCGGCCTCTTCACCGGCCTGCTCTACCCGAGCGGCTGGGCGGTGACGGGCACCACCGCGGCGGTGGTGATGGCCGAGGTCTTCGTGTCGGCCCCCTTCTTCGTGCAGGCCGCCACCAGCGCCTTCCGCCGCGTCGACCCCAGGCTGCTCCTGGTGGCCCGCACCTTCGGGGCCTCTCCGCTGCGCGTCTTCTTCAGGGTCGCCCTGCCGTTGAGCGCCCCGGGGCTGGTGGCGGGCGCGGCGATGAGCTGGGCGCGCGCGCTCGGGGAGTTCGGCGCGACGCTGATGTTCGCCGGCAACCTCGAGGGCCAGACGCAGACGTTGCCCCTGGCCATCTACGCGGCGCTCGAGGCCGACGTGCGGGTGGCGCGGGCGCTCTCGGTGGTGTTGGTGGTCGTGGCCTTCGCGTTGCTGTTGGCGGTGCGGGCGCTGCTGCGGCGGTCCACCGAAGCGCAGGCGTCTCCATGAGCGGCGCGCTCCGGGCCGAGCTGCGCGCGCGCGTCGGGCCGCTGGCCATCGACGTACGGTTCGAGACGCCTGCCGGCGCGCTGGTGCTGGTGGGCCCCAACGGCGCTGGCAAGACGAGTGTGTTGTCATTGCTGCTGGGCGCGCAGCCGGTGGAGCGGGGCCGCATCGAGGTGGGCGGCGAGTGTCTGCTCGACACCTCAGCGGGGGTCGAGGTGCCGCTCGAGCAGCGCCGGCTGGGCTACGTGCCGCAGGACTACGCGCTGTTTCCGCACCTCACCGTGCGGGGGAACGTCGAGTTCGCGCTCGCCAGCGCCGCGCCGGCGCTCGAGCGGGGCGCGAGGCGGGAGCGCGTGGAGCGCGTGCTGACGGACCTCGCGCTGGGGGCGCTGGCGGAGCGCCGCCCGCTGGCGCTCTCGGGTGGCGAGAAGCAGCGGGTGGCGCTGGCGCGCGCCCTGGCGGTGGGGCCGCGGGCGTTGTTGCTCGATGAGCCCCTCGCGGCCCTCGACGTCTCGTCCCGCCGCGAGGTGCGGCGGTTCCTCGTGGAGTGGCTGGCCCGGCACGGGCTGCCGACGGTGGTGGTGACCCACGACGCCGCCGACGCGCGGGCGCTGGGCCAGCGCATCGTGGTGCTGGAGGCGGGCCGGGTGGTGCAGTCAGGCTCGTGGGCCGAGCTGAGCGCGGCGCCGGCGTCGCCCTTCGTCGCGGAGTTCGTCGCGGCGCCTTGAGCGAAGCGCGAGGCGTGCTCGTCAGGCCCGTGGCTTGCGTCGGGCGGCGGTGGGCGCCTCGGCGCGGAGGATGCTGGTCATGGGTTTCCCCCGCGCGAGCTCGTCGATCAGCTTGTCGAGGTAGCGGATCTTCTTCATCAGCGGGTCCGCGACCTCTTCGACGCGCACGCCGCACACCACGCCGGTGATGCGCCTTGCCTTCGGGTTCATTCGGACCCTGGCGAAGAACGCCTTGAAGTCGACCTGCGCGTCGAGGGCGGACTGGAGCTGCTTGTCGCTGTAGCCGGTGAGCCAGCCGATGATCTCGTCAACCTCGCCCTTCGTGCGCCCCTTCTTCTGGGCCTTCTTCACGTACAGCGGGTAGACGCTCGCGAACGGCATCGAGAAGACGCGTGGCGTGGAATCCATTCAGAGAT
This sequence comes from Myxococcus sp., assembly GCA_014879945.1. GTDB lineage: Bacteria > Myxococcota > Myxococcia > Myxococcales > Myxococcaceae > Xiheimicrobium. The sequence goes on from JACSRE010000294.1 coordinate 9,156, forward strand.
GGTGGTCGATCGGCTCGAGGACCGCCAGTGCTCGACGAGGGGGAGGTGCAAAGGCGCAACGGTTCTCGTGCATCGCCGGTCGGCTACTCGTCGTCACGCGCGCGGCCACGCCAGGCGCCTGAGCGCTCGAGGGCCGCCAACAACCCCACCAGCTCCTCGAGCGTCGCGCCCACTCCCGGCTGCGGGAAGTTGCGGCTGACGACCTCCTTCGACAGCAACATCGCCAGGTACCGCAGGCGCGGGCGGGCTTCATGCGCGAAGGCCCGGTAGTCGGGGTGGCCGGTGTTCACCTGCCATCGCTCCTCGACGAGGCGCGAGCGCCAGGGTTGCAGCGGCTCGTTGACCTCCTCGGGCTGGGGGATGCCGGCGTCGGCGCGCCGGGTGGAGCTCGCTCACGACGCGCACGGGCACGATGAAGACGCGCTCGCGCGCTGCCTGACGCGCCAGCACCTCCACCGACTCCGTCGCCGACGCGCTCAGCCCCTCGATGGTCGCGGCGCTCCCGGTCGCAGACAGCGACAGGGCGCTCGAGGCCTTCCACTCGAAGGCGACGCCGTCGCGAATCACCCGGCCATGCTCGTCGCTGGCGACGGGGTGGAGCGCCTTGCGCTCCTGCACCGCCAGCTCGAGCTTCGACGGGCGAACGGTGACGGCGAAGAGCGGGCCCGGGGGGAAGAGCTCTGGCTGCTCGGCAAGCGCCTCTTCGCCATCGGCTGGCGGCGACGCTGGCCCGGACGACGGAGGAACCGCGCTCCCCGAGGGTGGGGCGTCGTCGATGGTGCCGCTGCGCCTGGCGACGGGGAACCACTCCAGGTGCGGCACGAAGTTGGTGACGCGGGTGAAGAGCCGGGCGAGCTGACGGTGCATGTCCTCCGACAGCGAGGCCGCCTCTGCTGGGTTCACGGAGGCGGGCTTCCCCCTACGGACTCAGTGTCGATGAGTACCGCGACGCGAACTTTCGGGCCGACTCGGGGGCGGGCTGGGCCCACGCGAAGCGCGCGATCGACCGCGCCTGTTCGAGCGCATTGGGACGCGAGGTTGAAGTCGGCTTCGTGAAGCGCCTCGGCACCGGCCTCTCGAGAGACGCGTACCGCGCAACCATCAATGAGGGGCGACAGCCGCTGGATGTCTACGCGCTCGTCCCCAATCGCTTCGGCGACCCAGACTACGACCGGCGCGCGGTGTTCGAACTCAAGCTGCTCGCCGCACTCGGCAAACGGGAGTTCGGGGTCTGCGTGCCGAAGGTGCTTGGTGCGCTTCGAGACCATCCTCACCTCGCAGTTCGAGCGCGCCCTCGAGGAAGGTCGCGACGTGCAGGGCGCCGAGGAGCGCTTGCGCGGAGTCCTGAAACGAATCGGCGTAGGATGGCGCGCCGAAGCGTTCTCGCGGACCGGGTTTGTCCAGATGCCGTCTGGACAGTCCCCCCACAGCCGGCCGGACTCCTCACTTTGACCAACGAGCTTCAGCGTGCCTGCTGCCTGAACATCGCGGCGATCCCCTCGAAGACCGACGCGAGTGCGGCGGCCACCTCGGGCTTGGCCTCGAGCACCAGGCGACCGTCGGGTAGTCGCTGCATTGTCACTCCGGCCATGAACTGCGTCTGGGCTGCGCTCACGGGCGCCACCGCGTCGCTGACGTCGGGCTCGGGCTCGGGCTCGTCGGGCTGTGGCTCCGCGGCCTCGGCACGGGCTCCGCCTTGAGCGTGGGCTCGAGCGTCTCCTCGAGCTTCGCGAGGAACGAGCTGCCGCCTTCGAAGTTCAGCGCGTCGCTCGAGCCGTCGAAGAGGCCGTCGAAGAGCGCCTTCTTGCCGCCGACGATCGAGGCGATGCGCGATTCGATGCCTTCGTCCGCGACCAGGGAATAGATCTCGACGGGCTTGGTCTGGCCGAGCCGATAGACGCGGCCGGCGCGTTGCTCCATCACGGCGGGGTTCCAGGGGAGGTCGAGGTGCACGCAAGCGCTCGCGGCGCGCTGAAGGTTGAGGCCCACGCCGCCGGCGTCAGTGGCGAAGAAGAGGCAGGTCTGCGGGTCGTCGTGGAAGTCGACGACGTTTTGCGTGCGGCGCTTCTGGCTTTCGTCGCCAGTGAACTGCACGGCACGCACCCCCGACTCAGCCAGGAGATCGGAGATGGCCCACTGTGCGAGGTGGATCATTCTCTTCCACTGACTGAACACCACCACCTTGCGCCCCTGCGTGACGACGAGGTTCGCGACGAGCTCGCGGAATTCGGTGAGCTTGGGGGTGAACAGGCCACGGAGGGTCGCCTCGGTCGGGCTCTGTGCGGCGAGGCCGGGCCACAGGGCCTCGAAGTCGCGCTGGGCGAGCCCATTGCAGATGATGCGCTGCTGCGTCATCAGCGACATCAGCTTGAGGAATTCGGGCTGCGTGAGCGGCCGCACCTTGGAGGTCCGGAGCAACCGAGCGATGGGTTGGTCGAGCGCGCCGTGCTCGGAGCGCTGCTCGTCAGTCATCGCTACCGGCACGCGCGTGTCCGTTCGAGGCGGGAGTTGCTTCAAGACCTCCTTCCTCACGCGGCGCAGCATCGCGGGTTCGAGCCGGGCGCGCAGGGTGTCGAGGTTCTTCGCGCCGATCGCGTCGCGCGCCCCGTCGGCGCGGGTGGAGTGCCATTCGGTGAGGCGCCACTTGGGCTCGAGCGCGAGATCGTCGACCCAGTCCATCAGCGACGCGAGCTCGGTCAGTCGGTTCTCGAGCGGGTGCCGGTGAGCACCAACCGCCACTCCGGCTGGAGCTGCTTGATGGAGAGCGAGGTCTTGGCTGCCCAATTCTTTATGCGCTGGGCCTCGTCGAGCACCACCAGGTCGGGCGCGAGGTGCTCCAGCGCGGGCAGGTCCTTGAGC
>JACSRE010000046.1 GCA_014879945.1 Myxococcus sp.
ACCACCACGATGGTGCCCTCGGGCGCGGTGCTGGCCACCGCGCCCGAGGGCACCATCGTGGTGGTGGTGCGCCCCGACCGCCCGCGCCTGGTCTCCCGGGTCACCCACGTCGGCGTGCTGGTGCAGAAGCCCTCGGGCCCGTTCCTTCGCCACGCCTCACGCAGCTTCAAGAAGGTCGTCGACGAGCCCGTCGAGAGGTACCTCAAGCGCAACCTCGAGTTCGGCGCGTGGACCGTCGAGGGCGTGGCCCTCTATCGCCTCCGCCAGCCCGCCTGGCTCGACGGCGCCGAAGACGCCGAAGACGCCGGTGCCGCGGTGGTCCACGCGCCCGGCGACGCTGGACCGGGCGTCATCGCCGCCGTCGCCGGCGAGCGCGCGGTGACTGAAGCGGCCTCCGATGCGGGGCAGCAGCCGCCGGCTCCCCCGCGGCCCTGCGGCTGTGGCGCGGTGGAGGGGGCTGCTGGGCTGCTGGCGGCGCTGGGGCTCGCGTGGCGCTCAGGGCGTCGGCGTCTCGCCTGAGAGGGCCTCTTCTTCGGCGGCCTTGGCGTTGGCGGCGCCGTCGCGCTCGATGGCCTCGAGCTCCTGCGCGACGAGCGGTCCCGCCTTCTCCATCGCCTCGGTGGTGACGAGCACGTCGAAGTAGCCGCGCTCGGCGGCGCCGATGGCGCTGACCGACGCGGCGCCGCCCGCTCGCGAGAAGGCGTCGAAGCCCGCGGCGGTGAGCACGGCGACCAGCCGCTGCGCGGTGAGCGGATCGGTGGTGGTGGTCGCGACGGTGAAGGTGCGTGGGTTCATGACGTACAGGCTAGTCGACTCGCCGGGTCGGGGCTCCAGGAAGAATTGCCCCCGCCCCCCAATGGGTGTCAGATGCGGCCCGCATGAATCGCGTCAAATTCCTCGTGTTTGCCCTCGTCGCGCTCGGGTTGTTCGCCTGGAGCCTGAAGCTCGCTCCCACGCTCGGCGCCGACCGCGGCGCACAGGAGGCGTCGGTCGCGCTCGCGGGCGCGCCGTCGGCCGTCGCCTTGAGGCTCGAAGGCCGCCGCTCGGAGCTCCAGGCCGCCGCGCTCCGCCTGGGGGCCTCGACCGCCCTCACCAACCCGGGCCCGAAGGCCGCCAAGCCCGAGGCGCCGACGCCAGACCGCTTCAACGCCGTGCGCGCTGCCGCGACCGAAGGGCTCAGCGACGAGTTCAAGGCGGGCGCGGTGGTGGTGGTCTCGAACGAAGCGGGCGCCCTGGTCGCGCAGGGGCCGGTCGATGCCGCGGCGCCGCCCGAGGGCTTCGACGTGGCGGCGGTCTCGGCCGCCGGCGGCGCGGGCGCGGTGGTGACGGTCTTCGGCGCTCCGCATCTCTTCTTCGCGCTGCCCCTCGTGGTCTCGGACAAGAACGAGGTGAAGCCGGCGGGCGTCGCGGCCGTGGGCGCGCCGGTGCTGCCCGAGGGGCGTGGGTTGATCGACGGGCTGCGCGCGGAGCTGCGGTTGACGGGCCTGGCGGTGCTGGCCGATGGCAAGGTGCTGGTGGCCGACGGGGACAAGGCGGTGATCGACGCCGCGGTGGGGCAGGTCAAGCCGGGCCCCGTGGTGAAGGTGACCGAGGGGGCGCTCGAGACGCTCGGGCCCGTGTCGCTCCCGATGATGAGCGACCTGACGCAGCAGCTCGCGCTGCGCCGGCCCATCAACGGCACCCCCTACGAGGTGCTCGCGACGGCGTCGTCGGCCGAAGGGCTGATCGCGCTGGCGGGCTTCCAGAAGTTCGGCCTCGGCGCGCTCGCGGGCCTCTTCCTGCTCTCCATCGCCGTCACCGCCCTCTTGCGCAGCGGAGAAGAAGAGGGCGCCGCGATGGTGATGCCGCCGCCGCTGCCGGTGCCGCCGATGCGGCCGCCAACGCCGTCGGCCCCCGAGGCCGACCCGGCGCCGGCAGAGCCCGCCCAGGCCGCGCCCGAGGCGAGCCCCGACGACTTCGACTTCCCCGCCAGTGGCAGCAACAGCGTGCCGCCGATGCCCACCTCGCGGCCCGTCACCGCCCAGGCGCCCGCCTACGAGCCCG
>JACSRE010000245.1 GCA_014879945.1 Myxococcus sp.
GCCACCGGCCGCGGAGCCACCAGCCGCGGAGCCACCGGCTGCGGAACCACCGGCTGCGGAACCACCGGCTGCGGAGCCACCGGCTGCGGAGCCACCGCCGGTCACAGCAGAACCGCCGCCCACTGCCAAACCACCGCCCGCAGCCGAGCCACCTCCGGCGGGGCCGCCGCCCGTGCCGCCGTCGCCAGCGCACTGGTTTCCGAGCACCATCGTCACGGCATCGATGGTGCCGCTGGCGGCGTCGATGACGGCCATCGACTCGACGCACTGCGCGTTGCCCAGCAGGAACTGACCGAAGAAGGCGCGGGCGTACCTCTTGTAGACCCCCGAGCGGGTCGCGCTCCACGTCGCGAAGGAGCAGCCGAGGGTGCACAACGAGTTCGACGGCTCCTGCGGATCGCAGTGGTTGGCCATCGGCACGTTGAAGCGCCCCTTGAGCCCTGACTTCGCGGTGAACCACGGCACGGTGTTGTTCTGGGTGTTGCACATCTGGGGCGGCGCGAACTCGAACAGCGCGGGCGCGGTGACGCTCGCCACCTGCGCCGCCCCCAGGCCGTTGGAGTCCACCGGGTCGAGCAACACGACCGCGCGGGTCTGCGGGCGCTGGGCCGCCGCCAACCACGCCGCCAGCGCGCCCGCGCTGTGCCCACCGAAGGCCACGCGCTGCCCGTCGCCGAGCCCCGCGGCGATGGTGGCGTCGACGGCCGCGAGGAGCACCAGCGCGTTGCGGGGGTGATCGCCGCTGCCTGCGGGGAACTGGGGCGCCACCACCACCGCGCCGTCTGCCTGGAGCGCCTGCGCCAACCCGCGCACGTTGTCCTTCGAGTTCGAGAACCCGTGGCCAAGCGCGACGAGGGGGAAGGGACCGCTCCCCGGCGGGGCGTAGCGATCGACCTGAAACGACGCGCCGTTGACCATCACCGAGAACGTCGTCTGCGCCTGCGCCGTGGCCGCCAGGAGCGACAAGAGAAGGAAGCGTCGTCGAAACATGGCGCTGTCTTTTCTCGAGAGGTCGTGGCTTCGCAACACATTCGCAACGACAAGCCGTCGCGCCCGGGGAGCCCGCCAGCGACACGATGACAGCGCAGGAGCCGAGGGCGCGAGGCAACCTCCAGCACCGACGCTCGTGACGCGCTGGCCTCGACCTTGCTGATGGGGTGGCCATGCCGACGACGCGCGCCCGCGCCCTGCAGCTCACGGTCGCCCTCATGCTCTGCGCGCTCGCCGTGCTGGTCGTCGCGCCGATGACGTTGGCGCTCGAGGTCGAGCTGGAGTCGCTGCCGGTGGGGAGCGCGCGGCCGCTCGTGCCAGCCCACCACCGCCCCCGATCGCTCGACACCAGCCGCGTGGGGACGCTGCTGGGGCTCCCCCCGGGCGACGAGCCGGGGCCACACGCCGAGCTGCAGCCGCCCGCCGCCCCCTTCCCCGCGCGCTTGTTGGGCACGCTGTCGTCGCCGGTGCGTGAGCGCTCGGTGGCGTCGCTGCTCCTGCCGTCGGGCCGCGCGCGCTCGGTGTGGGAGGGCGATGAGGTGCTCGACGCCGAGGTGGTCGCCATCGCGCGCGACGCGATCGTCATTCGGCGCGCGGGGGCGCTGCAACGTCTCACCGTGCGAGCACCTGAGGCCCTCCCTGCCATCACCAGCCGCGCGCGCGCGGTGACGCAGGCGGGCCCGGCGGCCTTCGTGGTGTCGCGCGCTGACGTGCTGCGACGCCTGGGCGACCTCTACGGCCTCTCGCGCGAGGTCCAGCTGGTGCCCGCGTTTTGCGATGGCCTGCCCATCGGCTTCCGGTTCGTGCGCATCGCCCCCGAGTCGGCCATCGCCGCGCTGGGGCTCCAACCGGGCGACGTGGTGCGCGCCGTCAACGGCCAGCCGCTCGACTCGATGCAGCGGCTCCTGGCCCTCGCCGCCACCCTCGACCGGCCCACCCAGCTCGACCTCGAGCTCGAGCGCGGCGACGCGCGCCTCACCCACCACTACCGCCTCGACTGAGCTGCGACGTGCCGTTCCGTCATGCCCTCCTCCATCGCGTTGACAAATTGGCAGACCCGGAGCCGGCCGGCGGCGAATTCCTCAGCAAGTTCAAGGCGCTTGGTGGCACTCGGCTTGCTCAGTGGCCCCCCTGCCGTGGAGTTCCTCTTCAAGCGCCATTTCTGGTTGGTCCACCTCGCGTTCCTGTTCGGGGTGTCGTTCTTCATTGGGAAGACGGCGAACGCCTTCATCGAGGCCGAGCTGCTGCCCCTGCCAACGGGTGAAGGTCGCCGGGCGCTCAAGCCCCAGGTGGTCGAGCCGGTGCCGCAGCTGATCCTCGACCGCATCGCGGCGCTGACCGGGTTGCCGGTGCCCAAGCCCGAGCCCGAGGTCAAGGAGCCGGTGGCGCCCGTCGTCGACATGAACTCGGAGCCCGTGCACTCGGCGCTGCGGCTGAAGCTGCTGGGCACGCTGGTCGCCGGCAACCCCGAGTGGTCGGTCTCGTCGATTCAAGACGTGGTGACGCTCAAGACCAACACGTACATGGTCGGCGACACCATTCAGGGCGCCGAGGTGCTCGAGATCGAGCGCAAGCGCGTCATCATCAAACACAACAACCGCCGCGAATACATCGACGAGAACCCGGGCGACGGCAGCATGGCGCCGCCGCCTCCGCCGGTGCAGACCATCGCCGCGGCGCCCGCCAAGTACAACGACGCGCCGCCGCCCGCCGTTGGCCTGGGCTCGACCATCAAGCAGATGAGCGAGAACGAGTACGAGGTGCCGCGCGCCGAGATCGACAAGACGCTCTCGAACCTCAACGACGTCGCGATGCAGGCGCGCATCGTGCCCGCGTTCAAAGACGGCGTCGCGCAGGGCTTCAAGCTGTTCTCGATTCGCCCCGACTCGATCTACTCGAAGATCGGCGTGCAGAACGGCGACGTCATCAAACGCATCAACGGCTACGACCTCAACAGCCCCGAGAAGGCCCTCGAGGTCTACTCGAAGCTCAAAGAAGCCGGGCGCATCGACATCGAGGTCGAGCGCAACGGCGCCACGGTTCGCAAGACCTACAACGTTCGCTGAAACGACTTGATCATGAACACCCGCCTCCTCACCGTCGTCGTCTGCGCGCTCGCGCCGCTGGCCGTGTTGGCCCAGCAGCCGCCCGCGCCTCCCAAGCCCGCCGGGGCCGGCGCCGCCACCATCGCGCCGAAGAAGCCGACCTGCGACGAGACGCGCCGCAAGGGCCGCTACAACATCTACTTCGACAAGGTTGAGATCGAGAAGCTGGTCCAGACGGTCTCAGACGTCACCTGCCGCACCTTCATCTTGCCCGAGAACGTGCGCGGCAAGATCAGCATCATCGGCCCCGAGAACGGCAAGGTCGAGGTCGACGCCGACCAGTTCTACGCGGCGTTCCTGGCGGCGCTCGATGCCAACAGCCTGTCGGTCTACGCGAACGGCAAGTTCATGAAGATCGTGGACAAGCAGCGGGCCAAGCAGTTCCCCATTCAGACGATCACCGACCCGACAGAGCAGTACACGACCAACGAGCAGATGATCACCCGCATGTTCAAGGTGAAGCACGTCGAGATCGAGCAGCTGCGCGGGGTGTTGCAGCAACTGGTGACGCCGTCGGGCGACACCATTCCGTTCCAGCCCGACACCATCATCATCAACGACCTCGCCTCGAACATGCACCGGCTCGAGAGGCTGGTGGAGCAGCTCGACTCGCGGTCGGCCTCTGACGAGATGAAGGTGATTCAGGTGCAGTTCGCCACCGCGCAGGAGATCGCCGACAAGATCACCAAGCTCTTCGAGGCCAAGGTGAACCGGCCCGGGCAGCGCCCCGGGGGCTTCGTGCCGCCGCCGCCGCCGGGCGCGAGCGCCGGCGCTCCGTCACCCGACGGCGCGGGAGGCCCCGCGACGCTGACCCAGCTCATTCCCGACGAGCGCACCAACAAGCTGATCGTGATCGCCAGCCCGGGCGCCATGGAGCGCATTCAGGCGCTCATTCGAGAGATCGACATTCCCATCTCGGGTGAGGGCCGCATCAACGTCTACTACCTCGAGAACGCGAACGCCGAAGACGTGGCGTCGACGCTGCAGACGCTGGCGCAGGGCACGGCGAACCGGCCCAAGACGCCAGCGCCGCCGCCGCCGCCGGGCGGGCGCGCGACCTCGGCGGCCGAGCTGTTCTCGGGTGAGGTGAAGGTGTCGGCCGACAAGTCGACCAACGCGCTGGTCATCATCGCGAGCCAGAACGACTACCGCTCGCTGGTGCGGGTGATCGAGAAGCTCGACATCCAGCGCCGGCAGGTCTTCGTCGAGGCGGTCATCATGGAGGTCAACCTCGACCGCAACTCGGAGCTGGGCATCAACTTCCACGGCGGCGTGCCGCTGCCCTCGACCGACGTGACGCCGGCGTTCTTCGGCACCAAGTACACGCGCCAGGGCCTGCCCCCCAGCCTCAACCTGGCCAACCTGATCTCGCTGTCGGGCTTCCTGGGCGGCATCTCGAGCACCCAGACCATCAACATCGCGGGCCTCAACATTCCCAACTTCGGCATCGTGCTCAACGCGCTGCAGACCTCGAGCGACGTCAACGTGCTGTCGACGCCGCACATCCTCACCACCGACAACGAAGAGGCCGAGATCACCGTCGGCCAGAACGTGCCGTTCCAGTCGGGGTTCTCGGCGGGCGGCCTCGGCGGCCTGGGCGGTCTGGCGGGCCTGGCCGGCGGCGCCGCGGGTGGGCTCGGCGGCCTGGGCGGCCTGGGTGGGCTCGCGGGTGGCCTCGGCGGTCTGGGCGGCGGCGTGTTCGGCCAGATTCAGCGGCAGAACGTGGACCTGAAGCTCTCGATCAAGCCGCAGATCAACGAGTCAGACTACGTGCGCCTCGTCATCAACGAGCAGATCGAAGAGATCGCCTCGTCGGACCCGGTGCTCGGCCCCACCACCTCGAAGCGCAGCGCGAAGACGACGGTGGTGGCGAAGGATCAAGAGACGGTGGTCATCGGCGGCATCATGCAGGACCGCCTGGTCGAGTCGGTCTCGAAGACGCCGCTGCTGGGCGACATTCCGCTGCTCGGCAACCTGTTTCGCCAGCAGACGCGCCGCAAGGTGAAGACCAACCTGCTGCTCTTCCTCACCCCGTACATCATTCGAGACGCGGGCGACTTCAGGCGCATCTTCGAGCGCAAGCTCAAGGAGCGTCAGCAGTTCGTCGAGCAGTTCTACGGCGCGACCACGGCCTACGACGTGGCCATCGACTTCAACCGCAAGCCGGGCCCGTTGGCGCGCATGACGCAGCTGCTCAACAAGGAGCTCAACCGCATCGAGAACGGCGGGCTTGGGAGCGGCGAGAAGGTCATCGCGCCGTCGGCCACCACGCCCGCGAAGACCCCCGAGGGCAGCACCCCTGACGTCACGCCTGCGCCCGCGCCGGTGCCCGTCAAGGAGCCGAGCCCCGAGCGCCTCGACGTTCAGCCCGAGATTCAGTGAGCCCCCCATGAGCGAGTCGATGGAGGTCCAGGAGGCAGTCCGCACCGAGCGCACCCAGATGGTGTCGCACGGGCCGGCCTATCTCTTCGGGCGCCCGCTCGGAGAGATCCTCGTCAGCCAGTTCCAGCTGCCGCGCGAGAAGCTCGACGAGGCGCTGGTGGCGCAGGCCGAGAAGGGCGGCCGCATCGGCGAGGTGCTGGTGGGCATGAAGGCGTGCACCGAGGAGCAGGTCGCGCGCGCCCTCGCCGCCCAGCTCGATCTCGAGTTCGTCGGCTCCATCTCGACCGATGAGGTGCAGCCCGAGCTGATTCAGAAGGTGGCCATCGGCTTCGCCAAGGCCATGCGCATGCTGCCGCTGAAGCTGCGCGGCGACGTGGTGCAGGTGGCGGTCGCCGACCCGCTCGACACCGCGATGCTCGACCACGCGCGCATGATGTTCAGCGCCGACATCGAGCCGGTGATGGCGCAGGGCTCGACGATCATCGACGCCATCAACGCGGTGTACGACCGCAACATCAACGAGGCCGAGCAGGTCGTCGGCGAGATGGAGGCCCAGGACATCGACGCCGCCGAGCGGGTGCTCGAAGAGGCGAAGGACCTGCTCGACTCGGGCGACGAAGCGCCCATCATTCGCCTGGTGAACTCGCTGCTCTTCCGCGCCGCCAAGGAGCGCGCGAGCGACATTCACATCGAGCCGATGGAGCGCGAGCTGGTGGTGCGCTTCCGCGTCGACGGCGTGCTGCAGGCCATCATCCGCCCGCCCAAGCGCTCGCAGAAGGCCATCATCAGCCGCGTGAAGATCATGGCGCAGCTGAACATCGCCGAGTCGCGCCTGCCGCAAGACGGCCGCATCAAGATCAAGCTCGCCGGCCGCGACATCGACATTCGCGTCTCGACGGTGCCCACGGTGCACGGCGAGAGCATCGTCATGCGTCTGCTCGACAAGAGCGGCACGCTGCTCGATCTCGATCAGGTGGGCATGGCGCCCGACGTGCTCAAGGGCGTCTACGACGTCATTGCGCGCAGCCACGGCATCTTCCTCGTCACCGGCCCCACCGGCTCGGGCAAGACGACGACGCTGTACGGGGCGCTCTCGCGCATCAACACCTCCGAGGTGAAGATCCTCACCGTCGAGGACCCGGTCGAGTACCAGCTCAAGGGCATCAACCAGATGGCGATTCAGCCGAAGATCGGGCTGACGTTCGCCTCGGGCCTGCGCTCGTTCCTCCGCCAGGACCCCGACATCATCATGGTGGGCGAGATCCGCGACAAAGAGACGGCCGAGATCGCGATTCAGGCCTCGCTCACCGGTCACCTCGTGCTCTCGACGGTGCACACCAACGACTCGGCCGGCGCCGTCACCCGGCTCGTCGAGATGGGCATCGAGCCGTTCCTGGTGGCGTCGTCGCTCACCGCCGTGCTCGCGCAGCGCCTGGTGCGCCGCCTGTGCATGGAGTGCCGCGAGCCCTACCGCCCGACCGACGAAGAGATCTCGAAGCTGGGCATGAGCCGCGACCGCTTCATCGCCATGGGCGGCTCCGAGATCGTGTACCGCGCCGTGGGCTGCTCGGCGTGCAACAAGAACGGCTACCGCGGCCGCATGGGCATCTATGAGCTGCTGCCCGTCGACGAAGACGTGCGCCAGCTGGTGCTGAAGAACGTCGACTCGGGCACCATCAAGAAGAAGGGCATCGAGAAGGGCATGCTCACGCTGCTCGACGACGCCGCGCTCAAGGTGGCGCAGGGCCAGACGACCATCGCCGAGGTCCTCTCGGTCACCCAGGAGGACCTCTAAGGCGCCATGCCCGTCTTCGAATACAGAGGCCTCGCGGCCAACGGGAAGTCGGTCACGGCGCTCAAGGAGGCCGACTCGCCCAAGGCGCTCCGGGCCGCGCTGCGCAAAGACGGCGTGTTCCTCACCGAGGTGGTGGGGCAGGCCGAGGCGGGGCTCAAGCCGGGCAAGAGCGCGAAGGCGGCGGCGTCGCAGGCGATGTCGACCGACATCAACCTGCGCCGGCTCGCGCGCGGCGGCATCAACACCGACGACATCGCCATCATGACGCGCCAGCTGGCGACGCTGCTGGGCGCCGGCGTGACGCTGGTCGAGGCCCTCTCGGCGATGGTCGACCAGGTCGAGAAGGAGCAGCTCAAGCGCATCTTGTCCGAGGTGAAGCAGAAGGTGAACGAGGGCAACTCGCTCGCCGACGCGCTCAGCGCCCACGGCAAGGTCTTCGGCAACCTCTTCATCAACATGATCCGCGCGGGCGAGTCGTCGGGCGCCCTCGACTCGGTGCTGCTGCGGCTGGCCGAGTTCACCGAGGGCCAGGCGCGCCTGCGGCAGAAGATCGTCGGCACCATGGTGTACCCGCTGATCATGATGGTGGTCGGCGGCGGCGTGCTGGTGATGCTGATGACGGTGGTGGTGCCGAAGGTCACCAAGATCTTCGACGACATGAAGGTCGCCCTGCCGTGGACGACGCGGCTGCTCATCTTCACCTCGAACTTCCTGCAAGACTGGTGGTTCGTGGTGGTGCCGGTGCTGATCGCCGCGGCCATCTTCTTCTTCCAGTGGACGCGCAGCGAGAAGGGCAAGCCGGTCTGGGACAAGCTGGTGCTCAAGGTGCCGGTGTTCGGCCCGCTGGTGCGCATGTTGTCGGTGGCGCGCTTCACCCGCACCCTGGCGACGCTGCTGAAGTCGGGCGTGCCCCTGCTGACCGCGATGGACATCGTGAAGAACGTCGTCACCAACACGGTGATGAGCGACGTCATCGACAAGGCCCGCGACTCGATTCGTGAGGGCGAGAGCATCGCCAACCCGCTCAAGCGCTCCGGCGAATTCCCTCCGCTCGTGTACCACATGGTGTCGATCGGCGAGCGCTCGGGCCAGCTCGAAGACATGCTGCTCAACGTCGCCGACAGCTACGAGTCGCAGGTGAACGTGCGCATCGGCGCGCTCACCTCGCTGCTCGAGCCGCTGATGATCGTGAGCATGGGCGCGGTGATCGCCTTCGTGGCCTTCTCGATCTTGATGCCGATTCTCCAGATGAATTCGATGGTGCGCTGAGGTGTTCACGCCATGAACATGAATTCGACCCTCACTTCTGACGTGCGGCCGGCCTCGGAGCGGTGGCTCTGGCGCATCATGACCGCAGGTCTCGTCGCCCTCGCCGCCGGCCTCGTGGTCGTCGGCATCACCTTGTACGTGTGAAAGGAAACACCCTCATGCTCCGCACTGCCCTCACCCGCCGCCGCCTCGCCCGCCGACGCCGCGGCATGACGCTGATCGAGATCATCGTCGTCATCACCATTCTCTCGCTGCTGATGGCCGCCGTCGGCGTGGCCGTCATTCCCCAGCTCGAGCAGGCCAAGGTCGATCGCGCCAAGATGGACATCGGCAACATCCAGAACGCGCTCAAGACCTTCTACGCAAAGAAGGGCAACTACCCCGACACCGGCGTGGGCCTGAAGGCGCTGGTTGACGCGCAGATCCTCGAGCGCGTGCCGGTCGACCCGTGGGAGACCGAGTACGTGTACATGAAAGAGGGCTCGACGCCCGTCGTCATCTCGTACGGCAAGGACAAGGCGCCGGGCGGCACCGACACCGACGCCGACATCTCGTCGAAAGAGCTCGGCCAGAAGAAGCAGTAGCGAGGCAGCCATGGCGTCACCCGACCCCCACAAGCCAGAGACGACGACGGGCCTGGGGCCCGCGGCGATCGCCGTAGGGCTCGGGGTGTCGGCGCTGGTGTGGCTCGCCCTCGACGCCCTCAAGAGGTTCTTGTGAAGCGCGCGGCCTCGGCCCGCCGGCGCGGCATCACCCTCATCGAGCTGGTGGTGGCCCTGGGCATCGTGGTGGTGCTGTTCGCCGCGGTGGTGTTCGGCGTCGGGGCGCTGACCGGCGCCCGCGCCAAGGAGTCGAGCGCCGAGCTCGCCGGCACCATTCGCGCGCTCTACGACTCGGCCGCGCTCTCGGGCAAGACGTGCCGGCTGGTGTTCGAGCTGCCGGGCAAGAGCGACGACGACAAAGAGGTGAAGTACCACGCCGAGTGCGCCAAGGGCGGCATCACCGCCGGCGCCAACCGCGAAGACGAGCAGAAAGAGGCCTCGCGACGCGACAAGAAGGCGCGCGACGACGCCAACGACACCCGCTTCAAGTCGTTCTCGTCCGATGACCGGGGCCCGAACCTGCAGGAGCTGATGGCCCGCGAGAAGAACCGCGTCGAGGAGTCGGCGAAGTTCGCGGCCTTCTCGTCGGAGGACGTCGTCGAGCGCTCGTTGCCCAACGGCGTCGAGGTCGAGGTGTGGACCTCGAAGCTCAAGACGCCCGTGAAGTCGGGCGTCGCCTACCTCTACTTCTTCCCGCAGGGCTTCACCGAGCGCGCGCAGATCTACGTGCGCCAGGGCAAGAACGTGTGGACGCTGACCGTGTCGCCGCTGACGGGCAAGACGGTGATCCACGCCGAGGCGCTGGAGCTGCCGCGCACATGAACCGGCGCGCCTTCACGCTGCTCGAGACGGTCGTCGCCATGGCGATTCTGGCGGTGTCGCTGATGGCCATTCTCGACATCAACTCGACGGCCATCGTCGCGCACATCTACGCGCGCAAGCTGACGGTGGCCACGCTGCTGGCCCGCTCGAAGATGACCGACATCGAGCAGAAGCTCTACGAAGAGCCGCTGCCCGCCGATGACGACGAAGACGCGGGTGACTTCAGCCAGGAGGGCTGGCCCTCGTACAAGTGGCGCGCGAAGATCATCGTGCCGCGCACCAACGGCCTCACGCCCGAGCAGATGTTCGGCGCGCTCTTCAACCTGCCCCTCGGCGGCGGCGACGACAAAGACGGCAAGGGCAGCCCGTTGGCCGCGCTCTTCGGCGGCGCCGGCGTGCCCGGTGGCGCCGCGGGGCTCGCGGGCGCTGCGGCCGCGCTCGGTGGCGGGGGCGCGCCCGGTGGCGCCGGCGGCATCGGCGGCCTGATGGGCGCGCTCGGCGGGGCCAACCCCCTCACCGCCCAGTTTCAGCAGATGGTGGACACCCTGCAGAAGTCGGTGCGCGAGGTGCACCTGACGGTGTCGTGGAAGGAGGGGAAGGTCACCGAGAGCATCGACCTCGTCACCCACATCGTCTCGCTGGGGCCGGGCTCCGATCGCAACGGCGGAGCGGCGGCGGTGGCGGGTGCCCCTGCGGGCGCGGCCGCCGAGGCGTACGTGGACGCTGCCACCGGCCAGCCGGTGGCCAATGCGCAGCCAGGCCCCAACGGGCAGATGATCAACCCCGCGACCAACCAGCCCGTCATCACCGCGGCGCAGTTCGCCCAGCAGCGCGGCGGCATGCCCGGGCTGATCAACAACCCGCTCCCCGGCATGCGCCCCGTCGCGCCGGGCCTGGTGCCGCAGGGCATCGGCGACGTCATTCGCGGAGGCGGCTTCCGATGAAGGCGCGCGCGCGTGGCTTCACGCTGATCGAGGTAATCACCGCCATCGGCATCACCGCCTTCATCGGCGTCATCATCGGCGTCACCTTCAGCACCACCATCGCCAACAAGGACGTCATCGAGGGCCAGGCCGAGCGCTACCGCATGCTGCGCGCGGCGATGAGCCGCATGTCGCGAGAGATCGGCGCCGCGTACGTGAGCGATCGCTACGACTCCAAGCGCTACCGCGACGCGTTCGACCGGCCCACCAACTTCGTGGGCACGCGCGAGAAGCTGCTGTTCACCTCGCTGGCCCACCAGCGCCTCTACGCCGACGCCAAAGAGAGCGACCAGATGGTGGTGGAGTACTCGGTGAAGCGCTCGCCGGACCCGAAGGCGAAGGACCGCCAGGATCTCATGCGCCGCGAGAAGGTCATCCTCGAGGAGCGCATGGAGCGCGGCGGCACCGAAGACATCCTCTTCGAGGGCATCAAGAAGCTCGAGTTCCAGTACTGGAACCCCGAGCGCAAGCAGTGGGAAGACGAGTGGGACACGCGGCGCAGCGAGCGGCGCACCATTCTGCCCACGCGCGTGAAAATGACGATCATCGCCGTCGACGAGAACGGCAAAGACGTGAAGTACGTCACCCAGACGCGGGTGATGCTCAACACCGAGTTCCCGAGGTTCCAGTGAGAGCCGGGCGCGCGTCACGACAGCGCCGGGTGCGCTCGAGCGTCGCGACGTCGGTGGCGACGCCGCGCCGCCGCCGGGGCGAGCGCGGGGTGGCGCTGCTGCTGGTGCTGGTGGGCATCGCGGTGCTGTCGCTGGTCGCCAACGAGGTTCGCTACAACTCGATGGTCGAGCTGCGGCTGGCGACCAACCAGCGCGACGAGCTGCGCGCCACCTACCTGGCGCGGTCAGGCATCGCGATGTCGCGGCTGATGCTCCGCTTCCAGAAGCAGATGGACGCGATGCCCATTCCGAACTTCGGCGGCATGCTGCAGGGCATTCTGGGCAGCAACCCGGCGCTCGCGGGCCTGCTGGGCCTGTCTCTTATACACATCTCCGAG
>JACSRE010000444.1 GCA_014879945.1 Myxococcus sp.
CGTCCGCGACCGCGACGCAGCGCCCGGCGGCGCAGGTGAAGCCCTTGAAGCAGTCGTTGTTGGTCGCGCAGGCGTCGGGCGACGGACAGCCAGAGAGGGCCAGCACGACGACGGCGAGGAGCGCGAGCCGGAGCGACATGGGGACGGTGTTACTCCAGTCGCCTCGCGCCCGCTCGGGGACGGGCTCACCTCAGCGACGTCACCCGCCGTGCGTCAGAGCTGGAAGTCGACCGCGGCGTTCTCGCCCCTGTTGACCGTCACCGCCCGCGAGCCCTTCACCATCGGCGTCACTGCGCGGCTGTCGAGCTCGACCACGTAGTCCCCGGGCGCGACGTCGGTGAGGGTGGTGGTGCGTGCGCTGCACGACGCCTGCTTCTCGGAGACCTTCTGCGTGAGCGCGCCGCCCATCATCGCGGGTGGGCGGTAGAGGCCGATGAAGTAGGGGAGCACCACGCCGGACGGGCACCCGCTCCCGTTGCTCAGCCGCCAGGTCACCACCACGTCGGCCGGCTTCGGGCGCAGGGTGAGGTCGACCGGAGCGCCTCCCCTGCCAGCGCTGCCGACGGTGAGGGCCGTGCCGAGGTGGCGGGAGCGCGTCACGCCCGCCGCGTCGAGGCCCACCGCCGCGATGGAATAGGAGCCGCCCATCGGGCTCAGGTCGCCGACCTTGCCCTGCCCAGCCGTACACGGGAACTCGACGTCGGCCATCGACCCGCCGGAAGGGCCCCAGGTGATGCGCACCGTCTCTGTCTGGTTCGACGCGCAGTCGCCCGCCTCGAACTTCCAGGCGACGTTGAGCGCCAGGTCCGGTGACTCGCCGCCGCACGCTGACGCTACGGCGGCCACGAGCAAGGTGAAGGTTCGCATGGGCGGCGCATCATCACGCGGCGCGCGCGCGTTGGCGAGGGCGCCTACGGGCAGGGGCCCGGGTCGGCGAACATGCAGCGGCTCGACTGGGGGAAGCGGTACGCATGGCATGGCGCCGGGAGCGGCGTCGTGGCGCTCACCTCGAGCGGCCGCACCGGACGGCCCCCGCACCCGAGGAACGCGCCGAGGTCGGTGTCGGGGCCCATGGCGACGGCGCGCGCCTGCGCGCTCTGGGTGAAGGCGTAGACCGCGAGCGCGTGGAGCCGCCGCCACACCACCCAGCGGTCATGCCCGTTGACGGTGTTCTCGGGGTTCATGGTGATGCCGACGCGGCTCATCGGCACGGTGTGGGTGGCGTTGAGGCCGCAACCGCAGAAGTCGCTGCGCACCGTCATCCACGCGCGCTCGATGCCCGCGGGGAGCCGGTTCCAGATGTCCTCCACCGCGGTCTGGTGGTCGTTCACCTCGTCGTCGGCGTAGACCTGAATCACCGTGCGGACGTCGGTGGGCAGCGTGCCGTAGGCCCGGCCCCACGAGTACCAGGGCGCCATGATGAACATGAAGCGTCCGTTGCTGCCCCAGCCCTGCGTGACGAAGCCGCGCCGCGCCATCTCGGGGGTCGCGCCGGCGCCGAAGCTGTGGCCGAAGAAGCCGACGCGGGCGGTGTCGATGGTCGCGCCGAGCGTCGTCACCGCCGTCTGGAAGCCCTGGAAGAGCACGTCGTAGCGCTCCTCGAGCGGGCGCAGCGCCGCCAGGAGCGTGGGGTAGGGGACGTAGACGACCGCGTAGCCCTGGCTGGCGAGCATCTCGAAGAGGTCGAGGTAGAGGTCGGGGTCGGTGGCGCCGAAGGCGTGGGAGAAGAAGAGCACCGGCACGCCCGACTGGCCGACGGGCCGATAGACGACGACGGGGCCGTTCGCGCGTGGGTGAGGGTTGGCGAAGGTCTGGGTGGTGACGGTGAACGTTCCAGGCGCGCCCCACGTGCTCGCGGCGGGCGCGGTGGTGGCGCGCGCGATGGCGTCGTCGCACGGGGCTGCGAAGGGCAGCGACGCGCAGACCCCCGCGTCCGTCACCACCAGGCCGCCGTCACCCGCCGACGTGCCACCCGCGGCGCTGCCACCCGCGGCGCTGCCACCCGCGGCGCTGCCACCCGCGGCGCTGCCACCCG
>JACSRE010000178.1 GCA_014879945.1 Myxococcus sp.
CGCGTCGAGGAACGCGCGCACGTCGGGGTTTCGTGAGGCCTTCAGCTCGGCGACCGTGCCCTGGGCCACGATGCGCCGCCGCGCCAGCATCGCCATGCGATCAGAGATGCGGAACGCGCTGTCCATGTCGTGGGTGACGACGATCTGCGTGCAGCCCAGCTGCCGCTTCATCGAGAGGATCAGCTCGTCGATCACCCGCGTCGAGATGGGGTCGAGGCCCGTCGAGGGCTCGTCGTAGAGGATGATCTCGGGCTCGATGGCGATCGCCCGCGCCAGCCCCACCCGCTTGCGCATGCCGCCCGAGAGGTCGGACGGCCGCATGTGCTCGATGCCCGGCAGGTTCACCATCTTGAGGTTCTTCGCCACCCGGGCCTTCAGCTCGTCGTCCGAGAGCTTCAGGTGCTCGTTGAGCGGGTAGGCGATGTTCTCGCCCACGGTGAGCGAGTCGAAGAGCGCCGCGCCCTGGAAGACCATCGACACCCGCTTGCGCACCTCACGGAGCTCGAGCTCGTTCATGTGGGTGACGTCGCGGTCGTGGAGCAGCACCTGGCCCGCGTCGGGGTACAGCAGGCCGATGAGGATCTTCAACAGCACGCTCTTGCCGGTGCCGGAGCCGCCGATGATGGTGAGCGTCTCGCCGCGCTTCACCTCGAGGTCGAGGCCCTCGAAGATCTTCTTGGCGCCGAAGGCCTTCCAGAGGTTCACGAAGCGGATCACCGGCTCGGCGTCGTCGGCGGGCCCGGGCAGCGCGGTGCGTTGGGTCGTCTCGCTCACGGTCAGAAGGCCAGGAACAGCTTGGTCATGAAGAAGTCCGACAGGCACACCGACACCGAGGTGATCGCCACCGTCTCGGTGGTGGCCATGCCCACGCCCTCGGTGCCGCCGGTGACCGAGAAGCCCTTGAAGCAGCCCACCACCGCGATGATGAGGCCGAAGACGAAGCTCTTGAAGATGCCGCCGCCGAAGTCCATCAGCGAGGCGGTCTCGATGGCCGAGCGGAAGTACTGATCGTACGGAATGTCGTACTGCTGGTTCACCACCACCGAGCCGGCCACCAGGCCGAAGACGTCGGCGAGCGCGGTGAGCGCCGGCAGCACCACCGCGCAGGCCAGCACGCGCGGCGTGACCAGCTTCTTGATCGGGTCGGCCCCCAGCGCGGCGATGGCGTCGATCTGCTCGGTGACGCGCATCGAGCCCAGCTCCGCGGTGATGCCCGAGCCGATGCGCGCGCCCACCGTCAGCGCGGTCAGCACCGGCCCCAGCTCGCGGAACAGGGTGAGGATCACCACCTTGCCCACCGTGTGCTGCACGCCGAACTTCGCCAGGAAGTAGGCGAACTGGAGCGAGAGCACCAGGCCGGCGAAGAGCGCCACCAGGGTGGCGATCGAGAGCGAGCGCACGCCCAGCATCACGATCTGGTACGCGGTGGCGCCCAGCGCGAGCGGCGGCGTCACCGCGCGGCGCATGGCGCGGGTGAACATGAACACCATGCCGCCCAGGTCCATCCACCCCCGGTTGATGCGCGCCGAGAAGGGGATGATGGCCTCGAGCTCCTGCTTCACCAGCTCGGCGAGCTCGAGCTCGGTGGCCTCGGGCGCCTCGGGCGGCGGGGGCGTCTGCGGGGTCGGCTCGCTCATGGCGCCGACTCCTGCGCGAAGCCCGCGACGAGGGCGTCGAAGGTGCTCTGCGCGGTGGCCCGCGCGCCCCGTGGCGAGACGTAGGTGAAGTCGTGCACGCAGCCGTTCTTCTTGAGCACCACCACCTCGACCTCGGCGGGCACCCCGTCGATCGACACCTCATAGAGCGAGCGCAGCGCGGCCCGGCCGTCGATCGTCTCGTGCTTGCGGGCCGTCAGCGTGCGCTCGTCGAAGCCGAAGAGCAGGTGGGTGGTGAGCACCTCGAGCGAGGGGTCTCCGTGGTCCTGACAGACGGCGTTGAGGGCGATCAGGTGCCCCGAGCCTTTCGCCGTCCACGCCAGATCGTTGCCCGCGAACGACACCCGTCGCCAGCCCGCCTCGGGCGGCGCCGCCACCCGGTAGCGCACGTTGTCGCGGGCGAACTGCCCATCTCGCAGCCCGCCGCTACAGGCGCCCAGGAGCAGCAGACCCACATATGCCGACAGCCGACGCATCGGCCCGGAGCTAAACCCCACCCCGCCCCGCAAAGCACGAAAAGTTGACTCTACACGGGCGTTCAGGGAGCATACTGAACGTTCGTTTCCGACTGAAAGGGTGTCCCGTGGAAGAGCTCACCGACCGTCAGAAAGAGATCCTCTCTTTCATCACCCGCACCTCGGAGGAGCGCGGCTTCCCGCCGACGATTCGAGAGATCGGCGAAGAGATGGGCATCGCCTCGACCAACGGCGTCAACGATCACCTCAAGGCGCTGGAGCGCAAGGGGTACCTCACGCGCGGCGAGCAGCAGAGCCGGTCGCTGGTGCCCACCAAGCGGGCCCGCCTGGTGCTGGGGCTGGGCCAGAACAAGCGTGACTCGACGATGATCGACGTGCCGCTGCTGGGCCGGGTGGCCGCCGGCGCGCCCCTGCTGGCGACCGAGAACATCGAAGACTCGGTGCGCATCGACTCGTTCCTGCTGGGAGGCTCGGGCGGCAAAGAGGTGTTCGCGCTGCGGGTCAAGGGCGAGTCGATGATCGACGACGGCATCTACGACGGCGACTTCCTCTTCGTGCGCAAGGCGCCCAGCGCGTCGGCGGGCGACATCGTGGTGGCGCTGATCGAAGACGAGGCCACGGTGAAGCGGTACTTCCCCGAGGGCGACCGCATTCGGTTTCAGCCGGCCAACAAGACGATGCAGCCGATCTACGTGCACAAGGCGCAGTTCAAGCAGACGATGATTCTGGGCAAGGTCGTCGGCGTGTACCGCAAGGTCGTCGGCTAGCTCACGGGCACTTCGCGGGCGCGACGCGCGCGCAGGCCACCTTCACCAGCTCGGCCTTGCCCAGCTCCTTCGCGGCGCGGGCCAGCGCCAGCTGGAGCAGCTCGTTCTTCTGCTGCTCCTCCTCTGCCCCCACCGCCTCGAGCAGCTTGAGCCCGTCGGCCTTGCGGCCCAGGAGCCCGAGGAAGTGCGCCAGCTCCATCGACTCCCGCACCTCTTCGCCGTTGGCGGTGGCGAGCGCCTTCTCGAGCTCCTTCTCGGCGCACGGCTTGTCCTTGCGGGCCAGGCACAGGCGGCCCAGGCCGACGTGGTAGAGGGCCTGATCCTTCGCGGCGAGCGCCTTGTTCCAGGCGGCCTCGGCCTGCGCGAGGCGGCCCTGGCGGAGCTCGAGCTCGGCGACCAGCTCCCACGCGGTGGCGTCTTTCTCGGCGGCCTTCGCGTAGGCGGCGATGGCGTCGTCCCACCGGCTGACCTCGACGAGGCGATCGCCGAGCTCCTGAAAGAGCTCGGGCGAGGTGACGCCCTTGTCCCGGGCCTGCTCCAGCACCTCGAGGGCGCGGGCGGGCTTGCTGGCCCTGGTGAGCTCCTGCGCGGCCTTCACCACCAGCTCGACCTGCGCCTTGGCGGGCGCGGCGTCGGCGGCCAAGAGGTACCGCCGCACGGCCTCGTCGAGCTCGCCCCGCTCCAGCGCCGCGTCGCCGAGCGACTCGTGGGCGTTGAAGTCGTTGGGGTTGAGCTCGATGGCCCTGGCGAGCGCCTGGGCCGACTTCTCCTTCTGCTCCTTGATGGCGTACAGCAGGCCCAGGCGGCTCCAGGTGGTGCTGCGCCTGGGCTCGAGCAGCAGGGCGGCCTCGAAGCGGGCGATGGCCTCGTCGACGCGCTGCTCGGTCATCAACAGCTCGCCCTCGGCGCCGGGGAGCCGCTTGTCGTCGGGCGAGAGCCGGCGCACCTCGTCGAAGTGCGCGTGGGCCTCTTTGAAGTCGCCCTTGAGGTACGCCGCGGTGGCGGCCACGTAGTGCCCGTCGGCCTCGACCTTCGGGTCCACGGGGGGCGGGTCTTTCTTGCAGGCGCAGGCGGCGCCGAGGAGCGCGAGGGTGAACAGGCAGACCAGCGCGCGGGGCGCGCGCGCCGCGGCGCTGCGGTGGGCGGCGGGCGGCATGGGCGTCACGCGCGACCGAGGCGTTGCAGCAGGCGCTGCTTGCTGTCGAGGGCCTGCGCGTGGTGCGGCGCGGCCGCGAGCAGGGCGTCGAGCGTCTGGAGCGCGTCGTCGGGCCGGTCGAGCGCGCTCAAGGCGGCGGCGCGGTTGTAGCGCGCGGTCTGGTGGGTTGGGTCGAGCGCGAGGGCGTCGTCGCAGGCCTTGAGCGCCTCTTCCTTGCGGCCGGCGACCAGCAGCGCCAGCCCATAGTTGGCGTGCACCTCGGGCAGCATCGGGCCCCAGCGCAGCGCGGCCTTGAGCACCTCGAGCGCCCGGGCCGCCGCGGTGGCGTCTCCGGCGCGGGCCTTCTCGAGCAGCGCGGCGCCGAGGTTGGAGCGGTACTCGGACACCTCGGGCTCGACGGCGACCGCCTTCTCGAAGTGGGCGATGGCCGCCTCGAGCTGCCCCTGCCTGAAGGCCAGCGCGCCCCGCGCGTACTGCCACAGCCCGCGCTCCTTCATCGCCGCGGGCGCCGCCTGCAGGGCCGCGACGGCGCCCGTCAGATCGCCCCGGTTCTCGAGCGCGCGCGCCTTGTCGAGGAGCGCGTCGAGCGCGGCGGTCGTCATCAGAACGTCCACGCCGCGAGCGAGAGCGCCCACTGCTTCAAGTTGGTGACGAAGCTCTCTTTCTTCAGCTCCGCCATCGTCACCTGCGTCGTCTCTTTGAGGCCCCCGGCGAAGCGCTGCTCGAGCGACCTCGCCGTGCTGGGGTCGGTCACCGCCAGGGCGATCTCGGCGTCGGTGTTCTTGGAGCGGCCGTTGAGGTTGACCGAGCCGACGATGCTGAACTCGCCGTCGAAGGTGGCGGTCTTCGCGTGCAGCGTGCCGCCGTGCTTCTCGTAGATCTTCACGCCGGCCTTCATCATGTCGTCGTAGAAGTGGCGGGCCGCGTCCGAGACGAAGCCCATGTCGTTGGCCTCGCGGCTGTTGGTCATCACCTTCACGTCGACGCCGCGCCTGGCGGCCGCGATGAGGGCCTTGCGGACCTCGGGCGGCGGCAGGAAGTACGCGTTCTCGATGGTGATGCTCTTCTGGGCGGTGTCGATGGAGCGCGTGTAGAGCTTCGTGGCCGCCTCTTCGAGGCCCTTCACCTCGGGGTTGTGCTGCACCACGCGCACCGAGGGGCCGCCTTCTCTGGCGACCAGCGGCGGGTACAGCTTCGCCTTCGCGGCCTCAGCGATGGGGGCGCCGGCCTCGTTCCAGTTGCGCAAGAACGCGTTCATCGAGTCGCGCACCGCGGGGCCCTCGAGCTTGATGTCGGTGTCGCGCCAGGCGTCGGTGCCGTTGCCCTGCTTGCCGCCGCCGCGCGAGAGCACCATCTTGCCCGAGCCGCCGAGCGCGTACTCGTCGGCGATGTTCATGCCGCCCAGCACCGCCTGCTGCCCGTCGACGATCAGGTTCTTCTCGTGCCAGCGATCGTTGATGTCCCACACCTTCCACTTCTCGCCGTAGGCGCGCACGTCGACGCCCGCGTCCTTCATCATCTGGAACATCTTCGGGTCGGCGCGCCCCGAGCCCATGGCGTCGTAGATGACGCGCACTTCGACGCCCTCTTTCGCCTTCGCCGCCAGCTGGTTGGCCAGCTTCCAGCCCGTCTCGTCGGAGTTGAAGATGAACGTCTGGAAGCAGACCGAGTGTTTGGCGCTCCCGATCATCTTCTCGCGCTCGGCGAAGGACTGAACGCCGTCGTAGAGCATCGACACGGTGTTACCGGCGACGTTGCGCGACTTCGTCTCGGAGTCGAGCCGCGCCTCGAAGGCCGCGGAGCGGAAGCCCGACGGCGGCGGGGCGGTGGGCGGCGGGGTGGCCACCTTCTTCACCTGCGCGCCTTGCGCGGCCCAGCCCTTCTGGGGCTGCGTCACGGCGGGGGTCGAGGCCTGCGGCTGCGGCTTCGCGACGGTGGGCTGCGCGGCGGTCTGCGGGACGTTCGGGCGCTGAACCTTCATGCGCCAGTCTTAGCGCCCTCGCCTACCGCTCGTCACTTCCTCGCGACGGCTACCGCCCCACGCTCATGGGCGACAGGAAGGCCAGCGGCTGCCGCTTGACGACCCCCGAGTGGGAGTCGGTGATGACGATGGTGAGCTCGAGCGGGCCTTTGACGAGCTCGCGCTTGATGCTCACCATCGCCGGCACCCGCGCGTCGGCCAGCGACGCCAGCTCGACGTCGGGCGTGCCGAGCACCACCTCGATGGGCACCGGCGCCTCGATGCTCAGGTGGAACCGCGAGGGCTCGGGGTTCTTGTTCACCAGGTGGATCTCGAAGGGGTTTCGCACCACCTCGGCGGTCATCACGAAGGGGTTGGAGCCCTTGGTGCGGATCACGTTCGACTCGAAGGGCGTGCGGGTGGCGAGGCTGAAGCCCAGGGTGCCGAGCGAGAGCAGCATCAGCGCGGAGTACACGGCCAGCCGTGGGCGCAGCACCGTGCGCCCCTTGCCGATGAGCTCGTGGTGCGAGGCGAAGCCGATGAGCTCGGGCGGCCGCTTGAGCTTGTGCATCACGTCATCACAGGCGTCGACGCACTGCAGGCAGGCCAGGCACTCCATCTGCATGCCGTTGCGAATGTCGATGCCGGTCGGGCACACCACGACGCAGCGGTTGCAGTCGACGCAGTCGCCCTTCGGCGCCGCGGCGGGCGCCTTCGACACCTTGCCGCGCGGCTCGCCCCGCTTCTCGAAGTACGAGACGGTGATCGAGTCTTTGTCGTGGAGCACCGACTGCAGGCGGCCGTAGGGGCACAGCACCACGCAGAACTGCTCGCGGAACCAGGTGAAGTTGAACATCAAGACGGCGGTGAAGCCCATCACCAGCAGGAAGGCCTCGGGGTGCGCGCGCGGGCCGTCGAGGATCATCGCCAACAGCTCCCGCGGCCCGACGAAGATGGCGGCGGCGGCCTGGGCGATGTTGAGCGAGACGAACAGGAACACGGCGTACTTCGCCGCGCGCAGGCCCAGCTTCCTGGCGCTCCACGGCGCGGCGTCGAGCTTGAGGCGCTGCTCGCGGCTGCCCTCGAAGAAGCGCTCGATGGGCCGATAGACGCCCTCGAGGAACACCGTCTGGGGGCACGCCCAGCCGCACCACACCCGGCCGCGCCAGGCGGTCAGCGCGAGCAGCCCGAAGGCGAAGCTCAGCACCAGCAGCAGCACCATCCAGAAGTCCTGGGCGTTGAAGGTGGCGCCGAAGAGGTAGAAGCGGCGCGCGGCGGCGTCGAGCTGAATGGCCGGCTTGCCGCCGATCTCGACGAGCGGCATCACCACGTAGAAGGCGATCAGCAGCGCGAACACCACGCGGCGCCGCGTCATCCACTTCCCCTTGACGTCGGCCGGCTGCATCTTGATGCGCGAGCCGTCGTGCTTCATCGTGCCCAACGTCGACGGCGGCACCGCGTGCGTGGGCAGCAGCGGAAGCCTGGTCGGCGGGGTGGGCTCGGTGGGCGACGTCATGGCGGGGGTCCTTAAGGAGCGTTCATCACGGTGGATGCAACAGCCCTCGGGAGGGGTTCAGGGCGCCCCACCGGGCCTTGGCCTACTCGACCGGGTCCCCCTGAGGCTCCTTGCCCGGCAGGTTCTTGCCCTTGAGCGACAGCACGTACGCGGTGACGTTGCGGGCCTTGGTGTCACCGATCACCGGTCCCCAGGCTGGCATGCCCTTGTCGGGGAAGCCCTCGGCCACGGCCTTCAAGATGGCAGTGCCGCTCGCGCCGTGAATCCAGAACTTGTCGGTGAGGTTGGGCCCCACGAGGCCCTCGGCGTTGGCGCCGTGGCAGGCCGCGCACGTGCCCGCGTACACCTTCTGGCCTTCGGCGATCGCCTCGCTGCTGGCGGCCAGCGTGGTGAGCGCCTCTTCCGAGGTGGGGTTGGCGGTGGCGCGCTGCTTCTTCAGCGCGGCCACGTCGGCCTGGTACACCTCGGGCGGCGACGGGAAGGTGTCGGTGGTGTGGTACGCCAGCCAGTACCCGAAGCCGAAGACGATCGAGCCGAAGAGAATCACCAGCCACCACCGCGGCATGTGGTTGTCCTCTTCGAGGATGTCGTCGTACTTCCGCAGCGTCTTGTCGTCCGAGCTCACGGCCGGGCCTCCTTCGAGGGCTCATCGTTCAGGGGGAGCGCGGCGAGCGGCTCGTAGTCGCCCTTGCGCTTGAAGAGGAACGTGCGCGCCACCAGCACCAGGAACGCGCTCAGGAAGATGACGAGCGCGAGCAGCGGCAAGGTGGTGGACTCCATGTTGGCGAAGAACTGTTTGTACATGGTCAGCGCCCTCCGCCCGTGGCCGGCGCCGCGACGTCGGCAGGCGCGGCGGGCGCCGGCACCACCGCGTCTGAGGTCTTCACCGCGCTCTCGCCGTAGGGCACGCCGCGATCGCGCCCGAGCCGCTGCAGGTAGGCGATCATCGCCACCATCTCGCTGTCGGGCGCGACGGTGACGCCCTGGGCCAGCAGGTCCTTCGCGACCGCCTCGCCCTGGAGCTGCTGGTCGGCCTTCGCGTTGGCGATCTGCTCGGGCGTGTACGGCACGCCGAGCGAGGTCATCAGGTCGAGCTTCTTCGCGCCCAGCCCCTGATCGATCTTGTCGTCAGCCAGCCAGCCGTACGACGGCATGTTGGAGCCCGGGCTGGTGGCGCGCGGATCCATCAGGTGCGTGTAGTGCCACAGGTTCGGGTACCGCCCGCCGATGCGGTGCAGGTCGGGCCCGGTGCGCTTGGAGCCCCACTGGAAGGGGTGATCGTAGATGAACTCCTCGGCGCGCGAGGCCTCGCCGTAGCGCTGGTACTCGTCGATCATCGGCCGAATCATCTGCGAGTGGCACACGTAGCAACCCTCGCGCGTGTAGAGGTCGCGGCCCTGCAGCTCGAGCGCGGTGTAGGGCTGCTGCGCGCTCCCGGTGGCCGGCACCGCCTGCTTGATGAAGATCGTCGGCATCAGCTCGGCGACCCCGCCGATGAGCACCGAGATCAGCACCAGCGCCGTGAACGCGAAGGGCCGGCGCTCGATGATGCCGAACCACGAGAGCTTGCCGGCCGCGCGCTCGCGCTTCTGCACCAGGAAGGCGGCCTCGCCGATCACCAGCACCGCCACCGCGAGGATGATCGCGGGCACCAGCGAGACGAAGACGAAGGCGGTGGCCGCGGCGAAGGCCACGACGGTGAACCACATGGGGCGGCCGGTGATGACGTCGACCAGGGTGCCGGCCTCGGGGTCGGGGGTGCCCGGCGCCTCGACCACCACCTCGGTGCTGGCGACGACCGCCTGCTTGCCCGCGATGGTCTTCAGCAGGTTCCAGATCATCACCAGGAAGCCGGTGAAGTAGAGCGATCCGCCGATGAAGCGCACGATGTACATCGGGCGAATGGCGATCAGCGTCTCGACGAAGCTCGGGTAGGTGAGCGTGCCGTCGGCGCCGCGCGCCTGCCACATGAGGCCCTGGTTCACCCCAGAGATCCACATCGAGACCATGTAGAGGACGATGCCGATGGTCGCGATCCAGAAGTGGGCGTCGGCCGCCTTCTTCGAGTGCAGCTGGGTGCCGTACATGCGGGGGACCAGCCAGTAGAACATGCCGGCCGCCATCAGCCCGTTCCAGCCGAGCGCGCCGCCGTGCACGTGCCCGATGATCCAGTCGGTGTAGTGGGCGAGCGCCGAGACTGACTTGATGCTCAAAAGCGGGCCCTCGAACGTCGACATGCCGTAGAAGGTGACGCCGGCGACGAAGAACTTGAGCACCGGGTCTTCGCGCACCTTGTTCCACGCGCCGCGCAGGGTGAGCAGGCCGTTGAGCATGCCGCCCCACGACGGCGCCCAGAGCATCACCGAGAACACCATGCCCAGCGACTGCGCCCAGTCAGGCAGCGCGGTGTAGAGCAGGTGGTGCGGGCCGGCCCAGATGTACATGAAGACCAGGGCCCAGAAGTGCACGATCGAGAGCCGGTACGAGTAGACCGGCCGCTCCGCCGCCTTCGGCATGAAGTAGTACATGATGCCGAGGATGGGCGTGGTGAGGAAGAACGCGACCGCGTTGTGCCCGTACCACCACTGCACCAGCGCATCTTGCACGCCCGCGAAGGCCGAGTAGCTCTTGAAGAGGCTCAGCGGCAGCGCGAACGAGTTGACGATGTGCAGCACCGCCACGGTGAGGATGGTGGCGATGTAGAACCACAGCGCGACGTACAGGTGCTTCTCGTTCCGCTTTGCCAGCGTCCAGAAGAAGTTGATCGCGAACACCACCCACACCAGCGCGATCATGATGTCGATGGGCCACTCGAGCTCGGCGTACTCCTTCGAGGTGGTGATGCCGAGCGGCAGCGTCACCGCGGCGGCGACGATGATCAGCTGCCAGCCCCAGAAGTGGAGCTTCGAGAGCAGATCGGACGCCATGCGCGTGCGCGTCAGCCGCTGGGTCGAGTAGTAGACGCCGGCGAACATCATGTTGCCGACGAAGGCGAAGATGACCGCGTTGGTGTGCAGCGGGCGCAGCCGCGAGAACGTCAGGTACGGCGACGAGAAGTTCAGCTGCCACCAGGCGAGCTCGGCGGCGATGTGCACGCCCACCAGCAGGCCGACGACGCCGAACAAGATGGACGCGAAGATGAACCGTCGGACGATCGCGTCGTCGTACTCGATTCGCTGGGTCTGCATCAGATGGTCTCCTGATTGGGCTGCTTCGTTGAGGCGGCGGGTGGAGTTGAGGCGGCGGGTGGAGCGGACGGCGCCGTCACGTCGTCCTCCTCCAGCGGGGTGAGCGAGAGTCGATCGGCGTGCTCGAAGGTTCGTGACTTCACCGTGAAGACGAAGAGCACCACCGAGCCGAGCACCAACATCAGGCTCACGAAGACCTGGAGGATCATCACGCTCACGGCCGCACCCCGGCCAGCGACGGGCTTTGCGTCAGCCGATTGTCAGACGCAGCGCTTGCGCGGGGGAAGGCGCGCAGCCCCACGATCGTGATGGCGAGCAAGGCGAGCGTGCTCGCAGGCATGGTGATGGCGGCCAGTAGGGGCGACATCTTTCCCAGCAAGGCCAGCGAGATAGCGAACGCGTTGTAGGTGAGGCTCACGGCGAGAACCCTCTTCACGATCGCGCGCAAGTGCGCGGCGCGTGCCAGCGACTCCTTGATGGGCGACAAGCCCTCGCCGACCAGGAAGAAGTCGCTGCGGCCAGGCATGACGGGGCGGTCGATGGCGGGCGTGCCGGCGATCAAGGCCTTCGCGAAGGCCAGCGAGTCATTCACCCCGTCGCCGAGGAAGAGCGTGTCGGCCGCGTCGAGGCGCGCGACCGTCTCGGCCTTCTGCTCGGGCCGCTGGCCGCCGAGCGCGTGATCGGGCGCCACCCCGAGGCGCTCGGCCATCGCCGCCACCTTCGCGGGCTCGTCGCCGCTGATGAGCCAGACGTCGTAGCCGTGGTCCTTCAGCCAGCCGAGCTCCTGCCTGGCGTCGCTCCGCAGCGCCTCGCGGGTCTCGAGCCGGGCCACCAGCGCGCCGTCGCGCGACAGCAGCGTGGCCTCTTCGGTCGAGCCCGGCACCGCCCAGCCGGCCCGGCCCAGCCGCCAGCGCCCATCGGCCCGGGCCCACTCCATGCCCTGCCCCTGCACCTCTTCGATGGTGGCCGTCAGCGCGTACTTCGTCGCCGGGCCCTCGAGCGCGCGCGCGACGGCGCCGCTCACCGGGTGACTCGAGCGCACCGCCAGGTTCCACGCCACCGCGCGCGCCTCGGGGCTCAGGCCTTCGACCCCTGCCGGGTCTGCCAGCTCCAGGCGCCCCAGGGTGAGCGTGCCGGTCTTGTCGAACAGCACCTTCTTCACCTTCACCAGGCGGTCGAGCAGATCGGCCGAGCGCACGAAGAAGCCGGCGCGGCGCAGGTGCGTCTGGGTGATCTCGTAGGCCAGGGGTATGGCGATGCCGATCGCGCACGGGCAGGTGATCACCAGCAGCGACGCCGCGACGTTCACTGCCTCGTCGAAGCTCGACGGCAGCCACACCAGGAACCCGGCCACCGAGACGAGCAACACCTTCACCACCCACTTGCGGGCCAGGTCGCTCCACAGCTGCTGGTGCTCGGGCGCCCTGCCCTCTCTGGCCGGCGGCTGGCGGAGCAGCTGCACCAGCGCCGACTCGGCGAAGGCGGTGCGCGAGACGACGTGAAACGCGCTCCGGCCGGCGTTGAAGCTCCCCGCCGGCACCGGGGCGCCGCGCTCCAGCTGGCGCGCCTTCGACTCGCCGGTGATCCAATCGGTGCTCACCTGCGCGGCGGCGTCGAGGAGCGTCGCGTCCACCGGCACCACGTCGCCGGGCGCCACCAGGAGCACGTCGCCTTCGAGCACCTTCGGCGCCCTCATCGTCACCAGCTGCTCGCCCTCGACCTTGCGAACGATCAGCCCCTCGGCGCCGTCGTCGTCGAGCAGGAAGCGGCGGTTGCGCTCGAGCAGGCGCTCCTGGAGGAAGCGGCCCAGCAGCATCAGGGTGATGAAGGTGTTGAGGGTGTCGAAGTAGGTGAGGTCGCCCCGCCCGGTGCGCATCTGCACCAGCGACATCAGGTAGACGAGCGCGATGCCCACCGCGATCGGCAGATCGAGGTGCAGCATTCCCGACCTCAGGCCCCGCACCGCGGCGTTGAAGAAGGGCCAGCCGCCGACCACCACGGTGATGGTGGACAGCGCCAGCGACAGCCAGGTGAAGAGCGCGAACACCCCGTCACCGTCGGGGGCGAGCCCGAAGTAGAAGCTCACCGAGAAGAGCATCACGTTGATGGTGAGGGCCGCTGACACGCCCAGGCGCAGCGGCAGCTCGAGCGACCGCTTCGACGCCTCTTTCCGGCCCGGGCCGAACTGGTAGCCGAAGCCCTCGACGTCGCGCACCCAGCGGGACAGATCGGTCGCGCCCTTCTCGAACAGCAGCCGCACCTTCCCCAGCGCGGGGTTGACGGTGATCTCGGCGGCGCCCGGCTGCCGCGCGAACGTCTCGTTCATCAGCCACACGCAGGCCGCGCAGTGCACCCCCTGCACGTCCAACGTCAGGCTGCAGATGGTGCCCTCGGCCGAGCGCTCGGCCTGCTCGATCAACGGCTCCAGCCAGGTGTGCGAGCGCACCGTCGGCGCCGAGGCCACCGGCGTCACCTCGCCGCGCGCCAGCTCGTAGTACCGGCCCAGCCCCTGCGCGTGCAGCAATTCATGCACGGCCTCGCACCCCTGGCAGCAGAACCGCGCATTCCTTGCATCGCGAGGGACCGGGCTGCCGCAGTGTGCGCAGGGGCTCGCGGACGAGGTTTGGCGGGGGTCAAGGCTCACGGCGCGCGCTGGAGTGCAGACGGCATGCCCGTTGAACGGTGGCCAGGCGTGGACGCGATGACCGCTCCCCTCGTCATCGCCGGCGCCTCGAGCGCGCTGGTGGCCGGTGCGACCGGCAGCCTGCATTGCGCCTTGATGTGCGGCCCGCTGGCCTGCGCGGCGCTGCCGACGGGCGACGCGCGCCGGCTGGCGGCGGCGACCTGGAACGTCGGCCGGCTGACGGGCTACGCGCTGGTGGGCCTGGGCCTGGGGCTCACCGGCACCGCGGTGGCCAGCGTGCTCACCTTCTCGGTTCAGCCGTGGCTGCCCTGGGTGATGGCCCTCGGCCTCATCGCCACCGCGCTCGAGCTGGGCAAGCACCTGCGGCCGCTGCCGGGCTTCTCGGCGCTCTCGCGGGTGATGGCCCGGCGCGCGGCGGGGCTCACGCCCGTCTCCCGCAGCTTCGTGATGGGGCTGTTGACGCCGTTCCTCCCCTGCGGCCTGCTGTACGGCGTCTTCCTGGCCGCCATCGCGACCTCGAGCGCGCTGGGCGGCGCCACCGTGATGGCGGCGTTCGCGCTCGGCGCCGTGCCGGCCCTCGTCGGGGTCCAGGCCGGCGCCCACCTCGGCGCGCGGTGGCCCACGCTCACCTGGAGCCTGCGCAAGGCGGTGCCGTTGATCGCGGCGGGCGTCCTCATCTACCGCGCCGTGCTGGCGGCGACCCAGGGCCCCGCGTGCCACTGAGCGCGTCTCATCCCTCGCGAACCGGGGAACTGGGGCTACAGTCGAGGGCGCCTTGTTGGAGGAACACCTCGACCCAGCGCAGTTCCACGGCTTCGTCTCTGGCACCTTGACGCCAGCGGAGCGCGACGCCGCGCTCGTCCACCTCGACGGCTGCTCGCGGTGTCGCCAGCTGCTCTCGGCCCTCGCCTCCGACGGCCCCCAGGACACCACCGCCACCATCGACGGCGCCGAGGCCGACCCCACCGTCGACCTGCGCAAGGCGCGCGCGGAGCACGCGCCGCTGCTGACCCCGAACCAGAAGCGCTTGCACTTCGACGAGTCGACCGCGCCAGACGCCCGCCCGCTGCTCCCGACGGAAGAGAGCGTCTCGGTGAGACGACAGGCGCCGCTCCAGGTCGAGAACCTGCCGCTGCCCTCTGATCGCCTGGTGGGCCAGAAGCTGGGCGACTACCTGGTGCAGGAGCTGCTCGCCAAGGGGGGCATGGGCGCGGTCTACCGGGGCGTGCAGCCGCTCATCGGCAAGCAGATCGCCATCAAGGTGCTGCTCAACCCGGGGCCCGCCGAGCTCAACTACGCCCAGCGCATGTTGGAAGAGGCGCGCACCGTCAACGCCATCGGCCACCCGAACATCATCGACATCTTCAACTTCGGCGAGCTGCCCGACGGCCGCCCCTACCTGGTGATGGAGTACCTCGACGGCGTGTCGGTGAGCCAATGGGTGCGCGCGCGCACCAGCGACGAGGCGCCGATCGCGCGCATCGTCACCATCCTCGATCAGATCTGCGCCGCCCTCGAAGCCGTGCACGTCGTCGGCGTGGTGCACCGCGACCTCAAGCCCGCCAACGTGATGCTGATGCAGCTGTCGTCGCCCGAGCCGCGGGTGAAGGTGCTCGACTTCGGCTTCGCCAAGAGCCGCGACGCGACGCTGCGAACGTCACCCGACATGGTGCTGGGCACGCCCGGGTACATGTCGCCGGAGCAGATCCAGGCCATCGGGGCCACGCCGCAGAGCGATCTCTACGCCCTGGGGCTGATGGCCTTCTTCATGATCACCGGGCTCGACGCCTACGCCGACAAGAGCCCCATCGCGGTGCTGCAGCTCCAGCTCGCGAAGGAGCCCCCGTCGCTGCGCGGCCACCCCGGGGTGCCCGACGCGCTGGCCCAGCTCATCGCCGAGCTGACCCGCATCGACCCGCGCCTGAGGCCGGCCTCGGCCACGGTGGTGCGCGCGCGGCTGGCGGCCATCGCGGCCGACGCGCCCCAGCCCGTGGTGCCGAGCGCCGAGGCGATCACCCAGAAGGAGCGCCACCCGCCCGCGCCGCCGCGGCCCTCACGAGAGGCGAACACCCTCAAGCCGGGGCGGCAGGCGGTCGCCTTCGACCTGAAGAAGACCGACGTCGACCCCGCCCCCGGCCACACCGCGCCAGAGCTCCCGTCGGTCGGGGCGCGTCGGCCCTCGTCCATCGAGGCGGCCGTCGACGGGGCGATGAGCGATCTCTCGCGCTCCCAGGTGCGGTCGGTGCGCGGCAGCCGCTGGCCCTGGCTCCTCGCCGTCGGCGCGGCGGTCGCGATGGGGCTGGCCACCTGGCTGGCGCTGCGCTGAACGCTCAGGGCGTCGAGAGCTCGTCGCGCCGCAACACCTGGCTCAGGTGCAGCGAGATGGACTGCGCGACCTCGTTCACCAGCGAGTCGACGTCACCGCGCGCGAGCCTGGCCTTCTCGGCGAGCTGCGCGCGCATGGCCGCCATGATGGTGGCCTGGGCCGCTTCGATCCACCGCTGGGCGGTGGTGCGGTGCACCTGGAAGAGGCGCCCCAGCTCCTCGGTCGACACGCCGTCGACGAAGCGCATGCGCAGCAGGGTGCGCTCCTTCGGGGCGAGCTGCGCGAGCGCGTGGCGCAGCGCCTCCGAGACGAGCCGGGCGTCCTTCTTCGAGCGGGCGTGGGCCTCGGGCGAGCGCTGATCGCCGGCGAGGTGGGACAGCGCCTCGAGATCGTCGGTCGGGGCCTGCCCCATGCCGCGCGTCGCCTGGAGCAGCTCGAGCTTGGTCGCCGTCGCCAACCAGCTCTTGAGCCTGCCCCGGCCGTCGTAGGTCGACAGGCGCGCCTCTTTGCCCTTCGGCGCCACCAGCAGTCGGGTGCGCACCCGCTGCGCCAGCTCCGAGGCCTCGATGGCGCGGCCGGCGGCGCGGCGCGCGAGCCCCTCGATGAGCTCGTCGATCTCGACCAGGGCCGCCGCGTTGCCCTGCAGCACCGCCCACACCAGCGCCAGATCGTCGGGCACGATCTCGACGGCGCCGCCGCGCGCGCGCGCCTGGACCCACTTCAGGCAGGCGGCCCTCGCGGCCGCGCTGGTGATCGCGAAGCGCTGCAGGTGACGATCGACCACGTCTTCGAGGTGCACGACGCACGGTGTACCACGGGTTTTCGCGGTCTCGCTGCGCGGGGCTTTTGGCTACCCTGCACGCCGCGATGACCTTCTTCGAGACGCTGGCAGCCGAGGCCCGTGACGCGCGCACCGTGTGGATCCTCGGCGCGCTGCTCCTCCTCGTGCCGCTGGCGCGGCGCTTCGGGCACGACCGGCCGCGGCTACGGGCGGTGATGGTGTTCGCCTTCCTGCACGTGGTGACGCTGCTGGTCTCGAGCGGCTTCGTGGCGGCGGGGAGCCAGTTCGACGCGTACTTCCGCATGCCGGCGTGGGTCTTCGGGGCCACCGCGCTGGTGGGCGCGCTGGCGGCGGTGCTGTTCTCGGTGCTCCTGCCGCGGGTGAAGCTCGAGGTGCCGCGCATCGTGCAGGACGTGGCGGTCGCGCTGCTGTCGGTGGTGGCGGCGGTGACGGTGGCCGGGCGCGCGGGCGTCAACCTCTCGGGCCTCATCGCCACCAGCGCGGTGCTGACGGCGGTGCTCGGCTTCTCGCTGCAAGACACCATCGCCAACCTCGCCGGCGGCCTGGGGCTCCAGACCGACGACTCCATCGAGGTGGGCGACTGGATTCGGGTCGGCACCCAGCCCACCGAGCTCAACGGCCGCGTCGTCAGCATTCGCTGGCGCTACACCGCCATCGAGACCCGGAACTGGGAGACGGTGCTGGTGCCCAACCGGGTGTTGATGAACTCGTCGGTGATGGTGCTGGGCAAGCGGGGCGGGCAGCCGCAGCAGTGGCGCCGGTGGGTCTACTTCCACGTCGACTTCCGCGCTCAGCCCGGCGACGTCATTCAGGTGGTTCAGGCCGCGGTGCGCGGCGCGAAGATCGAGCGCGTCGCGAAGGACCCGGCGCCCAACGTGGTGATGATGGACATGGCCGAGTCCTACGGCCGCTACGCGGTGCGGTACTGGCTCAACGATCTCGCCGTCGACGACCCGACCGACAGCGAGGTGCGGCAGGTCATCTTCTTCGCGCTCGAGCGCGCGGGCATGCGGCCGGCGCTCCCCGCCCACGCGGTGTTCCTCACCCAGGAGACCGAAGACCGCGCCGCCAGCAAGACGCAGAAGCAGCTCGCCCGCAGGCGCCGCGTGCTCGAGACGGTCACGCTCTTCGCGCCGCTCTCTGAGGCCGAGAAGCAGGAGGTCGCCGAGAGCATGAAGTACGCGCCCTTCGCCCGGGGCGAGGTGATGACGCGCCAGGGCGATCAGGCCCACTGGCTGTACCTGCTCGAGGACGGCGAGGCGACGGTGCGGGTCAGCGACGGCGTCACCGAGAAGCAGGTCGCGCGGCTGACGGGCGGCTCGTTCTTCGGCGAGATGTCGCTGCTGACCGGCGAGCCGCGCGCCGCGACGGTGGTGGCCGAGAGCGAGGTCGAGTGCTTCAGGCTCGACAAGGCCGCGTTCGAGCTGGTGATCCAGCGGCGGCCCGAGGTGATGAACGAGGTCGCCGCCCTGCTGGCCAGCCGCCGCGTCGAGCTCGAGGCCGCGCGGGAGGGGCTCGACGCCGAGACCGCCCGCACCCGGCGCGCCTCGGCCGAGGTCGCCCTGCTCGACCGCATGAAGCGCTTCTTCAGGCTCGACTGACCTCGGGGCCGAGCAGGTGCTCGAGCAGCTTGAGCTGCTCGGCGGTGCCGAGCGCGAGCAGATGGTCGCCCGCGATCAACTCGAACGCCCCGTCGGGGTTGGCGATGGGCTGCCCGTCGCGCACCACCGCGAGCACCGTCGCCCCCGAGCGGGCCCTGACCTGCAGCGACTCGATGCTCAGCCCGCCGTGGGCAACGACGACGTCGTCGATGTTGAGCGCCTTGTTGCCGGTGGTGAGCGCCGTCTCGAGGAAGTCGACGACCCGGGGGCTCAACATCACGTGCGCGAGGCGGCGGCCGCCGATGGCGTAGGGGCTGATGGCGCGGTTGGCGCCCGCGCGGAGCAGCTTGTTGACCGAAGACTCGTCGACGGCGCGGCTGGCGATGAAGAGCTCGGTGTTCAACAGGCGCGCGCTCAAGATGACGTAGAGGTTGGTCGCGTCGCTCGAGGTGGTGACCAGCAGGCCTCGGGCACGCTTGACGCCTGCGGCGATGAGCGAGGCATCGATCGTCGCGTCGCTCGGCACCCAGGGGCAGTGGAGCCCCTCGCAGAGCACGCCGACCTCGGGGCGCGGGTCCACCACCACGAAGGGAACCCCCGAGGCGGCCAGCTCCGAGGCGGCCTCCCTGCCGACCCGGCCCGCCCCGGCGAGGATGAAGTGGCCCTCCATCGCGTCGATCTGCTTCTGCATCTTCTTTCTCCGTCGCCCTTCGCGTACCGAGTCGCTCGAGGCGTAGTCGAGCACCACCGTGAATGAGTAGAAGAGGCTGCCGATGCCGCTCCCCGCCAGCACCATCGTCAACACCCGACCTGCATCACCCAGGGGGTGCAGCTCCGCGTAGCCGATGGTCGTGATGGTGATGAACGTCATGTAGAACGCGTCGAGCAGCGTCGCCCCGTGCGCGTCCCACAGCACGCGGTAGCCGACGGTGCCGGCGACGTGCGTGGCCACGAGCAGCAAGCCCGGCACCCTCAACCGCTCCAGAAGCTGCTGTCTTTCAGGCCTGCTCAGCGTGACTCCTTCGAGGCGGGGGCCGCGGTGGCATCGTCGGTCAGCAACGGGCCTGCCGCAAAAGGCTGGCCGCCCTTGCCGCGCTGGAAGGCTTCTGCTTCGAGGGCGGTCGTGCCCGGCGTGATCCGACCCGCGAGACGTCCCCCCGGGTGGGTGCCCCCAGGGCCGCTCCCAGCCGGCGCGGCGGGGCGGCCTGAGCTCACCCCGAGAGACGACGAAGACCTCTGCTACCTCTGCGGCGAGTGGCGACTCTTTCAGAAGCTCGCGGGGCACCGCTGGAGCCTGGACGATCTGGTGACGGCCTCGGTCGCGCGGCGGCACCTGGAGCACGCCAGGCGCCACGGCCCTCGTCAGGCGCTCGATCTCGGCTGCGGGCTCGGCAGCGTGCTGCTGATGATGGCGTGGAGCGCGGAGGACTTCGAGGTCGTCGGGGTCGAGGCGCAGCCCGAGCGCGCCGCGATGGCGAGGCGCTCGATCGCCTTCAACGGCGTCGAGGGGCGCTGCCGGGTGCTGGACGGCGATCTTCGGAGCCTGGAGCTGGGGGCGCGGGTCTCGCTGGTCACCGGCACGCCACCGTACTTCCCACGGGGCACCGGCACCGAGGCCGACGCTGAACACGTCAGCGCCTGCCGGTTCGAGCACCGCGGCGGCGTCGAGGCCTACCTGGCGGCGGCCGAGGCCCACCTCACCGAGGCCGGGGTGTTCGTGATGTGCGCCGCGACGCTCGAAGACGCGCGGGTTCGAGCGACGGTCACGCCGCTCCACGCCCGCGGGCTGCTGCACGTCGTGCCGCGCGATGGAAAGGCGCCGTTGGTCAGCGTGTGGACCTTCACCCGCGAGCCGGGAGCGCTGGAGCACGAGACGCTGGTGGTGCGCGACGGCGCGGGCCAGTGGACCGCGCCGTTTCGCGCCGTGCGCCGCGAGCTGGGCCTGCCGCCCGACCCGCCGCGCCCGTGACGCTCAGCCGATCTTCACGTCGACCGAGCGCGGCAGCGCCTTCGGCGACTTGGGCATTCGAACCGTCAAGAGGCCGTCTTTGAACTCGGCCTTCACCTTGTCGGCCTCGACGCCCTCGGGCAGCGCGAACGAGCGCATGAACGAGCCGTAGAAGCGCTCCACCCGGTGGTACTTCTTCGACTTGTCTTCCTTGTCGAACTTGCGCTCGCCCTCGATGCGCAGCAGCCCGTCGCTGACGTTCACCTTCACGTCGTCCTTCTTCACCTCGGGCAGCTCGCACTTCACCTGAAAGTCTTCGGCCGTCTCGAGGATGTCGACCGACGGCGCCCAGTCGACGGTCGCCAGCGAGTCCTTCTGGCCTCCGTTGCGACCCAGCGCTCGATTGAGGCGGGTGCTCATCTCTTCCAGTTCGCGAAACGGATCCCAGGTCGTGAGGTTCATGGCGTCGCTCCTTGAGGCGGCGTGGAGACCGCAGCGCGCTGGCCGCTCGCAGCTGGCGCTCGAGCCCAGCCTCAGCAAATGAAGGGCCAGCGCTCCTTCGGGAAGAAGGGGCGGGGCGCCGCGGCAAGGTGTGCGGGTTCTTCCAGAATGATTGGAAATCCTTTCGCGTTAGAACCCCCGGTCGTGAGCTCCCAGCTGATCCTCGACGGGAAGTACCGCCTGGTGCGCCCCGCCGGCTCGGGAGGCACGGCCCGGGTCTTCCTGGCCGAAGACACCGGCACCGGCGAGCGGGTGGCGGTGAAGGTGCTGCGCCGCCAGCTGCTCGACGATCACGAGATGCGCGCGCGGTTTCAGCGCGAGGCCGCCCTGCTGTGGCAGATCGATCACCCGGGCATCGTGAAGCTGCTGAAGTTCGAGGAGCGCGCGGCCGAGGGCCTGTTGCTGGTGCTGGAGTGGATCGAAGGCGTCAGGCTCGACGAGCTGACGGCCCGCGAGCCGCTCGCGCCCGAGATGCGCCTGGAGCTCTTCGCGCAGCTCGCCTCGGCGCTCGGGGCGATTCACCAGCTGGGCATCGCGCACCGCGACGTGAAGCCCGACAACACCATGGTGACGGGCTGGCCCGACGCCCCGAGGCTCAAGCTGCTCGACTTCGGCATCGCGCGCTTCACCGACCCCAAAGAAGCGGCCCTCATGTTCCAGACCAACGTCAACCGCGTCGGCGGCACGCCCTCGTACGTCTCGCCGGAGCAGGCCATGGGGCAGCCAGCCACCTCGGCCTCTGACGTCTACAGCCTCGGCGTCGTCGGCTACCAGCTGCTGTCGGGGGCGCTGCCCTTCACGGGTGGGCACTTCGACGTGCTCTCGGGGCACCTGCACGAGGCCCCGCCGAAGCTGGTGCCGCTCGACGACGCGCTGGTTGGGCACCACGCGCTGGGGGTGGTGATGGCGTGCCTCGAGAAGAAGCCCGAGAAGCGGCCTGCCGACGGCGCGGCGGTGGAGGCGCTCCTGCGCGCCCCGAAGAAGAAGGGGGTCTGGCCCTTCACCCGGCGCTGACGGCCATGAACGACGTCGAGGTGGTGGTCATCGGGAGCGGCTTCGCGGGGCTGGGCGCCGGCGTGGAGCTCAAGCGCCGGGGGCGCCCGTCCTTCGTGATCCTCGAGCAGGCCGAGCGCGTGGGCGGCGTGTGGCGCGAGAACACCTACCCCGGCTGCGCCTGCGACGTGCGGGTGCACCTCTACTCGTTCTCGTTCTGTCCCAACCCCGACTGGAGCCACACCTACGCGCGCCAGCCCGAGCTCCTCGAGTACCTGGAGCGCGTGGCGACCCAGTTCGGGCTGCGACCGCACCTGCGCTTCGGGCGACGCGTGGTCGAGGCGCGGTGGCACGAGGCCTTGGCGCGGTGGCAGGTGCGCTGCGAGAACGGCGAGGAGTGGTCGGCGCGATTCCTCATCGCCGGGCTCGGCGGGCTGAGCCGGCCGTCGCTCCCCGCGCTGCCAGGCCTCGAGGCCTTCACGGGGCCGGTCTTTCACTCGGCGCGGTGGGACGCCTCGGTCGAGCTCTCCGCGGCCCGGGTGGGGGTCATCGGCACGGGGGCGAGCGCGATTCAGTTCGTTCCCCACCTGGTGGACCGCGCGCGAGGCGTCACCGTGTTCCAGCGCACCGCCCCCTGGGTCCTCCCGCGGGGAGACAAGGCCATCAGCCCGGCGCTCCGCACGGTGCTCCGCGTCTTCCCGTTCGTGCAGACGCTGCTGCGCTGGGCGCTCTATTGGCTGCACGAGCTGCGGGTGCCGGCCTTCGTCAAGGCGCCCTGGCTGATGACGCTGGCGAGCCGCCTGGCCAGGCGCCACCTCGAGGCCCAGATCGCAGACCCCGCCGTGCGCGAGCAGCTGACGCCCGACTACGCCCTGGGCTGCAAGCGCGTGCTGGTGTCAGACGACTACTACCCGGCCCTCACGCGCCCGAGCTGCGAGCTCGTCACTAGCCCGATCGAGGCCGTCGTGGAGCAGGGCGTGAAGACGCGCGATGGGCGGGTGCACCCCTGCGACGTGCTGATCTTCGGCACCGGCTTCGAGGTGACCGACATGGTCGGCGCGCTCTCGATCTCCGGCCGCCACGGCGTCCACCTCGGTGACGTGTGGAGCCAGGGCGCGAAGGCCTGGTACGGCACGGCGGTACACGGCTTCCCCAACCTCTTCCTCCTGACGGGCCCCAACACCGGGCTGGGCCACTCGTCGATGGTGTTCATGATCGAGGCGCAGCTGGCCTTCGTGATGAAGACCATCGACATCGTCACCAACACCGACGCGCGCTGGTGGCAGGTGCGCGACGACGCCGAGGCGGGCTTCAACGCGGCGCTCCAGCGCCGGCTGCAGAAGACCGTCTGGCTCAGCGGATGCCGGAGCTGGTACCTCGACGAGCGCGGCCAGAACGTCACGTTGTGGCCGGGCTTCACCTTCACCTTCCGCGCGGGGCTCTCGCGCTTCGACAAGCAGCTCCACCACCTCGAAGGAGTCGAGACATGAAGGCAGGACAGATCGTGGTCATCACCGGCGCGGGCTCCGGCATCGGCCGGGGCCTGGCGCAGCTGCTCGACGCCCGGGGGTGTGAGCTGGTGCTGGCCGACGTCAGCGCCGAGGGGCTCGACGAGACGCAGGGCCTCTTGAAGCGGAAGGCCTCGCTCCAGCGGGTGGACGTCTCGAAGCGAGATCAGGTCGAGGCGCTCGCGGCCGAGGTCCACTCCACGCACGGCCGGGTCGACGTGCTGGTGAACAACGCCGGCGTCACCGTCAACGACAGCGTCGCGCACGTCTCGTACGAGGACTTCGAGTGGGTGATGAACGTTAACTTCTGGGGCGTGGTGCACGGCACCAAGGCGTTCCTGCCCGCCATGCTGGCCCAACGCTCGGGCGTCATCGCCAACGTCTCGAGCGTCTTCGGCATCGTCGCCTGGCCGCTGCAGGGCATGTACAACGCCTCGAAGTTCGCGGTGCGCGGCTTCACCGAGGTGCTGTGGCGTGAGCTGAAGGGCACCGGGGTTCGCGCGGTGTCGATTCACCCCGGCGGCATCAAGACCAACATCACCCGCTCGATGCGTTTTCGAAGAGGCGCCACCGAAGACGCCAGCCACGCGACCGCGGTGCGCCTGTTCGACAAGGTGGCGAAGACGACCCCGGAGCAGTGCGCGCAGCGCATCGTCAGCGGCATCGAGCGGGGCGACAAGCGGGTGCTGGTCGGCTCCGACGCGGTGATGCTGGACCGGCTCCAGCGCACCTCGCCGACGGGCTACCCCGCGGTGCTGGAGTACCTCGAGCAGCGCTCGCAAGCCCGGCGCGCGAAGCGGAAGAAGGCCCCGTGAAGCGGCGCGCGGCGCTGCTCTTCATCACCCTGCCCTTCGCGCTGGTGGCCTGGCTCTTCGTGCTGCCCTCGCCCATCGCGCCGGTGGCCTGGGAGCCCCCGCCACGCACGGCCATGGAGGGCGCCTTCGCGCCCAACGAGCGCCTCAAGGCCGTCGAGTGGTGGGCGAAGCAGCTGGTGGGCCCCGAGGCGATGTTCGTCGAGCCCGACGGCTCGCTGG
Source organism: Myxococcus sp. (assembly GCA_014879945.1). GTDB lineage: Bacteria > Myxococcota > Myxococcia > Myxococcales > Myxococcaceae > Xiheimicrobium. The sequence continues at coordinate 24,076 of JACSRE010000178.1, forward strand.
TGACGGGCCTGAAGGATGGGCGCGTGGTGAGGCTCAGTCCCGGGGTCGACGCGCCGCAGGTGCTGGCCGACACCCACGGCCGGCCGCTGGCGCTCGCGCGGTACACCGACGGCCGCATCTTGATCTGCGACGCCTGGCGCGGGCTGCTGGCGATGGACGCCGACGGGGTGATCGAGGTGCTGGCCTCGGAGCACGGCGGCGTTCCCTTCAAGTTCACCGACGATCTCGACGTCTCGACGAGCGGCGCCGTGTACTTCACCGACGCCTCGGCCCGGCACGACTTCGAGCACTACAAGCACGAGCTGCTCGAGCACCAGCTGACGGGCCGCGTGCTGCGGTGGGACCCGCAGACCCGCCGCACCTCGCTCGTCGCCAGCGGCCTCAACTTCGCCAACGGCATCGCGCTCGCGCCCGACGAGTCGTTCCTGGTGGTGGCCGAGACCGGCGGGTACCAGCTGTGGCGGGTGTGGCTGACCGGCGAGAAGGCGGGCACCAAAGAGAAGTTCGGCCCGCCCCTGCCCGGCTTCCCCGACAACGTGAGGTACTCGAGGGCGCGGCGCGTCTTCTGGGTCGCCCTCGGCTCTCCGCGCAACGGGCTGGTCGACGCGCTCGCCCAGTGGCCCCGGGTGCGCGCGGTGATCCCCAACCTGCCGGACGCCCTTCAGCCCGCGCCGGAGCGGTACGCCTTCGTGGCGGCCGTCGATCTCGAAGGCCAGGTGGTGGAGTCGCTCCAGTACCAGGCCCCTGACAGCTACTCCCCCATCGCCAGCGCGCTCGAGCACGACGGCTACCTGTACCTGGGCAGCTTCGCGCGTGAGGGCGTCGCCCGGCTGAAGCTCGAGCCACCCGCGCCCTGAAAGCGGCCCCGCGGCCGCGAACGAAGTAGCGTGAGCAGCATGCTCTCGCTGGCGCTCACGCTGGTCCTCGCGCAAGGCTCGGTCCGCGTCGCGGTGCTCGACGTCTCGGCGCCAGACGCGATCTACGAAGACGTCTCGCGCGCGCTCACCGAGACGGTGTCGGACGAGCTCTTGAAGAAGGGCTTTCTGTCGAAGCGCGTCGACGAGAGCGAGCTGCCCGTCGAGGGCTGCCGCATCGGCCCGTGTCTGGGCGTCATCGCCAGGGCCCAGTCCGCCGACGTGCTGGTGATCGTCGACGCGACCGAGGGCGCGAAGGGGAAGGTCGACGTGGTGCTGAGCGCGATGCGCGGGCGTGACGGGCTGCCGCTGGCGGCGGGGCGGTGGGCGACGACGGGTGAAGGCAAGCCGGGCAAGCAGCTGACGAAGTTCCTGGTGGCGACCCAGAAGGCCGTCGCGAAGCTGGTGGCCGCGCCCTGACGTCGGCCTCGGTTCGGGGAGCGAATGGGCCCGCGCCCGGCTATGGGGCCTGCATGCCGAGACGCTGGTGGTGGACTGCCTTCCTGCTGGTGGCCTGTGTTCCCGATCACGCCGTGCAGGGGCGCCCCTATGAGGTGCGGGTGCCGAACGGCTACGACGGCACGACGCCGCTGCCGCTGGTGATCATGGCGCACGGCTACGGCGTCACCGGCCGCGGCCAGGACATCTTCTTCCCCGTCTCAGGCCAGGTCGACGCGAAGCGGTTCCTCTACGCGATGCCCAACGGCACGGTGGACCGCCTCGGCAAGCGCTTCTGGAACGCGACCGAGGCCTGCTGCAACTTCGAGCACCTCGCGATCGACGACGTGGCCTTCTTCCGTGCGTTGGTCGACGACATCAAGCAGCGGTACCCGGTGCAGCCCGGGCGCGTGTTCCTGGTGGGGCACAGCAACGGCGCCTTCATGTCGCTGCGCCTGGCCTGTGACGCGAGCGACGTCTTCGCCGGCGTGGTGGCGGTCGCGGGCTCGACCTTCGACGATGCCCAACGGTGCGGCGAGGGCCAGCCGGTGCCGATCCTCCTCGTTCATGGCGATCAGGACACCGCCGTGCCGATCAACGGCCGCGACGGGCTCTACCCAGGCGCGAAAGAGACGGGCGCCAGGTTCGCGAGGCGAAACGGCTGCACGGGTGGGTGGAAGGACGGAGAGCGGCTCGATCTGCTCGGAAACGGCGACGCCGAGACGCAAGGGTCGACGATCGAGGGCTGCGCGCCACGGGGCGCGGTGGAGCTGTGGACGCACGAAGGCACCGGCCACCTGCCCCTCTACGACGCGCGGTGGACGTCACGCATCATCGACTGGCTCCAGGAGCGTGCACGATGAGCCGCGCGCTGATGGTGTCGGCGCTCCTCACGGCGTCCGCGTGCGCGACGGTGGCTCCGATGCAGACGGCGTCGGTCGTCGAGCAGGGTCGGCTCCGCGTCGGAGGGCAGCTCTCGGCGGCGGCGTTCTGCGGTGACGTGTCGCAGGGGCCAATCCTCGGGTTGACCCGCTGCACCGAGTACCCTGACGGCATCCCGCTCCCCGAGGTGCGCGCCAACGCCCGCTACGGCCTCGGCTCACGCTTCGACGTCGGCCTCTCGGCCCAGGCGCAGGGCCAGGTGCTGGCGCCCGAGCGCGTCTTCCAGTTCGGGCTCACCACCGATCTCAAGGGTGAGCTGCTGCGCCTCGACCAGGGGCGTGTCACGCACGTCGTCTCGACCGGGTTGCTGGGCGGCGCCGCGCTCTCGGGCCGCTTCGGGCTGCCGCTGTGGGCCCAGCTCGAGTGGGGCGTGCCGGTGTTCTATGGCCTCCAGCTCGCGCGGTGGGAGCTGGTGCTGGGCCTCTCGTTGAGCCAGCGGGTGCTCGTCTCGCGCGTCGGCCTCGAGCCGGTGCTGCCGGCGGTGCCCTCGGTGCGCGCCGGGGTGTCACTCGGCGTCTTCCGGCGCGACCCGGCCTCGTGGGCGCTTCAGCTCTCGTACCTGGTCGACCCGGCTCGGGCCTCGACCGGCGCCCTCCAGCTGCAGTTCGGTTGGTTCTTCGACCTCCGCCCCTGAGAGCGCGCACGCGACGACGGGCGCGGGGGTGGCGAGCAGGCCGCGCGTCGCCGGCGCGCCTCGGGGGACGAGCTGGGATACAACGAGCGCGTGAAGAAACTCGTCCTGGGTGTCCTCGGCGTCGCCGTCCTCGGGTTCCTCGTGCGGAACACGCCTCACTACTCGGTCTTCAGGCTCCAGCAGGGCCTGGCCGACGGCGACCTGCCGCTGGTGACGCGCTTCGCCGACCTGGGCGCGTTCGCCGAGCTGCCGGTGGACATCACGGTGGCCATGGCCTCGGCGGGCATGCGGGACGCGGCGGGAGTGGTGGGGGAAGCGCTGGTGAAGATCTTCGGCGGCGTGGCCGGCGCGACGGTGAAGCAGATCGGCGGCCAGCTCGCGACCCAGGAACTCCGCAGCCGCATCGAGCAAAAAGACCTGCTGAGCCTGCTCGGCGGCTTCGAGCCGAGGACTGGCTTCGGGTGGTACGGCGGCGTTCAGCTGCTGGGCGCCGACGCCGCCATCCTCACGATCGAGGGCACCTGCCCGTCGCGTGAACACAAGGGCGAGCGGGCCGAGACGCGCATGGGCATCGATCTGCGACGGGTGAAGGGCCCGGTGCTCGGCTTGCCGTCTGACTGGCGCGCCTCGGGCGTCGAGGCGAACTCGCTCAAGCAGCTGATTCGCGACTGCGCCTTCACCTTCTGAACCAGCGTCACCTCGGCTGACAAGCGGCCGGTGGCGCCTTGGGGCCGCGCCGAAGCGGAGCGCCGCGTTCACCTGGGGTGAGCTCCACGGGGCGTCGAAGTCGCGCAGCCACGTCACGCGCCCAGCTGACCGGGATCCGCCGACGGCGCCCTCGCCACCAGCCACGCCACGTGGGTCCCGAGGCTTCGTCACGGTGACTGCTTCGCCGCGCGCATCATTCCCCGAATGAGCCGGCCCACGCCGACGCCGATGAAGCCGGTGGCCACCAGGTAGCGCCCTCCCCCCGAGCTCGAGGCCAACGCGTAGGAGCCCACCGAGATGGCGAGGCCCACCACCAACAGCACCGCGCCGATGCCGAGGTCTGCCGCGGGGCTGACGGGCTCGTGGCTCACGCGCGCAACCCCCACGGCCGGGGCGAGCCCCGTGGCGGTCTGCACGATGGCTGAGCGCGCCCCGATGATGAGCGCCAGGGTGCCGCCCATCGAGACGAGCCCCATCACACCCAGGAAGAGCGGGTACCAGTCGCCCACCGCGCCGTAGTCGAAGAGCCGGAGCGAGAGCGCGACCCCTGCCGCCAGGCGCAGCACGCCGACGCCGCCCGCGACGAGCGCCACCAGGAGCGCCCAGGGCCGGCTCGGCCCACACAGCCGCACCGCGAAGACGAGGAAGACGACGCGCTCCGCCAGCCCCACCACCATCGATGGGTAGGAGAGGAGCGACCAGAAGGTGAGGTCGTCCTTCAGGAACAACCGCAGCAGGGTGAAGGCGAGGTCGAAGAGCGCGCCGACGGTGATGAGCCCAACCAACGCCCAGGCGAGCCCAGGCCGGTCGCTCGCGGTGCCGATGAAGACCACCCCGACCGCGAACACCACCGCGAGCCCAAGCCAGCCCAGCTGCATCGCGGCGTCGAGCGACTCGAAGGCGCTCACCGGCAGCACCCGGCTCACCAGCACGTTGACGAGCCACAGCGCCGCGGCGCCGATGGCGTAGCCCAGCAGGAGGTTGGCGCCCCTTTGGGCCGCGGGCTGGTCGGTGATGGTCACCGCGCGATGACCCCACACCACGCGGCGGGGTGCAACCGCGGCGCTACTTGAACGGCGCCGGGTCGAGCATCGCCCGCTTGCCCTGCTGGTCCTTGAAGGCCTCGGCCTCGGGCAGCGCGTCCTTCTTCTCCGAGATCTGCGGCCACTCGGTCGCGTACTTCGCGTTCAGCGCCGTGTACTCGGCCCACTGCGCCGGCAGCGAGTCTTCGGTGAAGATGGCCTTGGTCGGGCACACCGGCTCACACGCGCCGCAGTCGATGCACTCGGTGGGGTGAATGACGAGGAAGTTGGCGCCCTCGTAGAAGCAGTTGACCGGACAGACCTCGACACAGTCGGTGTACTTGCACTTGATGCAGGGCTCGGCGACGACGTACGGCATGAGACGCTCCTTGGGGTGAAGGGTGGGTGCTGCGGTGTTCACTCGGTGTCGGCGTCGACGGTGACGATGTCGTCGCGCAGCACCTTGGGGGAAAGGCAGGTCTTCTCTTCCTCAGCCATGTCCCGCAGCAGGTCGGCGCTGAAGGCCCGCACCTGGCGGACCCACCCTGCGGGATCCGAGATGGCGTCGAGCGCGGCGAGGGCGCTGACCACCGCGCGCTGCGCGGCGTGCTCCTCGTCCATCGACTGCACCCGCGCGGGCCCCCACGCGTCGATCGTCTGGAGCACCGGCCGCAGCAGCCGCTCTTCGTGTTCGACGTGCCGCGTGAAGGACTCGAGCAGCGCCTGCACCTGCGCATGGGCCTCCTTGAGCGCGGCCACGTCCCCTTGCGCCGCGCGATCGAGCAGCCCCTCGACCGCCCTGAGCGCGATGCGCAGCCCTTCATGTTCGACGAGGATGATGCGGCGAATCTTGCTGTTCTCGAGCGTCATCACGGCCTCCTCAGTGCTTCGGCATGAACGCGCTGGCCGCCTTCGTGGCCTCGTCCACCAACGGACGCGGCCACAGGCCCAGCCCCACCACCGCCACCAGACACACGACGATCGAGACCGTCAGCGGGAACCCCGCCTTCACTGGCTGGCTCGAAGCGCCCTCGGCCATGAAGGTCGAGCGCGCGACGCTCAGGTAGTAGAAGAGCCCCAGCACGGCGACGACGACGCCCACCACCACCAGCCCCGACAGCCCTGCCCGCCACGCCGCCAGGAAGACGAACAGCTTCGCCCAGAAGCCCACCACGAACGGAATGCCGGCCAGCGACAACAGAAACACGAGCAGCGCCGCGCCCAACCACGGCGAGCGCCGCGAGAGGCCCGCGAGCTTCGAGAGCTCGTACCCGCCGCTCTGCCGCGCCGCGGCGTGCACCACCAGGAAGGCGCCCAGGTTGGTGAAGACGTAGGTCGCGATGAAGAAGAGGGCCATCGCCACGCCCTCGGCTGAGTTGGCGCGGACCGCGAGCAGCACGTAGCCGATCTGCGCGACGCCCGAGAACCCGAGCAGCCGGCGCACGTCGAGCTGCGGCAGCGCGAAGACGTTGCCCACCACCATGCTGGCGACGGCGAGCACCGCCAGGGCCGGCATCCACACCGCGTGGTGCTGCGCCCAGCCCGAGAGCATCACGACCGAGTACGCCGCCAGCCCGCCCGCCTTCGGCGCCACCGACAGGAACGCCACGAAGGGGGTCGGCGCGCCCTGGTAGGTGTCGGGCACCCACATGTGGAAGGGCACCGCGCCCAGCTTGAAGCCGAGGCCTGCGATCACCATCAGCATGCCCGTCGAGTGCAGCAGCGAGAGCGAGGCCGGCAGCGCCGAGAGCGCGGTCGACCCCGTCTCGCCGATGACGAGGGCCAGGCCGAAGAGCGTGAAGGCGCTGCTGGCGACGCCGGTGACGAACAACTTGAGGCCGGCCTCGGGGCCCAGCTTCGGCTCGTCAGCGGGCCCGTCGGTCTTCGCCCACGCCGCGAGCGCGTAGAGCGGAACGCCCATCAGCTCGAACGACACCAGGAGCAGCACCCAGTCGCGCGCCCCCGGCAGCAGCATCATGCCCGTGAGGCTGAACAGCATCAGCGCGTAGTACTCGGCCTGCCGGTGGGGCGTGCGCTCCTCGAGCCAGTCGATGCTGCCCAGCACCGCGAGGATGCCGGCGGCCAGGAACAGGCGCTTGAAGAACAACGTCCACGCGCCGGCCTCGTAGACCCCGTGCGGCGCGACGCCGGTGCCATCGACGAAGAAGGTGGCGACCAACACCGAGCCCAGGAGCGCCGCGGTCAGCCACCCCACCACGCGCCCGGGCAGCCTCGCGAACGCGTCGAGCGCCAGCACCACGCACGCCGACGCCGCGACGGCGAGATCGAGCGCGAAGAGCTGCAGCAGGGCGCTCATGGCAGCACCTGCGCGACCGCGGCCAGGGGCAGCTTGCCGAGGTAGCCCTGGCTGGCGACGTCGATGAAGTCGAGCAACAGCCGGGGCCAGAAGCCGAAGACGACGAGGAGCGCGCCCAGCGCCAACGGCGCAGCCCACTCGGTACGGTGCACGTCGGGCAGCGCGGCGAACGCTCCGGTGGGCGCGGGGCCCCAGAAGATCGTCTTGCAGGCCCGCAGCACGTAGACCGCGGTGACGAACGCGCCCACCACGCCGGGCACCACCCACCACGGGCTGGCGCCCTGCGCCGCGCCGACGAACACCATGAACTCGGCGACGAAGCCGGCGGTGCCCGGGAGCCCCAGCGACGAGAGGCACGCCAGGGTGAAGAAGCCCGCCACCACCGGCATCGGGTGCGCGAAGCCGCCCATGAGCGCGATGGTGCGGGTGTGCGCCCGCTCGTAGACGAGGCCGACGAGGGCGAAGAACAGCCCGGTCATGATGCCGTGCGCCACCATCTGGTAGACGGCGCCGTTCCACCCGGCCGCGTTCATCGTCGCGATGCCCAGCATCACCACGCCCATGTGGCTCACCGACGAGTAGGCGATGATGTACTTGAGGTCCTTCTGGCTGGCCGCGCAGAGGGCTCCGTAGAGCACGTTCACCACCGCGACCGCCCCGACGATGGGCGCCCACCAGGCCGCGGCGTCGGGCACCAGCACCATGCCGATGCGCAGCACGCCGAAGGCGCCCAGCTTCATCAACACCCCGGCGTGGAGCATCGACACCGCCGTCGGCGCCGAGGCGTGCCCGTCGGGCGACCAGGTGTGGAACGGGAAGACGCCCGCCAGCGTGCCGAAGCCGAGCCACACCAGCGGGAACACCACGTGCTGCACCGCGAGCGGGAACTTCGTGGCCTCGAGCACCTGCAGGTCGAAGGTGCGCGCGCCCGAGTGCTCCCACAGCAGGAACATCGCCACGAGGATGGCGGCGGAGCCCACCAGCAACATCAACGTCAGCTTCATCGCGGCGTACTCGCGGCTGCCGACCTCGAAGCGCTTCCACGCGAAGGTGAACGGGCCCGCCGCCGGCACCTGGTGGCTCGAGCCCCAGATGCCGATGAGCAGGTACATCGGCAGCACCGCGATCTCGTAGAAGAGGAAGAAGACGAACAGGTCTTGCGAGACGAAGACGCCGAAGACGCCCGCGACCAGCACCAGCAACAAGAGGAAGAACTCCTTGTCGCGCTTGTTCACCGACCAGCTCGCCAGCACGCCGGTGACGACGATCACCCCGGTGAGGAGCAACAGCGCCACGCCCCACCCGTCCACCGCCAGCTTCAGGTGCACCCCCAGCGACGGCACCAGGGGCACGCTGTCGAGCAGCTGCAACCCACCCTGCGCGCGGTCGTACACGAAGGCCACCCGAAGGCTGGCCAGCAGCCCGCCGGTCGCCCCTGCCAGCGAGACCAGCCGCAGCGCCGTGCGCGACGTCGAGGGGATCAGCAGCAGCACCACCGCGGCCAGCGCCGGCGCGGCCATGGTGAGGGCGAGCAGGTGACTCATCGCAGCACTCCGATCAGCACCAGCGCCAGCACGCCCACCACGACCATCAGGGCGTAGTCGCGCACCAGGCCGGTCTGGAGCCGCCGCGCCGAGGTGCCGCCCTCGAGCGCGGCCCAGCCGGCGAAGTTCATCAGCCCGTCGATGAGGTAGCGATCAACCCAGCCCGCGAGCGCGCTCACGCCCAGGAGCCCCAGCCGATAGCCCCCCGCCCACGCGCGATCGACGAGCGAGAACGTGTCGAGGCGCTCCAGGACGGCGGTGAGGGGCGCCTTGCCACCACGGCCGAACACCACCACCGCGGCGCCGAGCCCGGCCAGCGACATCACCGTCGCGAGCACGGGCGTGAGGCCGAGGTGCAGGTGGTACTCCGCGCTCGTCTGCGTGGCGAGCCACCCACCGAGCACGCCTGAGGCGAGCGACGGAACCGCCAGCACCACCAGGGGCCCCGTCATGGCGAGGTTGCCCTCGTGGGCGTGCTCCGCGCGCGCCCCCGGCTCGCCCCAGAAGACCTTGATGACGACGCGGCCCATGTAGAACGCGGTGAGGAACGCGGCGAACAGCAGCATCGCCCACGGCACCCACGAGGCCTTCCCCTCGAGCGACGAGAGCACCAGGTCCTTGCTGAAGAAGCCCGCGAACCCCGGCACGCCCGCCAGCGACAGCGCGCCGATGACGAAGGCGCCGGTCGTCAGCGGCAGCTTCTTGCGCAGGCCCCCCATGTCGTCGATGGCGTTGGAGTGGACCGCGTGAATGACACTCCCGGCGGCGAGGAAGAGGAGCGCCTTGAAGAAGGCGTGGGTGCCGAGGTGGAAGAAGCCCGCGAAGGCCTGCCCTGCCCCGAGCGCCGCCACCATGTAGCCGAGCTGCGAGCAGGTCGAGAACGCGAGCACCTTCTTCAGGTCGCGCTGCACCAGCGCCAGGCCGGCCGCGAAGACGGCGGTGACGGAGCCCACCCACAGCATCACCTCGCGGGTGCCGGGGGCGAGCGCGAAGAGCGGGTCGGCGCGCACCACCAGGAAGACGCCGGCCGCCACCATCGTCGCCGCGTGCAGGAGCGCCGACACCGGCGTCGGGCCCTCCATCGCGTCGGGCAGCCAGACGTGGAGCGGGAACTGCGCCGACTTGCCCACCACCGCGACGAACAGCAGCCCCGTCACCCAGGTCGCCACCGCCGCGCTCGGCGCCGACGTCCACTCGAAGCTCCCGGTCGAGACGAAGAGCACCAGCAGCCCGAAGAGGAAGCCCATGTCGGCGAGCTTCGTCATCCAGAACGCCTTCACCGCCGCCTGCGCCGCTGACGGCCTGGCGAAGTAGAAGCCGATCAGCAGGTAGCTGCTCAGGCCGACGAGCTCCCAGCCGAAGAAGAGCTGAAGCAGGTTCGGCGAGACGACCACCACGTTCATGCTGAAGAGGAAGAGCGCGTGCAGGGCGAAGTAGCGGCCGAACGCCTTCGGCGGCTCGTCGTGCATGTACGCCACCGAGAAGAGCTGCACGCAGAGCGCGACCAGACAGACGATGAGCAGCATCACCAGCGAGACGCCGTCGATCAGCACGCCCACCTCGGCCAGCGGGCGGCCGGCCTGCTCGATCCACGAGGTGGTGGCGCGCGCGTCGGGGGCGCCGCCGAGCCGGGCGACCAGCAGCGCGATCGCCGCGCCCAGCGACGTCACCGTCGCCGCCAACGTGAGCCAGGCCGCCGGCGCGCCGCGGTGGCGCAGCGGGCTGACGACCAGGAGCAGCACCGCCGCCACGGCGGGCGCGAGGGTCGCGACCAGCGCCAGCGTCACCGGGCTCATCGCCTGGCCTCGCTGGCCAGCGCGAGCGAGGTGTCGCCGTGGCGCCGGTACAGGAGCATCACCAGGGCCAGCCCGATGGCCACCTCGGCCACCGTGAGCGCGAGGGCGAACAGCACGAAGACCTGCGCTGACGGCCCGCCCCGGAAGTGGGCGAACGAGGCGAAGACGATGTTGGCCGAGTTCGCCATCAGCTCGACCGAGAGCAGCATGGCGACGGCCTGCCTCCGGGTCACCACGCCGTAGACGCCGATGGCCATCACCGCCGAGGCGAGCAGGATGCAACTGGTGAGCGTCACGGGTTCACCTCGGGGGTCGCCGGCAGCGCCGGGGTGTCAGCGGCAGCGCCAGGCACCGCGTCGCGGCGCCGCACCAGCACCACCGCGCCGACGATGGCGGCCAGCAACAACAGCGACAGGGCCTCGAAGGCGATCAGGTACTCGTCGAGCAGCGCCCGCGCGAGCTCGGCGGTGGTGGCCACCTTCGCCGGCGAGGCGATGACGGGCGCGCTCGTCCACGTCACCACCGCGAGGATGACGAAGAGCGCGGTGGCGAAGATGAAGCCGCGGTCCTTCCCGTCGCTCTCGGCCGCCGCGTCGAGCCCCTCGTGACGGCGCGTCACCATGACGCCGAAGATCATCAGCGTCAGCAGGCCACCGACGTAGGTGAGCACCTGCACGCCGGCGAGGAACGGCGCGTTGAGCTGGGCGTACAACACGGCCGTCGCCAGCAGCGTCACGCCCAGCCAGAGCGCCGCGTGAATGAGGTGGCGCGCCCGCACCACGAAGAGCGCCGAGACGATCATCACGAGCGCCACCGCCGTGAAGCCGGGGTCGAAGGTCATGGGGTGCCTCCTTCAGGCTTCGTGGGTGAGGCGCCCGCTGGCGCTGCAGCACCGGCCTCGTCTCCGGGTTGAGGCGCGGCGACCTTTGGCGACCCGGCCGGCGCCGCGGCGAGGGGCGCCGCCTCGGGTGGCTCCACAGGCGTGCGCGTCACCGGCTCGTTCAGCAAAGCTGCAGCCCCTGAGTTGGCGGCATGAGACGCCATGGCCTCGGGAGCCGGGCCAGGTCCGCTCGTCGATGTCGCAGCGCCCGCCGAGGTGGAGCCGACCGACGCCACGCCCAAAGCCTCGCTGGGCTTCGCGCTCGTTGGCTCAATCGCCGGCGCAGCGCCCACCGAGGGGGAGGCGACCGACGTCGCGGCAACGGGAGCACCAGCCGGCGCCGGCTTCGGCGGCTTCGGGGGCGTCTGCATCTCCATCAGCTTCGTCCCATCGCCCCAGGCTCGCGTCTTCGCCTTCTCGTTCTCGTAGAGCTTCGCCATCGTCAGCACGAGCGCCTCGCGCCCATAGGCCGGCGGCTCCTGCTCGCGCGTCATCACGATGGCGTCGGTGGGGCAGACCTGCACGCACAGCTCACAGAAGATGCAGGCCGACAGATCGAGGGTGAAGTCGTCGGCGTAGCTGCGCTTCTTGCCGCTGATCGGCGAGTCACGCTTCGCGGGCCCCTTGATGGCGATGACCTTCGACGGGCAGATGCGCTCACACTGCAGGCACCCGATGCAGGCCTCGTCGCCGTCGGCCTCGTGCAGCAGCGCGAAGCTGGCGCGGTAGCGCTCGGCGCGCTCCCTGACCTCGTGCGGGAACTGCACGGTGGTGGGCGGGCGGGCGAAGCTCCTGGCCGCGGTGGCGATGCTGCGAAAGGCATCAAGGAAGTGACGCATGGTGCCCTCTCACCCGACGAAGACGACCCAGAGCGCCGCGCCCAGCACGAGCGCGACCCCGGTCGGCACCAGCCAGCGCCAGCACAGCGCCATCAGCTGATCGGAGCGGAAGCGCAGCAGCGTCCACCGCACCCAGTACACGAACGCGAACAGGCCCAACGTCTTGGCCGCCATCCAGTGGAGGCCGGGCGCGAACGGCCCGTCCCACCCGCCGAGGAAGAGCGCCGCCGCCACCGCCGAGGCGATGAGCGTGTGCAGGTACTCGGCCATGTAGAACAGCGCGAACTTCATGCCGGTGTACTCGGTGGTGATGCCCGCCACGAGCTCGCTCTCGGCCTCGGGGATGTCGAAGGGAATGCGGTTCGACTCGGCCAGCATGGCCAGCATGAAGAGCACGAAGGCGGGCACGCCCAGGAAGAAGGGCCAGGCGATCAGCCAGTGGTGCTGGGCCTGGTACTCGACGATCGCGCTCACCTTCATCGTGCCGGTGAGGATCACCGGCACCAGCGCCGCCAGCACCAGCGGCACCTCGTACGAGACCGACTGCGCGATGGCCCGCATGGCGCCCAGCAGCGCGAACTTGTTGTTGCTCCCCCACCCCGCGATGAAGACGGGCAGCACGCCGAGCGCGCCGATGGCCAGCAGGTAGAGCACCCCCGCGTCGAGATCGGCCCCGATGATGCTGGCCGAGAACGGCACCACCGCCGCGACCGCCAGCGCTCCGATGGCGCCCAGCGGCGGCGCGAGGTTGAAGAGCACCCGATCGGCCTCGTCGGGCACGATGTCTTCCTTCTGCAGCAGCTTCAGCACGTCGGCCACCGGCTGCAGCAACCCGAAGGGCCCGACCAGCGTGGGCCCCAGCCGGCTCTGCATGCGCGCCGCCATCTTGCGCTCACCCCACAGCGCCAGGGCCACCAGCGTCATGATGACGGTGATGATGCCGCCGCCGTAGAGCGCTCCGTGCGTGAAGTCGGTCATCGGTCGACCTCGCCCATGATGGGGTCGAGCGACCCGAGAATGGCGATGGCGTCGCTCACCGTCTGGCCCGGGAGCAGGTACGGCAGCGCCGAGAGCGCGTGCAGGCTGGGCGGCCGCAGCTTGAGGCGGTACGGGTGCTGGGAGCCGTCGGCGATCACCCAGGTCCCCAGCTCACCGCGCGGCGTCTCGATGCCCACGTACTGCTGCCCCGCGGGGAGCTTCGTCTGCACCGGGAGCTTGGTCGGCTTGCCGGAGTTGATGGGGCCCTCGGGCATGCCGTCGAGCAGCGCGCGGCACAGGCGCAGGCTCTCGACCAGCTCGGCGACCCGCACCTCGGTGCGCGCGTAGCAGTCGCCGCCGCGCGCAGTCGCGACGTTCACCTTCACCTCGTCGTAGGCGTGAAAGGGCGCGTCGCGGCGCAGGTCGTGATCGACGCCCGAGGCGCGGAGGTTGGGGCCGGTCACCCCCAGCTCCAGCGCCAGCTCGCCGTCGAGCACGCCGACGCCGCGGGTGCGCTGCTCGAAGAGGTGGTTGTGGAGCGTCATCGCCAGGTACTCGGGCAGCCGGGCCTCGATGGTGTCGAGCGCCGCCTTCACCTTCGCGCCCCACCCGGCCGGCAGGTCGTGCCGGTTCCCGCCGATGGAGTGCGTGTTGTAGTGAAAGCGCGCGCCGGTGACGGCCTCGAAGAGATCGAGCACCAGCTCGCGCTCACGGAAGCAGTAGATGAAGACGGTCGAGCCGCCGCCCAGCGCGCCGCCGAGATCGAGCGAGAAGGTGCCCAGCCACAGCAGGTGCGAGGCCACGCGCTGCAGCTCGGCGAAGAGGGCCCGCATCCACCGCGCGCGCCGGGGCACCTCGAGCTTCAGCATCGCCTCGAAGGCCATGACCAGCGCCTGCTCGTTGGTCATCGGCGCGACGTAGTCGTTCTTGTCGACGATCGGCGGCAGCTGCACGTACGCCAGCTTCTCGCAGAGCTTCTCGACCGCCCGGTGCAGGTACCCGCAGTGCGGCACCGCCTTGACGATGCGCTCGCCGTCGAGGAACAGATCCATGCGGAAGACGCCGTGCGTGGACGGGTGCTGCGGCCCGAAGTGCAACAGCATCAACTCGGCCTCGGGGTCGAGGGCGTCGATGGACAGGTACGGGTTGACGCGTGGGCGAACGGTGGCGGCGAGGGGCGTCATGATCTCGTCACCTCCAGGGCGGAGCGGGTGCGTCAGCGGGGAAGTCGCGCCGCAGGGGGAAGGTGGTGGCGTTCTCGGTCTGCATCAGCCGCCGCAGATCGGGGTGCCCTGCGAAGCGCACGCCCAGCAGGTCGAACTGCTCGCGCTCCTGCCAATCGGCCCCGGCGAAGACGCCGCTCAGGGTCAGCACCGGCTCGTCGGGCGCCAGCCGCACCGACCAGGCCGCCACCTTCGAGCCCGGCCCGATGGTGCGCACCGCGGTGGTGAGCTCGAAGTGCTCGGGCTCGGCGGGGTCGGCGCCCTTGCGGCCCTTGCCGGCCAGCCAGTGCGTCGCCACCATGGTGACGAGCTGTCGGTAGCCCAGCGCCTTGAGCCGCCGGGCGAGCTCGAGGTGCTGCGCGAGGGGGATCACCGGCGGCCCATCGGCCGGCAGCTCGGTGACGCCCAGCTCGGCGAGCAGCGCCGCGAAGTCGCCGCCGACGAGCGGCGCCACCTGGGGCGCGGGGCCGGCCGCCACCTCGAGCGGGGCGCTCTCTTCATCGGCGGTCGGGTTGTCCGAGGCGCGCTCCTGCGCGAGCGTCTGCTCGGGCGAGCGGGTGGGCTCGGTGAGCCTGGGCACCGAGGGCTGGGTCACCTTCATCAGCCCCGGGTTCACCTCGGGCACCACCACCTCGCCCCGCCGCTGCCGCTGGATCTTCTCCTGCAGCCGCAGCATGCCGTGCATCAGCGCTTCGGGGTTCGGCGGGCAGCCGGGCACATAGACGTCCACCGGCATGAAGGTGTCGACGCCGGGAACCACGCTGTAGAGGTTCCGGTAGAAGTCTCCCGAGATGGCGCACGAGCCCATCGCGACGCACCACTTGGGCTCGGGCATCTGCTCCCACAGCTTGAGCACGCGCGGCGCCATCTTGGTGGTGATGGTGCCGGCCACCACCATCACGTCGGCCTGCCGGGGCGTGGCGCGCACGATGACGCCCATGCGATCGATGTCGACCCGGCTCGCCGCCGTGGCCATGAACTCGATGCCGCAGCAGCTGGTCGCCATGGGGAAGATCCACATGGCGTTGGTGAGGCCCCAGGTGAGCAGATCGTCGAGCGCGGCGGTGCCGACGGTGAGGCCGGGCGTCTCGAGCAGCACCTGGTAGAGGGGGTGGCGGAAGTTGGCCCCGGTGTCGACGGTGCGCTGCGGGCTCATTGCCACTGGAGCGCTCCTTTGCGGGTCGCCCAGGCCCAGCCGAGCATCAGCACCACCACGAACGAGGTGACGGCGACGAGGCCGCGCGCGCCGGCCTCACGCACGATGGTCGCCCACGGCAACAGGAAGGCCGTCTCGATGTCGAAGAGCACGAAGAACAGCGCCACCACGTAGTAGCGCGCGTGAAACCGCACCCAGGCCACGCCCGAGGGCACCTCGCCGCACTCGTAGGTCTGTCCCTTGAGGGGCTCCCGCTTCGTCGAGACGACCCGCAAGAGCCTGGCGCCCACCAACATCGAGCCCGCCACCGCGACGGCGACCAGGAGAAACGCGAGCAGGGCGAGGCCAGAGGACATGGTGCCTGGGTGCCTTTCGTCACTGCGGTGCGGGGCCGTCGCTGACGTCGACGCGGGCGAACCGGTCGTCGGGCGGCAGCTTCGCGAGCTCGGCCTTCACCAACTGTTGGTGCTCGACCTCCTCGTCGCGGAGCTCCTCGAAGAGCCTGCGCACCTCGGGCTTCTGCACGTGGCTGAGCACCGAGACGAAGAAGCGGTGGGCCTTCTCTTCACTGCGCAGGGCGGCCTCGAGCGCCTGCCGGGTCGTCATGTCGGCGCGCGCCTCGTCGTAGTCGGGCGCCTCGACGTCGAAGATCATCTCGCGCCGCACGGCGACGGGTTGGTCGTTGAAGTGCTTCTTGCGCTCCTCGAGCAGCTGCTGGCGGTGCAGCTCTTCGATGCGCACCATCTTCGCGAAGAAGGCGGCGGCCCCAGGGGTTCGGTGCAGCACCAGCTGCGCCGAGAGCTCCTCGTAGCGATCGCGCGCCTCTTCTTCGATCAGCACGGCCAGATCGAACGCGTCCTTCAGGGTCAGCGCGGCGAAGTCGATTCCCGGTGTCTGTGTCTGGCTGGTCACGGCGGCCCTCACTTCTGCAGGTAGGCTTCGAGGATCTGGTGTCGCGAGCGCGCCTTCCTGGCCTGCTCGGCCTGGCGCAGCTTCACCAGGGCCTCGTACGTCGGCGGCGGGTTGGGGTTGCGGTAGAAGACGCCGGTGTAGAGCTCGGTGCCGTACGAGCGCGCGAGATCGAGCGCGGCGAGCTGGTTCGAGGCGTCGTGCCCCAGGCTCGCCAGCGTCTTCATGGTCGCCTTGTGCGCCTTGAGCTGCTGGTTGTCTTCGCCGAACGTCACGCACGGCGACTGGATGTTGACGAACGAGAAGCCGGGGTAGCGAATGGCCTCTTCGATCAACGCGGTCATGCCGGGCATGTCGGCGGGCGTGGCCTGGGCGACGAACCCCGCGCCGTAGGCGAGCATGTAGAGCAGCGGGTTGATCGGGTCTTCGAGGCTGCCCAGCGGCGAGGTGACGGTCTCGAGGCCGCGGGGCGAGGTGGGCGAGAGCTGCCCCTTGGTGAGCCCGTACACCTGGTTGTCCATCACCAGGTACGTCAGGTCCATGTTGCGGCGCACCGCGTGCGGCACGTGCCCGCCGCCGATCGAGAAGCCGTCGCCGTCACCGCCAGCCACCACCACCAGCAGCTCGGGGTTGGCCAGCTTCACGCCCTGCGCGATGGGGAGCGAGCGCCCGTGCACGCTGTTGAAGCCGTACGCGGTGGTGTACCCGGGAATGCGTGAGGAGCAGCCGATGCCCGAGATGAAGGCCACCTCGTGCGGCGGCCGGCCGATCGACGAGAGCGCGCGGTAGAGGCCCTGGAGCACCCCGAAGTCGCCGCACCCGGGGCACCAGATGGGCTTGAGGTCGCTCTTGTAGTCCTTCGCCTGAAGCACCGGCGCGTTCATGACGGCATGCCCTTCTGCTCGAGCAGGCGCGCGACGAGCTCCGCGGGTTGAAAGGGGTTGGCGCCGCTGCGACAGAAGCTGCGAAGGCCCCTGGGCACCTCGGTGAACATGCGCAGCATCCGGTAGAGCTGGCCCTGGTGCGACAGCTCGACGAGCAGGCCGTGCCGGAGCGACTCGAAGAAGCTGGCGTAGACCTGCTCGGCGATCGGGTACAGCAGGTAGGGCACGAGCAGCTTGACGTCGTGGCCCTGGGCGGTCGCCAGCGCGTGGGCCTCGCGCGCGACGCCGGCGGTGCTGCCCCAGGCGATGAGGCCCAGCGGGGCCTTCGGGTCGCCCAACAGCTCGAAGAACTCGGCGCGGCGCTTGAGCGGCTCGAGCTTCTTGAAGCGCTTCTCATTCATCTTCGCGTGCATCACCCCGCCCGAGGTGGGGTCGCCCTTCTCGTTGTGCTCGATGCCGGCCGCCAGGTAGGTGCCGCCCTGAAGGCCCGGGTGGCTGATGGGGCTGACGCCGCTGTCGGTGAAGGCGAAGCGCGCGTACGGCTTCTCGGCCAGCTCGGCCGCGGTGGGCACCCGGCGCTCGACGATCTCGAGCTTCGAGGTGTCGATGAGATCGACCGCCTCTTTGCGCTGGGCGATCTCCTGGTCGGACAAGATGATCACCGGCGTCTGGTACTGCTCGGCGATGTTGAAGGCGTCGACGGTGACGCGGAAGGTGTCTTCGACGTCGGTGGGCGCGAGCACCGGGCGCAGCACGTCGCCGTGCCCAGAGAAGGCCGCCTGAAAGAGGTCGCCCTGCTCCGGCTTGGTGGGCAGGCCGGTCGAGGGGCCGCCGCGCTGCACGTTGAGCACCACCAGGGGCAGCTCCGCGATGGTGGCCAGCCCGAGGATCTCGGTCTTGAGGTCCATGCCCGGGCCGCTGGTGGCCGTCATCGACTTACGCCCCGCGAACGAGGCGCCGACGCTCGCGCCGATGCCCGCGATCTCGTCTTCACACTGGAGCACCGCGCCGCCGTACTTCCAGATCTCGCGGCTCAGCGTCTGCATCACCTCGGTGGACGGGGTGATGGGGTAGCCGCCGAAGAACTTCACGCCCGCGAAGAGGGCTCCGGCCGCGCACATGTCGTTGCCGTCGCAGAGCATCTTCGAGCCCGGCGGCCCGGTCGGCCGCGCGATGACTGGTGGAGCGGGGAGCGGGTGCGCACTCGCGTACTCGATGCCTGCCGCCAGCGCCTTCTCGTTGGCCTCGAGTAGCCCTTCGGCCTTGCCGCCGAACTTCTTGGTGAGGCCCCGGGTGATGGCCGCGGCGGGAATTCCGAACCAACCTGAGAGCAGCCCCAGCACCACCGACGTCTTGGCCTTGTCTGACCCGGCCGACTTCTTGGTGAGCTCGGTGATGGCGACGGGGATGAGCCGGTTCGGCACCACGCCGCGCGCCTTGAGCGTCTCGGGCGGCGGGCCTGCCTTCTCTTCGTAGATGAGGACGGTGGTGACCGAGAGCGGCAGCTCGGCGCCGAACTTGAAGAAGTCTTCCCAGTTCAGGGCCACCAGCACGTCGAGGGCGCCGCCGGGGTTGAGGACCTTCTTCGTCGAGAGGCGAACCCGGCACGAGGACTCGCCGCCGCGAATCTGCGAACCGAAGCTCTTGGTCATCAGCGCGTGGTAGCCCTCGGAGGAGGCTGCTGCGAGGAGCGACTCACCGGCGCTCACCACTCCGTCACCGCCCGCGCCCGCCATTCCCAGAATCAAGTCGTCGACCATGTCGCGCGAGGGCGTGCATCATCTGCGCCGCGAGTTCATGGGAGGGAATGCGCCTGCACGGGGAGTTGGGTACGCAGGCGTTGCGCAAGATCGAACGCGAGACGCAACCAGCGGGGGCGTCGTCGCGCGAAGGCGTGCGTCGCGCGAGGCCAGCCAACGCGAGGTTGAGCCCCGGGCTCGCGATGGCTTGCGAGCGATCAATCTCGTCGCGCGCAAAGGTGCGCCACCGCCTCTGCGACGCGTGGCCTGCGCGGCGTCAATGCGCCTACCAACACCTGTAGGTGAACGCCGAGCGGGCCTTCGCCGAACGCGGCGACGCGTGGCCTGCGCGGCGTCATGGGCGCCCGCGAACACCTGAAGGTGAACGCCGAGCGGGTCTTCACCAAACGCGGCGACGCGTGGCCTGCGCGGCGTCAATGCGCCTACCAACACC
>JACSRE010000080.1 GCA_014879945.1 Myxococcus sp.
CCCCGGTTGCTGCGGAGGACGCTCTTGCCCCTGCTGCGGAGGCGGACGGCCTTGCCCCCGTTGCTGCGGCGGACGCTCTTGCCCCTGCTGCTGAGGCGGACGACCTTGCCCCTGCTGTGGTGCAGGACCACCCTGACTCGGCTGGCGCTCGCCGCGCCCCCGGTGCCGCTGTTGCGCGTCGGGTCCCAGGCCCTGCTCCTGCGGAGCGCGCCCCTGCCGCTGTTCCCGTGGTTGCTGCTCAAAGTCGCGCCGAGGGCTCCGGCCGTCGACCTTCGGGCGCTGGTCCTGCCTGCCGCTTCGCGGCGCGCCGCCTGCGTGCGGTTTCGGTGGCGGCCGGCCCGAGGGCACGAACCCCGCGCTCAGCTCGCGCCGGGTGTACGCGCGCCAGATCTCATCGGCGTCGCCCGCGTGCTTCGACACCTCGGGGTTCAGGTTCGAGAAGAAGCGCACCAGGTTGCCGAGGTCCCTGCGGAAGAACTGCTCCGAGCGCGAGTTGCGCGCCGCCGCCACCACCTGCGGGAAGTCGATGATGACCGGCCCGCTCGCCCCCAGGAGGATGTTGAACTCCGAGAGGTCGCCGTGGATCAGGTCGGCGGTGAGCATCTTGATGACCTCGCCGCGCAGGTGCTCGTACATCGGCAGCGCCTGCTCCGCGGTGAGCCCGGCCTCGACCAGCCGCGGCGCCACGCGCCCTTCGGCGTCCCCGATGACCTCCATCAGCAGCACGCCGTCGTAGAACAGCACCGGGCGCGGCACCCGAACGCCGGCCGCGTGCAGCGCGTACATCGCGTCGGCCTCGGCCGACTTCCACGCCTCTTCCGACGCCCGCTTGCCAAACGCCGTGCCGCGGTCCATCGCGCGCTGGGTGCGCGTGTTCCGAACCTGGCGGCCCTCGAGGTACCCCGCGTCGTTCTTGAAGCTCCTGAACTCGCGCTCTTTGTACAGCTTGGCCGCGACCGGCTCGCCGCGATGGCTGACCAGCCAGACCTCGGCTTCTTTGCCCGTCTTCAGCTGTTGGAAGACCTCGTCGATGATGCCTTCATCGAGCAGCTGCTGCAGTACATCCATCGGGTCCCTCGTTGCGCTACCGCTTCTCGTCGCTTCCGACTCGACCCGCGCGCCGTACCACCGTCAGGGGCAGGAGACGACCTCGACGGCGTACGAGATGGGCGTGGCCAGGCCAGGCGCGGTGACCGTCACCTGGTAGGTGCGGCCGGCCTGCGTCGTCCACCCCATGGGGTTGAAGCGAATCGCGTAGCGGCTGCCGTAGTTGTCGCCGAGCTGCGTGACGGTGACGGGCTTGTTCATGCCGCCCTCGGTGACGGTGACCGACGCGCCGGCGAGGTTGTACGGCGACGAGTACGACTGCACCGTCCACCCGGTGGAGTCGACCGACGGGTTGCCGGGAATGTTGATGGCCTCGAGCGGCACCGGGCCCGGAGGCGGGAAGGCCAGCCACGGCTTGGTCCCCGACCCAGAGCCCCCGATGACGTGGTGACAGCTGCCGCCGGTGGTGCCGCCGACGCCGATGGGCCCCAGCTGGTTCGAGAGGAACCAGCGCCGGTGCCCGATGGTCGTCGCGTTGCCGAAGTCAGACATGTACATGTCGATGCACCGCACCGCGCGCGTGGAGCAGATGTTCGAGCGCCCCGCCGCCGTCGCGCCGCTCATCGAGTAGCAGGCCCACGAGGTGGGCGGCTGGTGGCTGAGCAGGTTGTTCGCGTCCATCATCAGCGCGCACTCCTGCGCGGCCTGGTTCTTCGCCGGGTCGAGCGCCACCGGCGGCAGGTCGGCGATGAAGCGGTAGAGGTTGATGAGCTTGAGCGCGTTGTTCTTGCCGACGTCGCTGAGCTCGCCGGCAGCGCACGGCGAGACCGTGCCGCTCCACGTGCCTTCGCTCATGTCGGCCCGGTCGCAGCGCCAGCGACGGCAGACCTGCTCCGCGCGCGTTCCGCCGGTCATCGCGCACGGCCCGGTGACGATGGAGCCTCCGCCGCTGCCGCCTCCAGTCGCCGCGCCGC
>JACSRE010000075.1 GCA_014879945.1 Myxococcus sp.
GTGATGAGGGTTTTGCAGACCCTTGCCTTACCACTTGGCTATGCCGCCGTAACCGGCTGGGCTTCTAGGCAGAACAGCCCTGAAACGCAACGAACGAGACGGGCCTGGCGGCAGTCACCTGACGAAACTCCGGGGAGCGACCATGAGCAGCGGGTTTGGAACCTTCAACGAAGAGCACGAGGCCTTCCGCCAGACGGTGCGCGCCTGGGTGCAGCGCGAGATCGTCCCCCACGTCGGCGCCTGGGAAGAGGCCGAGGCCTTCCCCCGCGAGCTGTACGACAAGGCGGCGCAGCAGGGCTTCTTCGGCCTGAAGTACCCCGAGGCGCTGGGCGGCACCGGCGCCGGCGTCTTCTTCGAGGCGGTGCTCCACGAGGAGCTCTCGAAGTGCGGCTCGGGCGGCGTCGCCGCGGGCCTGGGCGCGCAGGCCACCATCGCGACCGGCCCGCTCCACCTGTTCGGCAACGACGAGCTCAAGCAGCGCTTCCTCGTGCCGGCGATTCGCGGCGAGAAGATCGGCGCCTTCGCGGTCACCGAGCCAGGCGGGGGCAGCGACGTCGCGGGCCTGAAGACGACGGCGCGCAAGGACGGCGATCACTACGTCCTCAACGGCTCCAAGACGTACATCACCAACGGCGTGGTGGCCGACTACGTGATCGTCGCGGTGAAGACCGACCCCGCGCGCGGCCACAAGGGCCTCTCGATGGTGATCGTCGAGAAGGGCACCCCGGGGTTCGGCGTCTCGAAGAAGCTCAAGAAGCTCGGCTGGCGCGCCAGCGACACCGCGGAGCTGTTCTTCGACGACTGCCGCGTCCCCGTGAAGAACCTGCTCGGCGTCGAGCACGATGGCTTCGGCCAGGTGATGGGCAACTTCGTCTGGGAGCGCATCACCCTCGCCCTGGGCGCGGTGGGCGCGGCCGAGGCGATCCTCGAGGGCGCCCGCAGCTTCGTCACCGAGCGCCACGCCTTCGGGCAGCGCGTCTCGCAGTTTCAGGTCGTCAAGCACCAGCTGGCCGAGATGGCCACCGACCTCGAGGCGGCGCGCCAGCTGACCTACCACGCGCTGCGGCTGCACGCCGCGGGGGAGTGGGCGTTGGGGGCGACGGCCATGGCCAAGAAGGTGGCCACCGAGATGTGTTGCCGGCTGGCCGATCGCGCGCTCCAGCTGCACGGCGGCGCTGGCTACATGATGGAGTACGACATTCAGCGGCACTGGCGCGACGCGCGGCTGGGGCCCATCGGCGGCGGCACCAGCGAGATCATGAACGAGATCATCGCCAAGCAGCTCGGGCTCTGAGGGCCCCGGCTCAGCGGCCGCACGCGACGCAGAACCGCGCGTCGGGAACCGCGCGCAGCCGGTCGCGGCCGATGGCGCCCCCGCACTGCAGGCAGCGGCCCCAGGTGCCCCCGTCGATGCGCAGCAGCGCCTCTTCGATGTCTCGCAGCTCCACCTGCACGGCCTCGGATGGCGGTTGGGCTCGCAGCGCCTCTCGACGCGCCACCAGGGCGCGCCGGGCCTCGCCCGTCATGCCGCCGCCGTAGCCCACGTGATGAGAACCTCCCGACATGCCGATGAGTTGTGCAATCGATGTTCCATGGGAGGGGAGGGCGTGGGGGAGCGCGCGAAAGTGGCTATTTCTCCGTGGTCTTCGGCGCGAGGAAGGCGCTGTGGCACGAGACGCAGGTCTGGGTGAGGCGACCGAAGGACTCGGCGAGCGCGGCGTCGTTGCCGTTTTTTGCGGCCTCGTCGAGCCCCTTTGCGCGTTCGCGCAGCTCGTCTTGCAGCACGAAGAACCGCTCGGGCAGGGCCGCGTTCAGCTCGTCGCGGCTGTCGGGGAGGGGCCGGGTGATGCGGGGCTCCTTCGCCAACTCCTGGGCCAGCGTGCGCACGACGTCACGGCGCAGCAGCACGACTCCGCTCATGAGGTGCAGCATGTCGCGGCCGTGCCGCTCCATGCGTCGGCGGAGGATCTGGCGGGCCAGGTCGGACAAGTAGTCGGGCCGGCCCAGGGCGTCGTCGCGGGCTGGCTCCTTCGCCGCCGGCGCGGCCCTGCCCGGCGCCCTGGGCTTCTCGTCGGCGAGCGCAGGGAACGACAGCAGCACCAGCATTCCAGTCACGAGCAGTCGCATGGGAGTCCTTGTAGCAACACCAGCGCCACCGCGGGGGCGGCCCAGAGTGTGCAAAGGTGCTCCCCGTCGTTCACGCCACCTGGGGAGGTTCCACCGTGAAGAAGATCCTCGTCGCCATCGACGGCTCAGAGGCCTCGATGCACGCCGCCAAGACGGCCGTGGCCCTCGCCAAGGGCCTCAACGCGCAGCTCACCCTGGCGCACGTGGTGCCTCCGACGTTCGTTCCGCCCGAGGTCCCCTTCGGCGTGCAGCCGTGGACGGAAGAGGCGGTCAAGGCCGGCGAGAAGCTCCTCGAGGCCGCCGCGCAGGAGACGGGCATGCCCTGTCAACGCCTCAACCTCACCGGCTCGCCGGCCGAGAAGCTCGCCGACGCCGCCGAGTCAGGCGACTTCGACCTGGTGGTGATCGGCTCGAAGGGCCGTGGCGCCGTCTCGCGCATGCTCATCGGGAGCGTCACCGATCGGCTCGTCCACATCAGCAAGCGGCCCGTGCTCGTCGTCCGCTGATTCCCTACGCAGAAATTGCAGTCGCCTTTGACGGCGCGCAGGAAGTGCATTCATGCCCAATCGGATTCTGGTGGTTGATGACGAGCAGAACGCGCGCGAGGCGCTGACGACGATCCTCCGGGAAGAGGGGTACGAGGTCGTCGAGGCGGCCGATGGTGAGGCGGGCTTCGAGCAGCTGACGCAGTTCAACCCCGACGCGGTGCTGTGCGACATCAAGATGCCGAAGGTCGACGGCCTGCAGCTGCTCCACAAGGCGCGCAGCGAGGGCTTCGACAACCTCTTCATCATGGTGACGGCCTTCGGGAGCATCGAGACGGCGGTCGAGGCCATGCGCGCAGGGGCCTTCGACTACATCACCAAGCCCGTCGACGTGGGCGCGGTGCTGGTGAAGCTCGAGAAGGCGCTCGAGACGCGGCAGCTCAAGCGAGACAACGCGCTGTTGCGCGAGCGGCTGCACGAGAAGCACCGCTTCAACAACATCATCGGCGAGTCGGGCGAGCTGCAGGCGGTGTTCGACGTCGTCAAGCGGGCCGCGCCCACCCGGGCCACGGTGCTGGTGCTCGGCGAGTCGGGCACCGGCAAGGAGCTGATCGCCCAGGCCATTCACGAAGAGTCGCCGCGCCGCGACAAGCCCTTCGTGAAGGTGAACTGCGCCGCCTTGAGCGAGACGCTGCTCGAGTCGGAGCTGTTCGGCCATGAGAAGGGCAGCTTCACCGGCGCCGCCGCCAAGCGCGAGGGCCGCTTCGAGCTGGCAGACGGGGGCACGCTCTTCCTCGACGAGATCGGCGACGTGACGCCGCTGCTCCAGGTGAAGCTGCTGCGCGTGCTCCAGCAGAAGGAGTTCGAGCGCGTCGGCGGCACCCAGACCCTGAAGGTCGACGTGCGCGTCGTCACCGCCACCAACAAGGATCTGGCGGCCGAGGTGAAGGCCGGGAAGTTCCGCGAAGATCTCTACTACCGCCTCAACGTCGTCAGCGTCACGCTGCCGCCGCTGCGCAAGCGCAAGTCAGACGTGCCCGCCCTGGTGGCGCACTTCATCGAGAAGTACAACGACGCGCACGGCAAGTCGGTGAAGGGCCTGGCGCCCGGCACCCTCAACGCGCTGCTGTCATACGACTGGCCGGGCAACGTGCGCGAGCTGTCGAACGTGGTGGAGCGCGCGGTGGTGCTGGCGCGCGAGAACGAGCTGACCAGCGACGATCTGCCCGCGACGCTGCGGGGCCCGCGCCCCGGCGCCCGCCCTGGCGACTCCCTCATCCCCGGGGCCACGCTCCACGAGATCGAACGCGAGGCGATTCTGCGCACCCTCGAGATGGTGGACGGCTCGACCTCCCGCGCCGCCGAGGTGCTGGGCATCTCGGTGCGGAAGATCCAGTACCGGCTCAAGGAGTACGCCCAGCAGGACGCCGGCGCGCCGATCGCGTCGGACGAGGGCTCCGAGCCGAACTGAGCCTCAGGCCTTCGGGGCGCGGGGCAACCGCACGGTGAAGCGCGCGCCCCCCAGCGGGCCGTTGCTGGCCGTCACCGCGCCGCCGTGCTGCGTCACGATGGCGTGGGTGATGGGCAGCCCCAGCCCGGAGCCCTTGGTCTTGGTGGTGAAGAAGGGCTCGAAGAGGCGGGGCAGGTGCTCGGGTGGAATGCCCTTGCCGTCGTCGTCGATGTGCACGCTCACCGCGTCGCCCGAGGTGTCGACGCTCAACCGAACCCGCCCGCCTGCGCCCACGGCGTCGAAGGCGTTGAGCAGCAGGTTCATGAAGACCTGGCGCAGCTGGTCGGCGTCACCCAGCGTGGCCCCGGCGTCCGAGAAGTCGGCCTCGAGCGTCACGTCGCGGCGCTCCGCGTCGGTGCCGATGAAGGCCAGGACCTTCTGGAGCAGCGGCCCCGGCGCCAGCGGCTTCATGGTGAGCTGCAGCGGCCGCGCGAACTGCAGGAAGTCCTGGAGGATGTGCTCGAGCCGTCGAATCTCGTCGCGCACCAGGGTGAGGGGCTCGAGCAGGGGCTCCTGCACGCCCGCCTCGAGGCGCCGCACCCGCCGCTCCAGCACCGACAGCTGCAGGCCCGCCGCGTTCAGCGGGTTGCGGATCTCGTGCGAGAGGCCCGCCGTCAGCGTGCCGACCGCGGCCAGCTTCTCGGCCACCTGGGCGCGCCGGCCGAGCTCCCGCTTCTCGAGCTGGGCGTTGACGTGCCGAATGGCCTTGTCGAGCGTCGCCAAGAGGTCGGGCACCGCGCACGGCTTGACCAGGTACGCCCACACGCCCGCGCGCACCGCCTCGGCCGCCGACTCGACCGAGGCGTGACCGGTCAGCAAGATCACCTCGCAGTCGGGCGTCTCGTCTTTGAGCTGCGTGGCGAGCGTGGTGCCGTCGCCGTCGGGCAGCTTCAGATCGACCAGGGCCACCTGCACCCACCCCAGCGCGGCCTCGCGCGCCTTCGTGCAGGTCGACACCGCCCGCACCTGGTGCCCCTGGCCCTCGAAGATCTCGGTCAGGTTCTCGACGAAGGCCTGGTTGTCTTCGACCAGCAGAATGCGCGCGCTCACGAAGGTTGGTGCTCCCGGTAGAGCGTCTCGAGGCGCCGCATCAGCACCGCCGTGTCGAAGGGCTTGCGCACGCACTCGGTCCCGCGGGGCAGCGGCGGGAGCTCGGTGAGCGCCGTCATCACGATGGCGGGAACGCCGGGCCAGCGCGCGTGCACGCGATCGAGGGCCTCGGCCGCCCTGGCGTCGGGCAGCTTGAGATCGACCAGCACGGCGAACGGGTGGGCCGAGATCCGCTCGAGCTCCGAGAGGCTGGGGGCGGTGACGGCGGTGAGGCCCCGCTCGCGCAGCGCCTCCGAGAGGGTGTCGGCCAGGGCGAGGTCGTCCTCCACCAGCAGCACCGCGCCGTCGCGCCGCGCCGACTCGAGCACCTGCAACAGCCGGGGGATCTGCTGAGGCTTCGACAACACCGCCAGCAGCCCGTCGCGGCGCGCCAGCCGCAGCAGCCCCTCTTCGCTGTAGGCCGACAGCAGCACCGCCGGGAGGCCCTCGTCGATCTTCCGCAGCTCGCACAGCAGCTCGGCCCCGTTCATGCCGGGCATGCGCATGTCGGTCACGATGGCGTCGAAGCGGTGGGCCTTCACCAGCTCGAGGGCGCGGGCCCCGTCATGCGCGAGGTCGACCAGCGCGCCGGTGTCCCGGAGGATCTCCTGGAGGTTCTCGGCGAAGGCCTCGTTGTCGTCGACGACCAGATAGCGGCGAGTCATGGGGCCTCCTCGATGCGGATCGTGAAGCGTGCGCCGCCCAGCGAGCCAGGCCGGGTCTCGACGGTGCCGCCGTGCCGCTCGATGAACCGCTTCACCAGCGCCAGCCCCAGGCCGATGCCGTTGGTGCGGGTGCTGACGAGCGGCTCGAACAGGCGCCCGGCGATCGAGGGGTCGATGCCCGGCCCGGAGTCTTCGACGCTGAGCTCGGCGAGGCCGGCGTTCGAGCTCGCCGTCACCACCACCCGGCCCACCGGCGACGCGGCCTGCACGGCGTTGTCGATGAGGTTCATGAAGACCTGGCGCAGCTGCGTCGGGTCGCCCATCACCTCGGGGAGCGGGCCGGCGGGCAGCTCGAGCGTCACCGCCTCGGGGCGCCGCACCGCGCCCGCCACGTCGGCCAACAGCGCGGTGAGCGCGACGCGCTGCTTGGCCAGCGGGCGATCACGAATGAGATCGAGCAGCTGGGTGATGATGTCGTTGGCCAGGGCGACCTGCGCTCCGATGCGGTCGAGGTGGCGGACCACCTTGGGGTCGGCGTCGCCGCGGCCCTTGAGCACGTAGAGGCTGGTCTCGATGACGCCCAGCGGGTTGCGCAGCTCGTGGCCGATGCTCCCGACCAGCTGCCCGAAGGTGGCCAGGCGCTCGTCGCGGGCCTGCCGGGCCTCGAGGTCGAGCCGGTAGGTGTGGAGCATGATCGCCAGATCGAGATCGAGCACCCGGTGCAGCGCGGCCCGATCATCGAGGCGCTCGGGCCCCGGCAGGTGCTCGACGAGCGCGCGGCGCATCACGTTCATCGCCGTCACCATGTAGTGCTGCGGCAGGTTGATGCGCACGTGCACCGTGCCGATGCGGGCGCGGCGCTCGACGTAGCGCGCGTCCCACGGGCCGTCGAAGAGCTCGTGCAGCCACTGCTGCATGGTGATCTTGAGCTGCCCGACCCGCCGCTCGCCGCGCTCGAGGGCCGCGCGCGCCTCGGTGTGCTCGAGAATGCGCGCGTAGAACTCCTCGACGGTCGCGACGAAGGCCGGCTCGACCAACGGCTTCACCGCGCGAAGTCGGCGCTCGTCAGCCTCGGTGAAGCCCACGTACCGCTTCAGCTCGTCGAAGAGCGCCTCCATGGCGCCCCGTGTATCCACTGCTTTCAGTCGACGCAAACCTGTGCGTTAACCCTCGCTCATGTCGGAGGGACCGAGGGGACATCTGGTCTTCGCCTGCGCCGGGAGCCTGTACGCCGTGCCGGCCGAGCGCGCGTCAGAGGTGGTGAACCTGCCAGCGCTGACCCGCGTGCCGGGCGCCGCGCCGCACCTGCTGGGCGTCTTCGCGCACCGCGGCGAGGTGCTGCCGGTGATCGATCTCACCCGCTTGATCGGCAAGCCCGTCGAGGAGCGCTTCAAGCGGGTGGTGGTGGTGCGGGTCGCCAGGGGGGCCATGGCCTTCACCGCGACGCGCGTGATCGGCGTCAACCCGATTCCCGGGGCGCTGCCGAGGCTCGGTGAGACGGGCGCGCTCGCCTTCATGAGCGGGCCCGCCACGGTGCCCGCCGGAGAGTGCGCCGCCATCGACCCCGAGGGGCTGCTCGAGTACCTGTCGAGGGGGCGCTGAGGCGTGCCCCGCGGTCTGGTCGAGGGCGTGGTGCTGTGCCGGGTCGGTGAGGCGCGCCTGGCGGTGCCGTGCGGCGAGGTCGACGCCATCGCCCCGCTCGACGGCCCGGCGTGGGACGTGGGGCTGGCCTTCGGGAGCGCGGCGGGCGCCGTCGAAGGCAAGGCGCTGCAGTGCTTCGGCCAGCTGCTGCGGGTCGACTCGGTCGACGTGCTCACCACCCCGGAGCTCACCGTGCTGCCCGTGCCTTCGCTCCTGACGGGTGTGGCCGACGGGGCGCTGACCGGCTTCGTGGAGCTGCTGGGGGCCCTGTGGCCGCTGGTCTCGGCGGGGCACCTGCTCGAGCACCTGCGCCGGAGGGCCGAGGCATGACGACGCCCCTCCCGCCGGGCCGCAACCGGTGGATGACCAACCCCTCGACGTTGGCCGCCCCCCTCGGGGTGATGATCGCGGTGGCCTACGTCTCGAGCGTGGTGACGCTGCCAGACGGCACCGGCGCGGCCTACGTCGGGGTGCTGCTGACCGTGCTGGTGGGGTTCAACATCGCGGCCGATCTCTTCGAGCAGTCGCGCCTGCGCACCGTGAAGGGCCTCGGCGCGGGGCTGATCAAGCCGACCCCCGAGGCGCTCACGGCCGCGGCCGCCGAGGCGGCGCAGGCCCCCGACACCACCTTCTTCCTGGCGCTCTTCGCCTTCATGGTCGGCGCCGTCGTGGTGTCGGGCCTCTGGTATTTCCTCGCGTCGCCGCCGGTGATCGTCGCGGTGCGGGTCGGCCTGGTGGGCTCTCTGGTGGCGCCCCTCACGGCGATGATGGCCAACCTGCTGGTGCTGCCGCGGGCGCGCCAGGTGCTGCGCGAGCTGCTCGACGCGGGGTTGCCGCCCGAGTCCCTGGCCCAGGTCCTCCCGGTTCGCTTCGAGCTGCGGCGCAGGCTGATGCTGTACTCCACGGTGGCGGTGCTGACGCCCATGTTGATGGTGGCCGACGCGAGCCTGCACCGGTCCACCGAGCTGCTCGAGGTCGTCAAGCGCCAGCCCGACGTCGTGGTGGCGCGGGCGGTGTTCGAGGCCCAGCGCGCCGAGGGCTTCGGCCTGCTCGGCGCCCTCGGCGCGGCCACGTTGATCATGGTGGTGCTGTGCGCCTGGCTGACGGGCAGCGTGCTGGGCGACCCCCTCAAGCGCCTGGGCGAAGAGACCGAGCGCCTCGCGCAGGGCCGGTACCAGCGCGGCCGCCTGGTGATGGCGGAGTTCGAGACCTGGGCCGCCGCCACCTCGATGTCGGCCATGGAGACGCACCTGTTGGACGCGGTGCAGGGCGCCCGTGACGCGGCCAGGGGCATCGGCGAGGCCGCCGCCGAGCTGGTGACCCACGGGGCGCAGCAGGAGCAGGGCGCCAACGAGCAGTCCGCGGCGCTGATGGCCACCACCGCCACCACCGAAGAGCTGGCCCGCAGCGCGGGGCAGATCTCGGCCAACGCGCTGCGGGTGTCGGAGATCGCCCGGGGCACCCTCGAGGCCGCCCAGGCCGGCAAGACGAGCGCCGACGCCTTCACCGGCGCGATGGCCGAGGTGCGCGACGGCAACCAGGCCATCGCCGACTCGGTGGTGAAGCTCAACAAGCGCGTCCAGCAGGTCGGGCGCATCATCGAGTTCATCGACGGCATCGCCGACAAGTCCGATCTGCTGGCGCTCAACGCAGAGCTCGAAGGGCACAAGGCCGGCGCGGTGGGCGAGGGCTTCGGGCTGGTGGCCGCCGAGATGCGGCGGCTGGCCGAGAACGTGATGACCTCGACCCGGGAGATCGCCCGGTTGATCGACGACATTCGCGACGCGACCAACGCCGCGGTGATGGCGACCGAGGCGGGCGTGAAGGCCACCGAGTCGGGCGCGGGCCTGGCGCGCAAGGTGAGCGACTCGCTGGGCGACATCGTGCAGTTCGCCAACCTGTCGGCCGACGCCATGCAGAGCATCAGCCTCGCCACCGTGCAGCAGCAGGGCGGGAGCGATCAGCTGGTCGCCGCCATGGAGGACATCAACCGCACCACCCAGAAGAACGTCGAGTCGGCCAGGCAGATGGCCGTCACCCAGGGCGAGTTGGTCGAGGTGTCGAAGGAGCTCGCGCAGGTCGTCGACACCTTCGGGGGCCGCTCATGACGCTCGGCCAGTGGCTGCCGAACCGGGCGCGGTGGCTCATCATCCCCTCGACCCTGGGCAACGGGCTGGGGGCGCTGCTGGCCGCGCAGTACGTCGCCGCGACGTTCACCTTCCCGCAGGGGGCGCTCGGCACCTTCTGGATCCTCGTGGCGGTCATCGGGACCGCCGGGGTGGGCGTCGCCGAGGCGCTCTCGGCCCGGCACCTGCGCACCTTCCGCGGCCTCTGCGCGGGCAGCCTCCCGACGAGCGACGAGAACCGCCTCCGGGCGCTCGACGAGGTGCGCCAGTTCCCCGAGCACATCGGCCGGCTGGGCGTGCGCTCGTGGCTCGGGGCCGTGGTGGCGCTGGCGTTGAGCTTCTGGCTGGTGGCCGACGCGCCGGCCTCGCTCGTCGTGCGGATCGTGGTGATGGGCGCCCTCTTCGGCCCGATGGCGGCGGTGGTGGTTGGCCTGCTGGTGGGCCAGCGCGCGCACGAGGCCGTCGAGCGGCTGGCCGAGGGTATGTCTCCCGAGGACATCGTCTCGAGCCTGCGGGTGCCGAGGGTGTCGGTGCGCAGCCGGCTGGTGCTCTTCACCCTCGTGATGGTGGCCTTGCCTTCGCTGGTGGTGATCGACGTGACGCGCGCGCTGGGGGCCGACACCGTCGAGACGTGGTTGAGCGCGCCTGAAGAGGGCCGCGAGGCCGCCGTCGCCGCCGCCCAGCGCCTGGTGGTCTTGAAGACGGGCCTGCTGATCGCCTTCGCGACCGCCATGGCCACCCTCGCCGCCGCGCTGGGGGGCTCGCTGGTGACCGGGCCGCTGCAGCGCATCGCCGACGACGCCAGCAGCCTGGCCAGCGGCAGGCTGGTGCGGGCCCAGCTGATCGCCGGCGACGGCGAGGTGTGGCTGATCAGCAACGTCTTCTCACGGCTCGAGGAGCGCCTGGTGTCGATGGTGGGCCGCCTGGCCTCGGCGACGCGGCGCCTGGCGAAGGCGGCCTCGTCGCTCCGGCGGGCCTCGGAGGACTCGGAGTCTGGCGCCGCCGATCAGGCCGCCGCCCTCAACCAGACGTCGGCGACGACCGAGGAGCTGGCGCAGAGCGCGCGGCAGATCGCCTCGAGCGCGGGCAGCGTGCAGGAGCTGTCGCGCAAGACGCTCGAGGCCGCCGACTCCGGCCTGGCCAGCGCCGAGGCGTTCCGCGCGGCCATCGAGCGCATGCGGCAGGACAACCGCTCCATCGCGGCGGCGGTCGATCGCCTCACCGGCCGGGTGCAGCAGATCGGCCGCATCGTCGACGTCATCAACACCGTGGCCGATCGCAGCGATCTGCTCGCGCTCTCGGCCGAGCTCGAGGGCACGCGCGCGGGTGAGGTCGGCCGCGGCTTCTCGTTGGTCGCCTCCGAGATGCGGCGCCTGGCCGAGAACGTGCTCGAGTCCACCGCCGAGGTCGAGGAGCTGATCACCGAGATCCGCACCGCGACGCGGCAGACCTCGGACGCCACCGAGCGCGCCAGGGCCCTCACCGAGAGCAGCACCGCGCTGGCCGACGAGGTCGCGCGCGCCCTCACCAGCGTCGCCCAGAGCGCCCGCCAGACCTCGGACGCGGTGCGCACCATCAGCCTGGCGACCCAGCAGCAGCAGACGGGCACCGATCAGCTCGCCGAGGCCATGGCCGACATCCTCGGCATCACCCAGCAGAGCCTGGCGACCACCCGGCAGCTCACCGCCGCCAACGAGCGGCTGCAGCGGCTGTCGTCGGTGCTCGCCGAGGTGGTGAGCCGGTTTCAACGCCAGGACGCATGAGCCTCAACCGCGAAAAGCTGCTCGCGCAGTTCCGCGAGCTGGTGGTGGAGCGCCTGGCGAAGGTGAACCGCTACCTGATGACGCTCGAGGCCGGGGCCGATCACGAGGCGGGCAAGGCCACGCTCCGCGAGCTGCACGGCCTCAAAGGCGAGGCCCGCATGATGGGCTTCGCCGAGGTGAACGGCCTGGTGCACCTGATGGAGGAGCTGGTGCGCACCGTCGAGCCGCTCGGCTACGCGCTGGGGCCGGGCACGGTGGACGCGCTGCTGGTGGCCTCTGACGCGGTCGGGGTGCTGGCTGGCGCCACCGCGGGGGCGCCGGTCGAGCTGCCGAAGCTGACCGACTGGCTCGGCCACGCCATCGCCGGGGAGCAGCAGCGGGTCGATCGCAAGGGCCCGGTGTCGGCGCCGCCCGCCGACGCGAGCCCACTGCCCGCCGCGCCGCCACCGCCCCGGCCCAGCGCCC
>JACSRE010000153.1 GCA_014879945.1 Myxococcus sp.
GCTCGGCAGAACGCGGCGCGCTCCACGACGGCGCCCGCGGCCACGCGAGCTCGGCAGAACGCGTCGCGCTCCACGCCGGCGCCCGCGGCCACGCGCGCTCGGCAGAACGCGTCGCGCTCCACGACGGCGCCCGCGGCCACGCGAGCTCGCCAGCTCGAGCCCGCTGCGACGGTGGGTCGAGCGCGTCAGCGCGACGAGGCGACGCGCCGGCGCCGGGCCAGGCACAGCGAGGCCAGGGCCAGCACCGCCGAGGCATCGACGCTGGCGCACCCGCAGCCCATCGGCGCGGGCAGGGTCGCGGTGCCCTCGGGGTAGGCGGCGAGGCTCACCGGCTCACCCTCGACGTCCATCGGCGCTTCGACGCCCGCGTCCACCTCGGGCACGCCCGCGTCGACCGGGGGGAGCCCCGCGTCAGAGACGGGAGCGCCGGCGTCAGCGCCACGCGGCACCACGTCCACCCGCACGGTGATGAAGGTGTCAGCGGGGCCACCCTGGTCGGCGAACCACGCCACGCCCTCCTGCAGCAGACCGAACGTCTGCGTCACGCTGCCCAGCGTGTTGCCGCGCAGCCGCACGGGGAAGCGCGCGACCTGGCCGGTGGCCGTAGCGGCAGGAGCGCCCACCACGCGGGTCGGCGAGAGCCACGTCGGGTCGACGAGGGCCGAGGCCCGGTCTCGCGGGGTCGGCGCCAGGCGCGTGGCCGCCGTCGTCCACCCGCGCGCGCCGATGTTGCGCAGCTCGAACCAGCCATCGAGGGTAGCGCCGAGCTCGAGCCTGATGGCGCCCAGGTGCGCCCCCGGGAAGCTCTGCCCGACGAACTCACCACCCCACTCGGGCCGCGGCGGCGTCACGCCGGGGCACGTCGTCGCGGCCTGCGTCACCAGCGCGTCGAGCTGCGCGAAGAGGGTGTTGCCGGGGCACTCCGTCGCCCCCCACTCGCGGTGGCCTTTGATGTTGGTGCGGTTGAGCGCGATGCCATGCAGGCTGCTCTGCCAGGCCATCCACCCGGCGAGCGCGCACGACTGCTGGGGCGTGAGGGTGTCGGTCGTGTAGGTGCCGATGACGCAGAGGGCCATGTTGCCGGCGTTCTGGTTCAGCGTGTGGCCGCCCAGCACCCCGTCTCCGCGGCCCTCCCAGACCCGGGCGTCGCGCGACATGAGGAAGTTGTAGGCGACGTCGCAGTAGCCCCGCGTGTCCATGTGGAACGCCTGCGTCTGCCGCAGCCGCGCCTCGGGCGTGAAGGTGTCGTTGGTGGGGCTGGCGGTGTGGTGCACCACCAGGCGGTAGGGGTTGGTGAGCGAGCGACAGGTGGGCGCGCGGGCGCCCCACGCGGCCCGCGGCAGAATGGCGGGGAACGGGGCCAGCGCGTCGACCCGTCGTCCGGCCGCAGGCGCGGCGGCCGGCGGTGGCCCTGGCTCGAGCGGGAGCGACGGCTCCCCGAGGGCCTCGATGTCTTCGACGAGCAACCAGCGCGGCGGCCGGCGCGGGTCGGTGAAGCGGTACTCGAAGTGGCGCGAGCCCGGGGGCGCGTCGACGTGGCCCGCGAAGGCCTCGCCCTCGGCGAAGACGACGGTGAGCGGCTGCCACGCCGTCCATGCCACGCCGTCGACGCTGGTGCGCAGCTCGAGCGCGTCGGCCGCGTGCGCGTCCATCATCACCCCGACGCGCACGAAGGGAGCCTGCGCGTGCGTCACCCGCGGCCCGGTCGGCGACACCACCGACAGCGCGTCATCAGGCTCCTTCGTCCGCTCGGCGCAGGCCACGGCGACACAGACGAGGGCAGCGGTGAGCGCGGAGCGAGCCATGGAGGCCATGTGCTCGACTGGGCCCACGCTGACAAGGGCGCGCGCCGCGAGGGCGTCACCCGGGCGCGACGGGGTGAGGGGGGCGGCCCCCACCTCGCTGTGAAATCACTGCGGGGCCCGCAGCGAATGCTGAGTGGAGTCCAGTCAGCTGATCCACCCGCCGCCTTGCGTGCCAGCGAATCCCATGCCTTGCCGACCGGAAAAACCGTTCTGGGTGCGCGGACTTGCGTCGTCCAATGGCGTGGCAATTGCTCGGGTTGAACGGCCATGTCCTCCCTGTCACGAAATGTCGGACGAACGCTCCTCGCCGCCTTCATCGCCGTCGGCTGCGCGCAGGAGCCTCGAACCCCGCCCGCGTCGCGCCAGTACGCGCCGCTGCTGGAGGAGCCGGCGCCCTCGACTGGGAGCCAGGCCGTCGCGGCCCACGCCGCGTTTCGAGGGTGGCTCGACGCCTACAAGCAGACCCCCGCCGACCAACAAGCCCGGCTGCTCGAGCACGGCCGCGCGCTCGCCGCGCAGCGCCGCGCGCACCTGGCCGGGTTGATGCTGAGCGAGCCCGAGCTCGCGCTCTCGATGGCGCTGAGCATGGCCGAGCGCCGCATGCTGCCGGCCGACCTCGCCACCCACGTCGAGCAGTGGAGAGACGGCCGGGGCATGCTCCACGTCGTCGGGGCCATCGGTGACGAGTCGTCGGGCGCGGCCGCCAGGAGCGTCGAGAAGTTCGTCACCTTCGACGGCCGCGACACCGTGCTGCGCGCCGGCGTCTACGGACGCCGCGAGGCGCTCAAGACGCGCGACGGGCTGCGGCTGCACGGCATCGAGCTCGACGGCGTGTTCGCCCTCACCGAGCTGCCCACGCGCAGGCTGCGCCCCGAAGACGCGGTGTTCTTCGACTACGTGCCCGGCTCGCCCTGCCCCACCAGCCGCAAGGCCTCGACGGCCGCCGAGGTGGTGCACGACGGAGACAACGCCGTCGGCTTCTGCCAGCCCCTGCACGCCGACGAGCTGGCCCAGGCCCTCACCCTCGACGAGGACACCGCGCTCGACGACACCGCCGCCACCGCGTGGACCGAGGGGCCCAAGACGGTGCTCTTCATGCGGGTGGACTTCGACGACCGGGTTGGCGAGCCGCTGTCCCTCTCGGCCGCGCAGACGCTCATCAACACCTCGACCAATGACTTCTTCGTCGCCGGCAGCTTCGGCAAGACGAGCCTCACCGGCGTCTTCCCGCCCGTGCTGCGCATGCCGCGCACCGCCGGCGAGTACCGCGACGGAGGCATCTACCTGCAGCTCCTCCAGGACGCCCGCCAGGCGGCCCGTGACGCCGGCTACGACCTCAGCGCCTACAACCTCGACATCGTCGCGCACCCCAACCTCTTCTCGGGCTGGGCCGGCCGGGGCTACGTCGGCTCGAAGGGCACCTGGCTCAACGGCAACTTCGGCATGGGCGTCACCGCACATGAGCTCGGCCACAACTACGGCGTCTACCACGCCAACTACTGGAACGCGGGCGAGAGCATCATCGGCGCGGGGACGCTGCAGGAGTACGGCAACCCCTTCGACAAGATGGGCAACTCGGGCGCGTCGCACTTCAACGCCTGGTTCAAGCGCCTCTTCGACTGGACGCCGGCCAGCCAGGTGAACACCGTCACCACCAGCGGCACCTATCGCATCTACCCGCTCGAGGTGGCTACGCCCGACGGCGGCATGCAGTCGCTCAAGGTGCCGCGCAACGACAGCCAGAGCCGCGACTACTGGCTCGAGTTCCGCCAGGGCATCACCAGCAACGCCTCGTTGATGAGCGGCGCGAGCGTCAACTTCGGCTTCCCCTTCATGGGCAGCACCGGCAGCCACCTGCTGGACATGACGACCGGCGGCAACACCTCGAACTCGCCGCTCGTCATCGGGCGCACCTTCTCGGACCTGGCGACGAACCGGCACTTCACGCCCATCGGCAAGGGCGGCACCACGCCCGAGTCGCTCGACATCGTCGTCAACTTCGGGCCGTACCCGGGCAACCAGGCGCCCACCGTCACCGTGGCGGCCTCGCAGACGATGGTGCCCAGCAACACCGCCGTCACCTTCACCGCCACCGCCACCGACCCCAACGGCGACGCGCTCGCCTACTCGTGGGACTTCGACGACGGCACCTTCAGCGTCAACAACGCGCCGACGGCCGTGAAGACGCTGACCGGCAACCGCGTGCACCAGGTGCGCTGCACGGTCAGTGACATGAAGGGCGGCACCGCCACCGCGGCGGTCTTCGTCACCGTCGGCACCCCCACCACCTTCACCTTGAGCGGCACCGTCACCATGGCGAGCCTCGGCCTCGAAGGCGTTCGCGTCACCGACGGCACCCGCACCACCTTCTCGCTCTCTGACGGCACCTGGGCGCTCACCAACGTGCCGGCGGGCAGCTACACCATCAACGCCGCGAAGTTCGACCTCACCATGACGCGCGGCTTCGCGGCGCCGCTCACCGTCTCGGCCGACACCGCCAGCCTCGACTTCACCGCGGCGCCGAAGCCCGGCTACTCCATCTCTGGCCGCGTCACCGCGAGCGGCGTCGGCGTCGCGGGCGTCACCATCTCGGACGGCGCGCGCACCGCCACCACCAACGGCAACGGCGACTTCACCGTCACCGGCGTCCCCAACGGGGCCTACACGCTGACGGCGACGAAGACGGGGTGGCAGTTCGCGCTCAGCGGCACCGTGCGCAACCCCGTCGAGGTGATGGGGGGCAACGCCACCAACGCCACCTTCATCGCCCAGGGCCAGTTCGTGAACGGCACCCTGCCGGCCAGCGTGGCGACGGCGCCGGTGGTGACCGACGGCTACCGCACCGTGACGGCCACCCGCTCGAACGCCACCTCACCGTGGAACTACTTCATGCAGGGGGTGCCCAACGGCACCTGGAACCTCACCGCCACCTCGCCAGGCGTGACGCTCGAGCCCGCCAACTTCACCAACCCCATCACCATCGCCGGCATGGGCCGCTCGAACACCAACTTCCAGGTGCAGAGCACCACCACCACCTACCAGGTGACGGGCACCGCGCGCACCGGAGGCACCCCGCTGCCAGGCGTGGTGGTGTCAGACGGCACGCGCTCCTCGACGACCGACTCGTTCGGCGTCTACATCCTCACCGGGGTGCCCGCGGGCACGCACACGCTGACGCCGACGCGGGCGGGCTACACCTTCATGCCGGCCACGCGCGCCGTGACGGTGACGACGGCCAACCTCACCGGCATCAACTTCGACACCACCGTCGTCAACGCGCCGCCGACGCTGGCCATGGGGCCCTCTGCGAGCATGACGCCGACGACGGGCACCACCGTGCAGCTGTCGGTGCTGGGCGCCGACGACGGCG
Organism: Myxococcus sp.; assembly: GCA_014879945.1. Taxonomy (GTDB): domain Bacteria; phylum Myxococcota; class Myxococcia; order Myxococcales; family Myxococcaceae; genus Xiheimicrobium. Next base: position 5,176 of record JACSRE010000153.1, read on the forward strand.
GTGAGGCCAACCTCACCTACACCTGGTCGGCGACGGGCTCGTGGCCCACCACCTTCTCGGCCAACGGCACCAACGGCGCGCGGAGCACCACCGTCACCTTCACCGGCGCAGGCACCTACACCTTCGAGGTGACGGTCACCGACGCGGGCGGCCTGACGGCGCGGGGCACGGTGGTGGTGGTGGTGACGCAGGTGAGCACCTCGCTCGAGGTGTCGCCCACCTCGGCGAGCGTGCTGACGGGCGCGACGCAGTTCTTCAGCGCGCAGGGCCGCGACCAGTTCAACCGGTTCATGTCGCTGGGCGCCGCGTCGTGGATGGTGACGGGCGGCGGCACCATCGCCACCAACGGCATGTTCACCGCGGGCGCGACGCCGGGCGGGCCCTTCACCGTCACGGCGTCGGCCGGCGGGCGCACGGGCTCGGCGTCGCTCACGGTGGTGGGCAGCGGCGCGCCGGTGGTGACGCAGGCGGCGCGGGCCACCCCGTCGCCGGTGACGGGCACCACCACGGCGCTCTCGGTGCGGGCGACCGACGACGCCGGCGAGCCGGGCCTCGAGTACACCTGGACCGCCACGGTGGCGCCGGGCACGGTGACGTTCTCGCAGAACGCGAGCAACGCCGCGAAGGACACCACCGTCACCTTCACCCAGGCCGGAGACTACGAGTTCCTCGTCTCCATCCTCGACGGGGCGGGCAACCTGGTGACGAGCGTGGTGCGGGTGACGGTGCAGGCGACGCCGACCTCCATCGAGCTCCAGCCGGCCATCGTGACCGTCACCACCATGGGCACGCAGCAGTTCACCGCGGTGGTGGCCGACCAGTTCGCCGACCCCATCGCGATGCAGCCCGCCGTCACCTGGGCCGTCTCGGGCGGCGGCGCCGTCAACGCCACCGGCCTCTTCACTGCGGCCGCCACGCCGGGCGGGCCCTTCGCGCTCACGGCGTCGGCCGGCGGCGTCTCGGCCAACGCCACCATCACCGTCAACTCGATGCCCGACACCGAGGCGCCCCAGGTGCAGCTCATCGACCCCGTCGCCAACGCCCGCTTGAGCGGCATGGTGACGCTGATCGCCCGCGCGGTGGACAACGTGGCGGTGGTGAAGGTCGAGTTCTTCGAGGGCGCCACGAAGCTGGGCGAAGACCTCTCACCGCCCTTCCAGTTGGTGGTGGACACCGGGGCGTGGAGCGACGGGGTGAAGGCGCTGACGGCGAAGGCGGCCGACGCGGCCGGCAACTCGACGACGAGCGACGTGGTGAACGTCATCATCGGCATGGCGGGCGTCGACCTGCTGCCGCCGACGGTCTCGATTCGGGCGCCGACGATGGGCGCGATGACGGGGCTGACGGTGATGTTCGCCGCCGACGCGAGCGACGACATCGGAGTGACGCGGGTGGAGTTCGAGCTCGACGGCGCGCAGGTCGGCGTCGCCGCGGCGGCTCCGTACGAAGGCGCCACGACCGTCACCGCCGGCGCGCACACCCTGGTCGCCATCGCCTCTGATGCCTCGGGCAAGTCCACCCGCAGCGCGGCGGTGGGCTTCACGGCCATCGACCCCGGCGGCGCCGATGGCGGCGAGCCGATGGGTGACGGCGGCACCACGGTGACCGACGCGGGCACGACGACGACGGCCGACGGCGGCGCGACGACCGAGGCCGACGCCGGGGTGACCGAGCCCCCGCAGCCAGGGCCGGGAGAGCTGGTGCTCGGCGGCTGCGGCTGCAACGGCGTCGGCGCAGCCCCCTGGGGCCTGCTGGGCCTGTTGCTGGTCGCCGTGCGCGCGCGTCGCCGTCGCTGAGGTCACCCCCCACCCGAGGCACGACCGCTCGAGCTCACCCACCAGCCGGGAGGGACGGCACCGTTCGAAGACGGCGCTTCGGCAACTTGACCCAGGGCAGCCGTTCGCCGAGTCGTCCCCTGTATCCTCAGCGCGGCGCTTCCCTGCAGGCACGCGCCGGACCCCAAGGAGGACGTCATGCGAACGATCGCCGCTGTCGCCGTCGCGCTGCTGTCGATGTCATGCCCGCCCGAGCCGAAGGTGCCGGAGACGGTCTTCACCTGGGCGGTAGACGCCCAGGTGCCACACCGCGAGGCGCTGCCTGACGAGGGGCACGGCGCGCGTCCGCTGGCCGCCTCTCGGGACTCGAACGGGGTGATCAGCGACTTCGTCGAGAACGAGGTGGTCCTCACCGACGTGACCGAGCAACAGCTCGAGGCCTTCCTTCGCGAGACAGGCGGCGCCGTCATCGAGACCGACCAGGTGCCCGCGCCTCCGCCCGGCATCGTCTCGCAGCTCACGCCCGAGGAGCGGGCGGCGACCCAGTTCACCGTGCGGGTCGACCCCGACGCGGTGTCGCTGGCGAGCTTCAAGGCCGACGCGGTGCGCACGGGCCTCTCGGGCGACCGGGCCTTCTCGTCGGAGCGCGCCGCGAAGCTGATGGCCCTCGTCGCCCGCCAGCGCAGCGCCGGCCTCATGGCCGAGCTCAACTACGCGCTCACGCCCTCGGGCGCCGTGCTGCGCCAGACCGAGGAGCACCCCCGCACCGGCGGAGGCTTCTGGGACGCCTTCACCTTCTTCGCGCTCACCGCCCACCACCCCGAGCGGAACGTGCTGGGCGCGTGGCAGTTCGTCGCCGCCCACGGCTTCGCCCGCCGCATCAACGTCGCCATCATCGACGGCGGGTTCTGGCTCGACGGCGCGGGCATGCCGGGCTCCATCCTCGGCGGTCGCTCCGACCTGCCGACCGCCTCGAGGCCGGTGCAGTACGACTTCGACGGCGACGACTCGCTGGCCGGGGGCCCGAACGGCGCGACCTGCTCGGGCGGCAAGGCCTGCCCCTGGCACGGGAACTCATCGGCTGGCGCCGCCGTGGGCATTCCCGACAACCGCTACGGAGGCGCCGGCAGCGGCGGCTTCGTGGGCGAACCCTTCCTCTTCCGCACCAACCTGACGCGCTCGCAGATCCGCCGCGCGGTGCGCACCGCCATCGACTGGGGCGCCGACGTCGTCTCGATGAGCTTCGGCGGGAGCTGCAACCTCGACTGCACCCTCTGGCCCGGCACCGCGGGCGCGTGGATGGCCACGGGCCAGCAGAAGGGGCTCATCTTCGTCGCGTCGGCGGGCAACGACGACAAGAACGTCGACGCCGAGTTCATCTTTCCCTGCCTGGTCCCCGGCGTGCTGTGCATCGGCGCGATGGACGCGCAGACCGTCGCCTCGAAGGACTACTCGAACTACGGCGCCAGCGTGGACCTCTGGGCGTCGAGCGACGTCGCCGTCATGCCCAACCCCGCGGTCAGCGACCTCACCACCTTCGGGGGGACGAGCGCGTCGGCGCCCCTGGTGGCGGGCGTGGTGGCGATGATGAAGGCCGTCAACCCCGGGCTGAAGACCCCCGAGGTCACCTCCATGCTCCTGCAGACCGCGTTCGTCGTGACCTCGGACCCGAAGCTGGGCCGCGCCCTCGACGCGCGCGAAGCGGTGAAGCTGGCGGCGAAGTCGACGCTGCCTCCAGACGCGGCCGAGCCCAACGACTCCGCGGCGCAGGCCACCTCGATCACCCCCGGCCAGCCAAAGACCGGCCTGACCCTGTTCCCCGACAAGGACTACTTCCGCTTCGCGCTGACCGACTACGCGACGGTGCAGCTCTCGGTCGAGCGCGCGCGCCTGTTGGGCAACGTGAGCGTCAGCTTCACGCAGGCGAGCAACGGCGCGGCGCCGGTCGACCCGACCCTGACGACCTGGACGGGCGGAACCCTGAAGACGGCCATGCTGGGGCCCGGGGACTTCACCTTCGCGGTCAAGGGCGACGACCTGAGCGTCTACGACCTCCGCGTCGACACCTCGCCGGTGTTCCTCGCGCCCGACGTCTACGAGCCGAACGAGACGCTGCCCACCGCGCGGCTGATGAAGCGAGGCACCCACTTCGCCAACCGGCACGTGCCGACCGACCTGGACTTCTACGCGTTCCCGGTGCCGTCGCTGCCCTTGCTGCAGGTGTTCACCTTCAGGGTGCTCCTGGCCGACCAGCCCGTGTGGCTGCGGCTCTCCAAAGACGGTGCGCAGGTCGCGACGACCACGCCCTCGAAGAGCGCGTCCTTCACCATCGACGAGCCGGGCAACTACGTCATCGAGGTGTCGTCGACCGGGCGCAACCGCTACGCCTTTCACGCGGGCACCGAGCTGAACCCCTCGGTCTTCGGAGATCTGCCGGTGCCGGCGGCGCAGATTCCCATCATCGACCCGACGGACGAGACGACCCGGTGGATGGTGGGGCCGCGCGACGTCTTCGGCTTCACCCAGTCGGCGCGGAACCTGACCGCGTACGGCAGCCTGGCGCTCGAAGGCGCGGGGCTGCACCTGAAGCTCTTCTCGAGCGCTGGCGTCGTCCTCGCCCAGGGCACCCCGGTGGCGCTGCCCGACGGCGCGTTCGGCGAGCGCCTCGCCCTCGAGGCCACGACCGCTGGCCAGACGTACCTCCTCACCGTCGAGCGCCAGGGCGTCGGCGCGGCGGGCGACGAGGAGCTGCTGCCGATGATCCACTACTCGCTCGGCTGGCAGGCGCGCTGAACCGCCCCTTGGGTCAGCTGGGCTGAAGCGGGCCTCGCAACCGGGAGACGAGCTGCCTGGGAGCCGCCGCCTTCGTCAACCCCCTCACCGCGCTGAGCATGGTCGAGACCATGCGCCTCGAAGGCCATACGGCCCTGGTGCACACCGCGGCGGCCTCCGCCCTGGGGCAGATGCTGGTGCGCCTGTGCCTGAAGGACGCAGTGCCCCTGGTGAACGTGGTGCGCAAACCGGAGCAGGCGGCGATGCTGCGCGAGCTGGGCGCGGTGCACGTCTGCGACAGCAGCGCGCCCGGGTTCGGCGAGGCGCTCACCGAGGCCGTCGAAGCCACCGGAGCGGAGGCTACCGCGGCGCTCAAGCGCCGGATCGCCGCCGAGCTCACCACCACCTTCGCGACCCACTTCGCCCGGGAGATCTCCCTCGCGCAGGCACTCGAACCCGAGGTGGTGGCCGTCTACGCGCAGCGCGCCACGGGCACCAAGTACCTCATGAACCCCAGCCGCTGAGTGGGCGTCAGGCGCCGCCGCCGTCACAGACCGACGCCGTCAGGCAGACGTTCTCCATCGCCTGCGGGCCGGGCAATCGACAGCAGGCGCCGGCGCCGTACGCGCTGCACTCGCCGACGTCGGTGCAGGTGGCCGCGCAGAACGACTTGAACGGCCCGAAGACGAACCAGCACGTCGTGTTGGCGATGCACCCCGATGGCTCCATCGAGCAGTCGTCTCCGTGGCCGAGGGTGCCGCCGTCAGAGGGCCCAGCGTCGGAGCCGCCGTCCGAGCCTGCATCACCGCTCCCGGCGTCCGCGGCGCCGGCGTCGGCGGCTCCTGCGTCGCCTTCTCCCGCGTCGGCCACGCCAGCGTCCATCACGCCGCCGTCCGGCACGCCGGCGTCGAAGCGCCCCGCGTCGGCGCCGCCGTCGAGCCCCGCGTCCCACCCGACGCCGGCGTGAGGCCATGACCGCGGAGCGCCCGCGGCCAACGCACCACGCGCGAGCACGACACCGCGCCCCAGCGTCTGCACCAGGTCGCCACCGACGGCGACGAAGCCAGCGCGAGTCGAGATGACGGCGTGCAGGCCGAGGTCGGTCACCGGTGCCGTCTGGCTCAACTGGTCGAGAGGCCCTTCGGCGAGGTAGCCGTCGAGGCCGACGATGACCGCCTGCCCCTGGGCGTTGACGGCGACGCCGTTGAGCAACTGGGGCGCGCCCGGCACCTCCACCGGGGCCCACTGTCCATCGACCCGACGCAACATCACCGGGCGCTGAAGGCCGCCCACCACCACGGTCTCGGTCGCGTTGCCGCTGATGGTGGTGAGCCGGTCGCTGCGCCTCGACGCCTCGAAGGTGAGCGCCTCGGGCGCGCCGTGGCCGATGAGCCCGCGCTCTCCCACGATGAACAGGTCGGACGCCGAGCGCCCCCACACCTTGAAGAGCGGCCGCGTGTCGGTGGCGGGCAACGCCGTCACCTCACTCCAGCCCCCGGCGGTGCGCCGCAGCACCACCGGCTTCGGCGCGCTGCTCGTCACCACGCCACCCACCGCGACGAGCGTCTCGGCCGACGGGCCGAAGACCCCGAAGAGCGTCGCGGCGCCGGCCTCGCGCTCCACCGTCCACCGGGTGCCATCGAAGTGCGTCACCACCCCAGCGGCGCCGACCGCGTAGACGTCGTTGGCCGAGAAGCCGTGCACCCACCACAGCGCGCGCGTGGTGCCCGGGTCCATCTGCCACCAGCCGTCGGCGTCGTGCCGCAGCACCAGGGCGCGCGAGGCCGAGCCGCCCACCGCATACAGCACGCCGTCGTCCGACTCCCACGCCGACAGCAGCGCGCCGGGCAGCTCACGCTGCACCACGCGCCACGACGCGCCGCCATCGGTGCTCCCGCCATCGGGCGTCACCGGAGGCGCGGGGCAGGCCTGCAGCAGGACCAGCAGCGGGAGGGCGCAGCGACGAAGCATCAGGCGCGCACCGTACCGCACCCGGGCCCGCGTGCCGGGGCGCCCCGGGTGTGCAACACGGTGCCCATGGAACTCGCTTCGCCCGCCGGCTTCGAAGCCGCGGTCGCGCCGCATCGCCGCGCGCTGCTCGCCTACTGCTACCGCATGCTGGGCTCGTGGTCGGACGCCGAAGACGCCGTGCAGGAGGCGCTGGTGCGTGCCTGGAAGGGCCTGGCCGGCTTCGAGGGCCGCTCGCAGGTGCGGGCGTGGCTGTTTCAAATCGCCACCCGCACCTGCCTCGACCTCCTCGCGCAGCGAAAGCGGAGGCACCTGCCCGACGAGGTGCACCCGCCCGCGAAGCCCGGCGACGCGCCCGCGCCAGACCCGCTCCACGACTACCTCGAGCCCGCGCCGCTGTCGGCGCTCGACCTCGCGCCAGGGCCCGAGACGGTGGTGAGCCGACGAGAGAGCGTGGCGCTCGCCTTCATGGTGACGCTGCAGGCGCTCCCGGGCACGCAGCGGGCGGCGCTGGTGCTCAAAGACGTGCTGGGCTTCTCGGCCGAAGAGACGGCGCAGCAGCTCGACTCGAGCGTGCCGGCGGTCAACAGCCTGCTGCAGCGGGCGCGCGCGTCACTCGACGAGGCGTCACCGCGGTGGAAGCGCCGCGCCGGCGAAGCGAAGGAGCGCGAGCTGCTCGGCCGCTACCTGCGCGTGTGGGAGTCCTCCGACGTCACCGGGCTGGTGTCGCTCCTGCGCGAAGACGCGACGCTGACGATGCCGCCGATGGCGCTGTGGTTTCAGGGCGCGCCTGCCATCAGGGGCTTCTACGGCGCCGCGCTCTTCGCGCCGCAGGTCGACGCGCAGCGGTACCGGGCCGTGCCCGTCGAGGCCGCCGGCCACCTGGCGCTCGCCATCTCGTCTCGCCCGTCGCCTCAGGCCCCGTGGGCGCCCAGCGCGTTGCAGCTCATCGAAGCCGAGGGCGACCAGCTGGTGCACCTGGTGGCGTGGGTCGACCCGGCCCTCACCGCGCGCTTCCTCGAGCTGGGGCGGTCGCCAGCACTCGAGGAAGGAGCCTGAGCGCCACCTCCCGGTGTTGACGGCGCAAGAGGTTCCACCCAGATACGCGCGTCGAAGGACCAGCCCAGGCTCGAGGTCGCGCGTCAGTGCGTGCTGGGCGGCTCGTCGTCGCGCTCGACCGGCTCGTCGCGGAACGCGCTGGGCAAGAGGTCGAACGGCATCACCTTCGCCAGCGCGATGAGCAGCAGAATGCCGCCGGGCGCGGTGAAGATGGCCAGCGCGGGAATGGCCTTGGCGACGTCGATGAGCTGCTCGCGCATGCGGCGCTTCTCGTCTTTTGACAGCGTCTGGCCCCGGGCCGCGCGCGCCAGGAGCACCGACAGCTCCCCCGTCTCGCGAATCTCCTGCCAGAGGCGGCGTGAGTTCTTCCGCACCTGGTGGGCGATGGAGTCAACCAGCTCTTCGCCCATCACCTCGGCGCCGCTCGAGAGGGTGAACACGTCCATCACGTTGCGGTGCTTCGCGTAGAACTCGGCCAGCTGCAGCTCGCTCTTCTTCACCTCGTCGGGCGTGAAGCCGAGCCGGGCGCCGAGCGAGGCCGTCCACGCCTGCTCCTGCGGGCTGCGGAACCCGTCGGCGATGCTCGCCAACAGCGTCTGGTCGATGAGGAAGCGCTTGAGGTCTCGGCTGCGAACGCCGGCCAACACCTTCTTCATCGAGGGCGGGCGCTCGAAGGCCTTGCGCGCGAACTCACGGGTCGAGTCGGCCAGCGGGTCGGGCAGGTGCAGGTCGTCGATCTGCCGGAGAATGGCGCGCCGCGCGGGGAAGCTGGGCTTCCGCTCCGCGCACACCAGCCCGATGAGCACCTGCACCAGCAGGGCCTTCTGCTGGTCCGCGAAGGCGTTGAGCCGCTCGATGCGCTCCCGGGGGAACCGGGCCCGCTGAAACCACGCGATGGTGAGCCGCCCCATCGAGGTGGCGTCGGCGAAGATGGCGCCGTTGTGCAGCACCAGCCCGTAGTACGGGTCAGCGGCGAGCGAGAGCGCGCGCTCCTCGAGGGCCGCCTCGACGCGGGCCCAGGCCTTCGCGGGGAGCGGCCAGACCTTGTGCAGCCGCTCGATGCGGCGGTGCACGTCTTCGGCGTCGTCCACGCGGTGGCTCCACGCCGCGAGCAGGCCCAGCAGCTGCTCGGCGCGCGGGCCCGGCGGGGCGTCGATGTGCACGGTGAGGTCGAGCGCGATGCGACAGCAGGTGCGCAGCACGGCGAGGAAGAGCTGCTCCTCGGGGCCCGAGGGGCGGGCGAGCGCGTTGGGCTTCACCGGCTCGGGGCCCGTCAACGACGGCGTGCCATACAGCAGGCCCGACTCACGCAAGATGCCGCGCAGGTAGCGCCGCGCACGGCCGGGCCCGGGCGGGAGCGTCACGGCGTGCCGGTACGATTGGCTGGTGACGTCGGGCGCGTGCTCCCGGACGACCTGCGTGACGACCTCTTTGAGCCACCCGCGCTGCATCGCGACGCGAGTAACAGGGAGCGCCTCGTGACGCCAACGGGCGCTGCATCGGCTGTGAAACGCGCCGCCGCCGTGGCACCGTGGGGCCATGCCGGAGCGCCGTCGCCAGAACCGCCGCGTCAACCCCGCCGTGCCCGAGCCGCTGGAGCGGAAGCAGGAGCGCCGGGGCGGCGACCGCCGTGACTCGGTGCGGAGGAGGGCCTCGTTCGTGGTGGAGCACGGCACCTCGCGCCACCAGGTCGAAGGAGAGGTGGGCCTCGGTGGCGCGTCGTTCACCTTCGCCGCGAAGCTCGAAGAGCAGGCGGTCGTCATCGAGCTCGAGCTGGGGCGCAAGACGTTGCGGCTCCCGGGCGCGGTGGTCGGCGCGAAGCCCGGCCGCGACGGGCTCAGGCACGTGACGCTCGGTGAGCTCGACACGCGCTCGGAGCTGAGCCTCGCGAAGTGGCTCGACGGCGTCGACGACGAGGCCGGCTCGGGGGATCTTCCGCCGCCCAGGCGATAGACTTCCGCCATGACGACGGCCCGCCAGCTCCACTTCTCGTACGAAGACTACCTGCGGGCCCTCGACAGCAGCGCGCTGAAGCTCGAGTACTGCTCCGGAGTCATCTACGCCAAGGCCGGCGGCACGCTGGCCCATGCCGAGCTCTCCGCGGCCGCGATTCGAATTCTGGGCACGGCGCTGCTGGGGCGCTGCACGGTGCTGACGTCGGACGCCAAGGTGCGAGTCGAGAGCTCGGACTTCGCCGGCTTTCCGGACGCGACGGTCGTCTGCGGCGCGCGCCAGTCTTCACGAATCGACGCCAACGCGCTCATCAACCCGACCGTCATCGTCGAGGTGACCAGCCGCTCGACCGAGCAGTACGACCGGGGTGAGAAACTCGAGCACTACCAACGCCTGCCTTCGGTGAAGGCCGTCCTCTTCGTCTCTCACCGGGAGCGGCGCGTGACGGTGGTCGAGAGGCGAGCCCAGTGGGCCTCAGGTGGCCGCTGGCGAACGCGTCACGCTCGCCGAACCGGCGCTGAGCTTCCTGGTTGACGAGCTCTACGCCGGCATCACCCTGGACCCGAGCTGACGCACCCACGCATTGGCAGCAAGCGTGCAGGCCCTCACTGCGGGAGCTTCGCCACCTGCTCGAGCAGCTGGGCGCCCCGCTTCGGGTCGCTCATGAAGACCCACGCCGCCAGGCCCTGCAGGTGCGCGTGCGACTCGCCCTCACGGTACGGCTTGCCCTTCGCGCGGTTGTGAATGGCGGCGCGCAGCCTCCGCACCACGTCACGGGCCACGCGCGCCTTCGCCACCTGAGGGCCCGCCTCGTTGACGGTCAAGCCCGTCACCCGCTGGGCCGCGCCACGCCGCAGCACCTGCGTCTTCTTCGCGTGCAGCGCGAAGCCCTCGCTCTTCAAGATGTCCTTCGTCGTCTCGACGAGGATGCCGAGCGCGAGGCGCTTTCGCTCGGGCGTCTTCTTGAACGAGAACGTCAGGTCGTCGGCGTAGCGCGTGTACGTGCACCCCAGCGCGCGGGCCAGCGCCGACAGCCGCTGGTCGAGCCGCAGGCACAGCGCGTTGGTGATGGCCGGCGAGGTGGGAGCGCCCTGCGGCAACACGCGCGGGCCCGTCGCGACGTGCAGGGTCTGCTCGCGGAACTCGATCAACTGCCGCGGCGCCTCGGTGCACAGCAGCGCCAGGAGGGTGGCCACCTGCTCGGTGGCGCCGGCCTTGCGCAGCAGGCCCTTCACCCGCTTCCAGCTCACCGTGGGGAAGAAGTCCTTCACGTCGAGCTTCACCACCACGTCGGCGCCGACGTGGGCGAGCGCGTTCGTCAGCACGCTCCGCGCCGGGAGGAAGCCGTGGGCCGCCGCGTGCACCGGCAGCTTCTCGAAGTAGTGCTCGAGCGCCCACCGCTGGAGCGCCTTCAGCTTCGGCAGCGGCGCGGTGATGGTGCGCTCACCGCCGCTGCGCTTGGGCACCTTCCACGAGTGGTAGTGCGTGCTGGTGGACACCTCGCGGTGAAAGGTGAGCCAGCGCAGCTCCGACAGCGACAGGTCCATCGCGGCGGCGAGCTCGGTGGCCGTCTCCCACGGCGGCAGGCCGTTGCGCTCGGCCCGCGCGGCGCGGTCCTTGAGGTCGAAGTCGTCGGGGCCCTTCAGGTCGTCCCAGTGCACCGTGTTGCCGAGGAAGCCGACGGTGCCGAAGCGCCGCGCCTCGTTGGCCAGCGCCCGCAGCGCCTTGCGCTCGGCGCGCTCCGCCGTCTTCTTCTCCTTGAAGGTCTTCTTCTCGTCCTCCGACGCCGGCCCCGCGACGTCGGGGTGGTGCCCGGCCTCGATGAGCTTCGCGCGCACCCAGCCGTCCACCCCGCCTTTGGCCTCAATCTCGAGCCAGCGCGCCTCGGCGGCGGTGCGCTGCCGCTCGCGCTCGGCCCGCTCGGCCGCGGTCAACTTCACCCGCGGTGGCGCGCGCGTCGTCAGCACCGGCGGCGCGGCGAAGACGTGGTCGTCGATTCGGTTGGTCACGACTGCCCTCCTGCTCGACCCGCGTCGGTTCCCCTCGAGGTCACGTCAGTGAGTGGGGCGCCGAAAGCACCACCTTCTCTCCTGGGGCTCGGTAGCCTCACCGGCTCTCCCGGCAGAGGGGCATCCTCCGCGTGGGAGAAACTGCGTTCGCGCAGTTGTCTCAGCTCTCCCACGCGGAGGATGCCCCTCTGCCGAGGAGAGCCAAGAACAGGCTACCTAGCGATGGATGTCGGACGATTCTCCAGAGCGGCGCAACGCCGCTCCTGCGCACTGAAGCGCGAAGGCTGAAGATCTCGACACCCCGCTCATTGACGTGACGTTCGGTTGGTCGCTGTGGGTCGCTCCTTGAAGGGACCGCCGTTCTAAAACGACGGCGGCCCGGTGAGTGAAGTCTTTCTTCAGCCGAGCTGCGCGTCGGCGTCGATGAAGCCGTCCCGGGTGAGGCCGTCGAGGCGCGCGAAGTAGGCGTCGCGGGCCTGGGCGTCGGAGTCGAACCAGGTGCGCTGCTGGCGGGCCTCTTGATGTCGCGGCCCCCACACCACCCGAACCAGCTTGTCGTCGAGCGACACCCGGTACACGAGCTCGCTGGTGCCCTCGCGGCGAACGTAGGTGCGCGTCTCGGCGCGAATGAGGGCGCGGCCCTCGGGCGTCAGGCGCGCGGCCTCGTCGTGGAGCTGCCGGCGCTGGTGGAACAGCCGCAGCGCCAGCAGGTGCTCGCACGGGCCCTCGCGGGTGCCCGAGCGCTTGAAGTGCAGGCAGGTGCAGCTCGCCCCGCGCACCCGGCCTTCGGGGTCGAGGGTGAAGCCGGGCGTGAAGGTGCGGCGGGCCTCGAGGTCCTCCACCTCGCCCGACAGCTCGGTGCCTTCGCTGCCGAGGTCGTGCACCTTCGTGAGCCGAACGGCGCCCGCGCCCTCGAGCAGCCGGTGCGCCAGCTTCTCGCGCTCGCCGCCGAACCGGATGAGCGAGACGTCGATGGGCGTGTCGAGCAGCTGCCGCGGCCGGTACTGGCTCTTCACCAGGTCGAACACCACGCGCCCGCGCAGACACTCGAGCTGCAGCGCCGCCCGCACCTCCTTCGCGGGCGCGCCGAGCGCCTTCACCAGCTCGTCGAAGGCGGAGGGCCCGCGCGTCAGCAGCGTGCCGTGCGCCTTGTCGGCCAGGGTCTCCGCGCTCGCCCCCGGCATCAACGCGTCGAAGGCCGACGCGCTCGACCAGCCCGAGTCCGTCCACCCGGTGTACCCCACCGTCAAGCTGCCCTTGTCGGCGCCGAAGTCGAGCGCCCAGAAGACGGGCAGCCCGGCGCCGAAGAGGTGCACCTTCGCCGACTTCACGTGAGGCAGCGCGCGCGCGAGCGAGAGCAGGCGCTGGCGGCCGAACAGGCGCACCACCCGCGGCGTCTTGCCCGCCCATGGCGCGCCGTGACACTCGAGCACCGTCTCGAACGGCTCGATGACGATGCGCGGCTGCGCGCCCGGCACCAGCTCGAAGCGCAGCCCCCTGGGCGGCTTCTTCGCGGCCCTCGTGCGCAACACGAAGAGCAGGTTGTAGAGGTCGATGGGCGCGAGCTCGGCCACCACCGCCGGCAGCGTCGCCGCCGACTGCACCTGCACGAAGTTGCGCAGCCAGGCCCAGGGCACCTGCTTCGTCTGGGCCGCGGGCGCGTCGCCCCGGCTCGTCACCTCGAGCGACACCGGCTGCCAGCTGCGCAGGCGCTCGAAGCGGGCGATGAAGGCCTCGTCGAGCGACAGCGTCGCGGTGCCGTGCGCCACCTCGCGGCCCTCGAAGAGCGACGACGGGAGCGCCAGGCGCGCGTAGCTCGACTCGTCACGCGAGAAGACCTCGAGCGAGAGCTCATCGGGGGTGACCGTCAGCACCGGCTCGAGGACGTGCCGCGGCTGCTCCTCGTTGCCCAGCTGCTGCTCGAGGAACTTCTTCTGCGCCTCCCAGATCTCCTTGTTCGCCTTCTTCCCCTGCTTGGTGAGGTAGGCGAGGTAGGTGGCGAGGTCCTTGCGCTTGTAGCGGAGGTCGCTGCCCAGCACGTCGAAGGCCGTCATCAACGCGTCACGGAACAACGCGGGCGCCTTGACGGTGCCGCGTAGCCCCACCGGCCCGCGGGAGCCATCGACGCCGAGCGTCACCTCGGCCCTGCCGTCTCCGGCCTTCAGCGCGCTGGGCGCGGCGTACTGCACCTTCACGTCACGAACGGCGCTCATGTGTCAGCTCCTTCGACCGCGAACGGCGCGACCAGGTCATTCGTCATCGTCGTAGTCCTCGTCGTCTCCGTCGTCGTCGGCGTACGAGTCGTCGTCACCGTCATCGTCGTCGTCATCGCCTCCGCGGCGGGCCGGCTTCTGGGGCGCGGCGGGCATCATGGCCTCGGCGAGCGCCGGGTCTGACGCGAGCTGGGCGAGCTGCTCGGCGGTGAACCACTTCGGCGCGTTCTGCCGGCGCAGGGTGGTGCGCTGGGCGCGCCGCAGGGCCCGGAAGGCGGCCTCACGCAACGCAGGCGTGCCCCAGGGGGCCTCGAGCTTCGGGGGAGGCGGCGCGGCCTTGGGCTCCGGAGGCTTCGGCGCCTCGACGGCCTTCGGTGGCTTGACCCCTCGCGGCTTCACCTCGGAGTAGCCCTTGCCCGTCTTCTCCTTGATGAGCTTCTCCATCTCTTTCTGCGCGGCCTCGGGCGTGGCGAGCTTCTTGGGCTTCTTCTGGCCCGCCGAGCCGATCTTCCCGAAGCGCACCGTGGTGGTGGTGTCGACGACCATCACCTCCCAGAACTTCGAGCTGTCATCCTCTTCGAACTCGAAGCGGCGCGCGCCGGGCATCGAGACGTCGGGGCTGGGGCCGTCGTCCTCGTCATCATCCGAGTCGCCGTCGTCGCCGTCGTCGTCGTCGAGCTCCTCCTCGTCGTCGCCCCCGTCGTCTTCATCGTCGTCGCCGTCGCCGCCGCCCGCGCTGAAGGCGAGCTTCGCGAGGAAGGCGGTGACGTCTTCGCCGCCCATGCGGCCCAGCGCCATCAGCGCGGCGCGCTGCACGGCCTCGCTCGAGCCCGACTCGGCCTGCGTCATCAACGCGGTCGGCACCCTCGCGCCGATGAGCTTGGGCAGCATCACCGCGCGGCCGGCCTCGGTGGCCAGCATCAGCGCGTCGGCCCGGAGCGCGTCGAAGGCCAGGCTGTCGAGCGGCTTGCTGCTCTCGAGCAGCGCGACGGCCTGCGGCACCGACGAGGCGATGAGCGCCGACACGGCAGCGCGACGAACACCACCGTCGACGTCGCCCGAGGCCTTCGCCAGCACCGGCGCCGCGCCCACGCCGGCGTGCACCAGCACGCGCGCCGCCTCGGCCCGCACGCTCGCCGGCGCCGGAGACGCGCCCGCCAGCGACTTCGCCGCGAGCTCCTGCACCTGCCGCGCCTCGTGGAGCGTCGCCGCCCAGAGGAGCCGCAAGAAGGCGCTCTCTTCGGCCACCTTGTCGGTGCCGACGCTCCTGGCCCAGCGCGTGGCCGTCGACGTCGCGGCCGCCACCAGCGCCTGCGCGCGTTGGCTCTGCTCTCCTGGCGGCAGCGCAGCGCCGGCGAGCGCGTGACGCGCCATCAACCACGCCATGTCTTCGCGCACCGAGGGGAAGTCGGAGGCGGTGAACTTCACCAGCGCGTCGGTCGGCAACGTCGCGCGCCGCCCGAGGCCGAACTTCACCTTCGCGCGCAGCGCCGGCTGCAGCCGCGGGTTCGCCAGGCGCTCCAGGAGCGGCCCCGGCTCGGCCTCGGCCAGCAGGTACGCGAGCGCCGGGCCCGAGATGGCGGGCAGCTCACTCGACGCCGCGCTCAAGGCGACGCGGAGCGGATCGCTGGGGAAGCACGCCTCGAGCGCCTGCAGGGACGTCTCGGCGAGCTGGTGCACCTTGAGGCCCCGCGCGAGCACCGCCTCGCTCGACGGGTCGGCCAGCGCGCCCAGGGCCCGCGTGGCCTCCTTGCGCACCTCGAAGTCGAAGTCGCCGGCGTCGCCGGCGATCAACTGCAGCTTGCCGAGCGCGCGGTCGTCGCCCACCCATCGCAGCGAACGCACGCCGGCGAGGCGGAACTCGCCTTCGAGGGACGCGGCCTCGATGAACTCGATGACGCGCTTGCGGACCTCGGCCTCGGTGAGCGCCTTGAAGAGCCGCCCGAGGGCCTCGATGGCCGCGCCTCGCACCAACGGCGGCGTCGGCGCCTCTTCCGTTCCGCCCGCGGCGAGCAGCTCGAGCTCCTCGAGCGCGCGGAGCTGACCCGAGGCGCCGAGCGCGAGCACCGCGCGGGCCTGCTCCTCGACTTCACCGGCGCGCACGAAGAGCAGCAGCGGCCGCAGCGACGCGGGGTGCTGCTTCATCGCCAGCCCCTCCGCGGCGGCCAGCATCAGCTCCCGGTTGCCCTGCGCCAGCACCTGCTCGAGCGGCGCCTGCGGGGCGTCGTGCTTCTCGACCCTCGCGGCGTAGCTCGTCACCGCCTGTACCCGCGTGGCGACGTCGCGGTCGGCGAAGAGCGAGGCCAGCAGCGGCCCGTACTCCGGCTCGGCGCCGACGTCGGCCTCGCGCGCGCCTGCGCACCGCAGCGCCGCGTCCTTCGCGCGGACCGCGGCCCGAATCGTCTGCAGCACGCCAGGGCCGTTTCGCGGCGCCCGCTTCTCGTCGGCGAGGTGCGCCTTCGACGGGGCGCCCTTCACCGGCGGCCGGCGGTGGTTGGTGAGGAGCAGCGCGCCCGACAAGGCGGCCAGGCGCACGTCGGCGGCCGGGTCGTCGAAGAACGCCAGCAGCGGCTCGAGCGCGATGGGGCGACGGGTGCCGGCGAGCGCGCCGATGGCGTCACGCTTGAGGCCGCTGGTGGAAGGCACGCCCGCCGAGTCGGTCGCGGCCGCGGCGGGCTCGCTCCAGGCGTCGATGGCGTCCTTCGCCTCTTTCAAGCCCAGCCCGGAGCGCGACCGGTACAGCGCGATGGCCTCGCCCTTGCGGTTGGCGCGAAGCATCGCCTCGAGGTCGGCGTCGAGCCGCGGGCCCGCGGGCTTCGCAGCCGGCGCGGACTTCGTCGGCTCGGAGGCGGTCGGCATCGCCGCCAGCTCCTGCAGGTGGTTCACCAGTGCGAGCGCGGCCGCGTCGGTGGCGCAGGTCGAGAGCGCCACGCGCGCGGCGTCGAGGAGCGGGCCGTCGACCACCAGGAAGCTGGCCAGCACCGGCACGGCGCTGTCGTCTCTGCGCTCGGCGAGCAGCTGCGCGGCCAGCAGGCGCACGTCTTCGCGGTCGCTCTCGAGGGCCTTGCGCAGCGCGGGCACCACGCGCGCGTCACGGCTGGCGGCGAGCTTCTGCAGCACGCCCAGGCGCAGGTCGGCGTGGGGGCTACCGAGCGCCGCCATCAAGGCGTCGAGGGAGCCGGGCCCATCGGCGCGCTCCAGCAACACGAAGGCGTGCTGCCGCACCTCGGGCACGTTGGAGGCGAGCGCCTCGACGAACCAGGGCCGCGCCGTCGGGCCTCGCGCGTTGAGCTGCTCGAGCGCGAGCAGGCCCACGTCGGCGGAGGACGACGAGAGCGCGTGGCGGACCGCGACGTCGGGCGTGGCGGCGAGCAGCTTCGTCAGGCCCGCCATCGCCTTCTTGCGCACCAGGCCGTCTTCGTCGTCGAGCGCGCGCACCAGGGCGGGCACGACGGACGCTGGCTTGGGGCTGCCGGCCGAGGCCAGCTCGGTCATGCGGTCGACGCAGTCACGGCGCACCCGGCGCACCGTCTCGTCGGGGCTCGAGAGCCGCAGCAGCCCGACGTAGGCGCCGAACGCAATCCACCGGCGCACCTCGAGCTCCTTCTCGTTGGGCGAGGCCACCTTCGTCGCGGCGCCGGCGAAGAGCTTGCGCAGCCAGTCCTTCCGCGCGACCGCGTCGGTGCTGGCGCGCCCACGTTGGTTGGTGTCGGGCACCACCGTCTCGGCCGCCGGGCGCAGGGCCACCACGCGCTTGACCTCGGCGAAGAACTCGAGCGGCTTGCGGCGCAGCAGCAGCGTCTGGCCGGCGAGGTACCGGGCCTGGGGCGTGTCGGCGCTCAGCAGCTGCACCAGGCGCATGGCCGCGCGCTCCCGCTCGCCCTCCTCCGGCCAGTCCTTCATGTCGCCGGCCTTCTCGGGCTTCGCGGGGCTCACCGCCTCGAGGAGGAGCTCGGTGTACGCGCCGACGTCGGCGCGGAGCTCGAGGGCCCGGGCCGCGGCGTAGCGCACGTCGGCGCGGCGGGCCGAGAGCGCGGCCGTCAGCAGCTCGGGCTCATGGCCTTCGCGGGCCGCGCGCAGGTCACGCGCCAGCAGCGTCGCGAAGAAGGTGTCAGACAGGTAGTCGTCGGCGTCGTCGAGCCCGAGGAAGAGGGCGTTGTCTCCCGCCGAGCCGAGCGCCACCAGCGCCCGCAGCGCGCCTTCACGAATCGGCAGGTGCGAGTCCTTCAGCGTGCCGGTGAGCACCGCGAGGCCGCGGTCGTCTCCGAGCCTCGCGAGCCCCTCGGCGGCCCAGCTGCGCACCGCGACGTCGGCGTGGCTGAGGGCGTCGAGCAGCAGGCCTTCGGCGCCGGCGTTGCACAGGCCTCGCGCCGCCTGCTCGCGGACGGCCGGGTTCTCGTCCTTCAGGAGCGGGTCGGCGAAGAGCGCGGCGGTGCGGGCGCTGCCCAGCGTGGCGAGGGCGCCCGTGGCGCGCGCGCGCAGCGGCTCGAGGAACGCGGGCGGGTGCCGGAGCTTCAGCTCTGCGTCGAGCACGAAGCCGCGCATCGGCTCGACGATGACCTCGTCGCCCCGCTTCGCGAGCAGCTCGGCCGCGCGCACCCGAACCTCGAGCGCGTCAGAGAGGAGCCCCGCCGTCAGCGGGCCGGTGTCGTCCTTCACCAGCGCGTCGGCGCTCTCGAGCGCGGCGAGGCGAACCGGGATGGAGAGGTCGGCCAGCGCCTTCACCAGCGGAGAGCGCAGCGCCTCGGCTTCGGGCTTGCCTGAGAGCACCGCAGCGCGCCGGGCGGCCAACACCCGGGTCGCCGCCGCTTCGGCCTCGAGGCCCTTGAGCCAGGGGCTGGCCGCGCCTCGACCCAGCAGCCGCGCGAGCGCGACGAGGGCGGCCTCGCCGACGGCCGCGTCACGGTCGAGGACGGCCTTCTCGAGGCGCTCGAGCACCCAGGCCGGCGTGCCCTTGGGGGCGGGCTGGTCGTCGTCGCTCGGCACCTTCGCGATGAGCGAGAGCTGCCGCACGGCAGCCAGGCGCAGGTCGGCGAAGCGGGCCTGCAGCGCCCGGTCGATGGCGCCAGCGGCGTCTTTGTCGTGCCAGGCCCACAACGTCTTGAAGGCCTCGGCGCGCACGGCGGCGGCCTCGTCTTCCAGCGCGTGGCCCAGGAGCGTCTCGGCCTCTTCGGTGCGCGCGGCCGCGGCGAGCCCGACGAGGCGCGAGAGCCCGCGCTTGCGCATGTCTTCGAAGGCGCTGCGCAGCAAGACGCCGGTGAACTCGAGCGGGTGCGCCTCGTCCTTTCGCTTCGTCAGCGCGTCGGCGGCGGCCGCGCGCACCGGGGCCTCGGCGTCGTCCACCATCGAGGCCAGGCGCTGGCGCGCGCGGGGGTCCGAGAGCTGCGCGAGCGTCTGCACCACCCAGACGCGGTGGGCGGCGGGCTCCTCGCGCGAGAGCTGGAGCAGCGCCGACACCGCGCGCACGTCGCCCGCCGCGAAGAGCAGGCCCGCGGCGCCCCGGCTGGCGACGTCGGTGGCCCGCGCCGACATCGCCACCAGCAGCGGCGTGAGGTCGTCCTGGGTGAGCTCCTTCGAGGCGTTGGCGAGGCCGAGCTTCGTGCGCAGGGCCGCGAGCTGCTCGGCGTTCGGGTCCTTCCCGCCGTTGGCGCGGCGATAGACCTCGGGCAGCTCGAGCATCTTCTCGAGCAGCGCGGCCACCGCGGGGCGCTCCAGCACGCGCACCACGAAGGCCACCTGCCGCACCAGCACCGCGTCATCGTCGAGCGCGCGGCCCGAGATGGACTGGAGCTGCGGCAGCTTCGACGTCAGCAGCGCGCGCACCAGCACCTCGGCGCGCACGTCGGGGGAGCCCTTCTCGAAGCCCAGGGCGAGGGCCTCGACGCCCTCGGGGAAGACGGCCTGCAACGCATCGAGGCCCGCGAGGCGAACGTTGGGGTCGGCGTCTCTCAGCGCGCCCGCCAGCAGCGCGGGCACCAGCGGCACGGCCGGGTACAGCGGCGCCAGGGCCTTGAGGGCCGCGACGCGCACCGACGGGGCCGACGCGCGCACGCCCTCACGCCACGCGGCGAACGGCTGGTCCTCGGTCTTCGACAGCGCCTCGAGCGCCGCCAGCGCGACCGCCGCGTCGGAGTCTCGCACCAACCCACGCAGGAGCCGGCGCGCGTCTTTCCTCGGGCCGGCGCCGAGCGCCTTCGCCAGGGCCAGCCGCACCGGCGCGTCTTTGTCGCCGGCGAGGGTCTGCAGCAGCGGAACGACTTCACCCTCGGCGACTCTGGGCAGGTCGCGCGCGAGCGCCTCTTTCGCGGCGCGCTGGGCCGACTTCAGCTGCGCGGCGGTGACGGCGAAGAAGTCGAGCCCGACGTCGGTCGCCTCGACCAACTGTCCGTCAACGGCCACGGTGATGAAGGTGAGCGTGCGGCGGTCGCCACCCACCACCACCTCGCAGAGCGCCTTGCGCGGGTCGCTCTCGACGACGGCGATGGCGCGCTGCACGCCGTCGGCCTCGAACGTCTTGCTGCGCTTCTTGTCGTCGAGGCGGGTGGTGCGCACCTTCGCGTCGTGGCCGGTGGACATCAGCCGATCGCTCGCGTCCTTCGCGTCGGCCTTCGGCACGGGCAGGAAGGTGAAGGCGGTGGCGCCGCCCGCGTGGCCGGTGTCGCCTTCGCCGCGCACCTCACACTCCACGGCGCCCTCGAGGTACCAGAGGCGCGTGGCGCCATCGTCGCCGGTCGACGCGAGGCGCCCGTCACGCGGCGTGAAGGCGAGCGCCGTCACCGCGCCCCGGTGGCCCTCCATCTCGCGCACGGCCTTCGTCGCGAAGGTGAAGACGCGCACCACGCCGTCATCGCCTGCCGCTGCGACGCGGCCCGAGAGCGCGTCGAGCGCCACCGCGCGCTGCACGCCCCTGGCCTGGAACTCGTGCTGCTTCGCGCCGTCGGCCCACACCACCACGCGCCCATCGACGCCGGTGGAGGCGACCAGCGCGCCCGACGAGGCGAGGGCCGTGACGCCGCCGGCGTGCGCCTCGACGCTGCCCTGCCCTTCGCCCGTGGCGAAGTCGAAGCGGTGCAGCTTTCCATCGGCGCCGCCGACGACCAGCTTCGGGCCCGAGAAGGCCAGCGCCAGCGCGTTGGTGGCGAGGGGGAGCTGCCGCAGCACCTTGCGGGTGCCGGCGTCGAAGAGGGTGACGGCCGACGCGCCCGAGAGCCGGGTGCCGCCGATGGCGAGCGTCCTGCCGGTGGCGGCGAGCGCCTTGACCTGCTCGAGGTGACCGATGGTGTGGTGGGCCATGGAAGCGTGCCTCAGGCCTTCAGCTGCAGGCCGACGTCGAGGTGGGGGTGGGCGACCTTCACGGTGGCGAGCGCGGCCAGACAGGCCTGCCACTCACCGCGCGCGATGCTGCCGGAGAACTCGAGGAACAACGGGCTGACGGCGCGGGCGAAGCCTTCGTCCTCCACCGCCAGCGCGCGCGCGGCCTCGAGGGCGCGGCGCTTGGCGGCCTGGGCGCTCGAGTGGCGCTGGGGCAGGTCGCCTTCTCGCGCTTCGGCCGCGCGGCCCGGCGGCAAGCCGAACAGCAAGGTGCGCAGGAACTCCTGCAGCACGGCGACGTTCGAGAAGCGGCCCGCCGACTCTGGCAGCTTCGCGGGCCCGCGCGGCCTCCACCCCTCGGGGAGCGACGAGGGGCGGTGGCGCTCCCACAGCATGCGCACGGCCATGGTGCGCACGGAGCGGTCGGCGCTCTCCATCAACCACGCGAGGCGCTCGGGGCCGCCGAGGCGCCCGTAGTGGCGCGCGATGAGCTCCATCGCGACCTCGCGGCTCTGGCGAATGCGGCTCTCGGTGAGGCGGAAGACGTGCGCGGGGTCGAGCTCCTCCACCGTCAGGGTGCAGGCAGGGTCCGCGGTGGGCGCGCCGGCGTTCTCGAGCGCGTTGAGGCAGAGGTTGCGCACCTCTTTGTGCTCGCTGTCGGCCAGCTCGTAGACGCGCAGGTGGTAGCCCCAGCGGCGCAGGTCGGCGCGGGTGATGGTGACGGCGAAGCGGCGCACGTCGGCGCGCGCGTCGAACAGCGCCTTCCAGAAGGGCTCGGGCAGGTAGTGGGCGAGCGTCAGCTTCGGGGTGAGGGCGTGCGCGATGGCCTCGGGCTGGAGCGGCCCCACCGTCGGGTGGTGGCAGCGCAGGTACGTCTGGGCGAACACCCGCACCGGGTCGGGCTCCTTCGCGCCGGTGGCCAGCTCGAGCAGCCGCTTCACGCCGCGCTCGACGTCTCCTTCTCCGAAGTCGCGTGGGTCGACCTGCCCGAGCAGCAGGCGGGTGGCGAACCCGGACAAGGTCGGGTCGGTGCGGCGCGCGAGCGCGAGCAGCCACGGCAGGCCGATGCTCTGGAAGGTGGCGTGCGTCGAGAGCAGGTGGAGCGCGAGCTCACGGGTGGCGCGGTTGAAGACGAAGCCCTTCACCGCTTCGACGTCGAGGCCGGGCAGGCTCCTGGCCCGGCGCAGCGCCTCTGAGGCCAGGGGCGCGAAGGCCGGCTCGGCGAGGAGCGACAACAGCCACGGGGCCCCGAGGTGCTCGGGCGCGACCAGCGTCGCCAGCTGCCGGGTGAAGCGCAACAGCACGTTGAGCTGCGAGGCGTCGTTGCGGCGTGGGTCGGCGAAGAGGGCCTTGATGAAGGCGGCCAGCTGCTCGCTCACCTTCACGCGCTCGGCGAGGTACTTGCGCGCCCACTCACGCTGCGGGTTCGCGCCGAAGACGAGCTCGACGAAGAAGGCGTCGGTGAGGTCGGCGCGGTCGAAGTGCGCTTCGAGGCGCGCGGCGGCCCAGGCCGAGGTGCCCTGCTCTCCGAGCAGCTTCGAGAAGAGCGGCAGGCCGATGGCCTTCGCGTTGCGCGCCTCGAGCACCGAGAGGGCCCACTGCCGGGTGTCGGCCTGGCCACGGAGCGCGTAGTCGACGACCGCCTCGGCCGGCAGGTCGCTGGCGTGCGCGCGGGCGTACTCGATGGCGAACTTGCGCGCGGCGGGCGAGGGCGAGAGCAACAGCAGCAGCACCGTCGGCTTGAGCCCCAGGCCCTCGAGCTTCGCGGGGTGCAGCTCGGGCGTGGTGGTGAGGAGCTCGACGAGCAGCTCGTGCACCGCGGCGATGGGCCGCTGCGCGAGGCGCTGGAGCCACGCCGGGTTGGTCTGCCGCAGCTGCGCCGGGAAGTGCTTCTTCAGCTTGTCGATGGCGAACTTCGCGACGTCGTTGTGCTGGGCCGACTCGAGCAGCAGCATCAGGGGGTCGGCGTTGAGCTTCCAGGCGTTCTCGTAGCGCTCGTCGCGCGCGCCGATGGCGTTGTTGCAGGCCACGCCCCGCCACAACGAAGCCCCCGCGGGCAGCTCGGCGAGGGTGGCGCCCGCGAAGACGGGGTACAGCTCGGGCACGGCGAAGGAGAGGTGATTGAGGTACCGCCAACCGCGGCGCTGCAGGTAGACGATGGTGCCGCGGGTGACGGCGTTGGTGGACTCGCTGGCGTCGAAGCGCGCCAGCAGCGCGCCGAAGAAGAGCGCGTCTTGCCGCTCCTCGGCCAGCTTGTAGATGCGCTTGAGCCCGCCCCAGAGGCCGCGGTCGAGCGGCGCGGTGCGCACCAGCTCGAGCGGCGCCGCGCGGGTGGGCTCGGCGACCGACTGGTAGAGCTCGGTGAGGAAGTCGGCCAGCAGGTACTTGCCGCCCGGCGCCGGCTCGGCCTGGGTGAGGTAGCGCCGCCACAACAGCGCCACCTTCATGCGGCGCTGCGCCTCTCGCGGCTCGCGCTGCGCCTCTCTGAGCAGCGCCTCGAAGGCCTCGGGCAGCAGCGCGCCCTCTGGCACCGCCTCGGGCACCGGCTGGGGCTGGGCGGCGAAGTGGATGATGGCCTGCGCGAGGTCTGGCGCCTGGCCGCGGGCCAGCGTCTTCAAGTCCTCGAGCGTGATGTCAGGTCGCTCCGCCATGAACCCCTCCGGTCAAAAGCGGGCGGAGGTTAGGCCAGCGAGGTGGTCCTCGACACAACAACCGGCAGTGGCCGCTACGGCGCGCGCGCGCCAGGCCTCCGCGCGACCACCTCGTTGGGACCACACGCGACGAGCAGGAGCGCCAGGACGAAGACGACGTGACGACGACTCATGGAGGGCGTGTGCGGCCTCGCGCCCGCAGGTCGAGCGCGCGTCGTCAAACATCCAAGGCGTTCGGGAGCGTGGCGGGCGCCTCACTTCTCGGCGTAGCCCTTGCGCGTCTTCTCGCTGATGAGCTTGGCGGCCTCGGCCTGCGCCTTCGCGTCGCTGTCGTAGTCCTTCTGGGTCACCTGGCCGTCGGTGCCGATCTTCCCGTAGCGGGTGAAGAAGGTGCTGCCCTCGACGCGAATCTCCCAGAACTTCGCCGAGCCGCCCTCGACGAACTCGAAGTAGCGCGCGCCGGCTTCGTTCGACTTCGACGACTTGCCGCTGGCGGAGGAAGGCGCGGGCGCGGCGGCCACGGGCGCGACCGGCGCGGCGACGGGCGCGCTCTTCGCCGGCGCGGGAGCGTCTCCGTCCTCGTCGTCGAACGGGCTCTTCTTCTTCACCGCCGCCGTCGGCGCGCCGACCTCCTTGAAGCCCTTGGCCACCTTCTCGGCGATCTTCTTCTCGGCGTTCTCGCGCGCCTCGGCGTCGTCTTCGAAGAGCTTCTCTTTCTCTTCGAAGGTGCCGAAGCGGACCTTCTGCTTGGAGCCGGTCGTCTCCACCTCCCAGAAGTAGCGGGTGTCACCATCGGTCATCTCGAAGCGGCGAAGGGGCATGGGTCCTCTCGGGGTGGGTGGTGGAGCAGCAGGCACGGACATGGGTTTCGAGGTGATGGCCTCGACGCGGCGCACGTTCGCGCCGGGCGACGTCGAGACGGGGAAGCGGCCGTCGATGCGCTCGCCGACGTAGCTGGGGAAGCGCGGCACGCCGGTGTTCGACAGCTCCTGGTAGCGGAAGGTGATGACGGCGCCGACCTTCGGCGGGTTCTCGCGCTCGGCGTCGCTGAAGCCGGTGCCGACGTTGAAGCGGGTGCCGTCAGGCAGCTCGACCAGCAGCGCGCCGAGCCGCCCGGCGTGTCTGCCGAGGCCAGGCACGTGCTCGAGCACCCGCGCCTCGGTGTCGTGAAAGCTCTTCACCTTCAGCAGCGTGCTCGAGCGGCCCGCCTCGTAGCGGGAGCGCGGCTGGCGCACCATCAGCCCCTCTCCGCCCAGGCCCTCGACGCGCGACAGCTCCCGCTGCAGGTGCTCGACGCCCTCGCAGACGACGTGCGCGCAGGCCTCGAGCCATTGGGTCTTCAGCGCGGTGAGCGTCTGGTCGATGAAGGCCACGCGCTCCTCGAAGACGCCGCCGTGCCTGGGCGCGTCGAAGACGACGTACTTGAGCTCCTTCCACAGCTCCGACTCGTCTTGCCGCTTCACGATGCCGACGGTGCGCTGGAAGCGCTTTCGCCCGCCCCACAGCTCGCCGTCGAGCGGCACCTTCGGGAGCTGCTCGGTGAACCACCTCGGCGCGAAGAACTCGTTGCCCAGGCGCGAGATGAAGCGCTCGCCGTCCCAGTAGGCGCGCACGCCGTCGAGCTTCTCGCTGATCCACCAGCCGGTGAGGTCGACGTCGTTCTCCCACTTGTGGGCGAGCAGAATCGGCGGGCCCTCGTCGTCGTCAGCGTCGGCCGCGTCGCCGGGCGCCTTCGGGGGCCTCGGTCGCGCGGGCCGGCCCGAGAGCGGCGATGAGCCCAGGCGGAGCGTCTCGGCGTCGTCTCCCCGGTACGCGCGCAGGTGCTTGCAGGTGCGGCGCTCGATGCCGATGCCCTGGTGCATCCACGCGGGGCAGGTGCAGGAGTAGACGCCGCCGTTGTTCTTCAGCGTGTAGATGGAGGCGCCGGAGCCTTTGACTTGCGCGGTCTCTCCGTCGGCGAGGTCCTGACTCACGGGCGCCGGTTGTAGCAGAGGCGAGGCCGACTTCTGCTGCGTCAGCATGCTTCCACGGAGCGACGCCCCGCTCGCCGCCGCAGCAGCCAGACGAGCGCGACGCCGAGCTGCCGCTCTGACCAACCACAGCCGCAGCTCGTGGGTTGCTGCAACCCCGGCGGGCCCACGGTGAAGTCGCACGCGAAGCACCGTTCGCAGTTCGCCGTGGCCCGACCCGCGCGGCCCACCTTCTGCACGACCCAGCCCTCGACCGGCGTCGCGCTGCAGCCGGTGAAGGTGCGCTCGGGAGCACCCGGGCAGCGCAGCCCCGTGAAGTTGGCGCAGGCGTCGCCGCAGGCGAGCTGGCCCTCGCACGCGCCGTCGGCGGCACAGGGGGCGTGGCCCAGGAGCGCGTCGACGGTCTCCACCAGCTCGTGCATGCCGATCTGGGTCTCGTTGCGGAGGAGCTCCGTGCCGGGCCAGCAAGGCGGGTTCACCCGCACGTGCGCCACCCCGGCTCGCTGACCGGCCACCGTGGCCGCGAGCGGTCTGCCGCAGGCGCCTTCACCGATGGGCGCGTCGCCGTAGAGCAGGTAGACGGGCAGCTCGCCGTCGACGGGGGCGGGCACCTGCCCGGCGGCGCGCAGGCGCTCCACGAAGGCGGGCGTCCCAGCGAGGGTCAGGGTCTCGTCGGCGCGCACCACCACCGAGCCGCGATAGCGAAACGCGAGCTCGCCGTCCCAGAACTCTGCGAGGTTCGAGGCGGAGAGCAGGCACTCGTAGAAGTCGTCAAGCCGCTGCTGGTCGGCCGAGGCGCCCTCGAGCCAGAGCACCTGCACGCCGACGCGCCTTGGCGCGGCCTGGGCGTTCGCGCCAACCAGTGCGCCCATCAGCAGCAGCCCTACCACGCGCTTCATTGCACCTGCCTCCCTGGCAGGCCGACCTTGCCTCACCCAATCAGGGCGCGGGGCACATTCTGCCCACTGCCGCGCGGCGACGTTCGGTAGGGTGGCCCACCCCCGATTCCGGAGCACCACATGACCCGTCGTTCCTCTCACCGCGTCGCCTTC
This sequence comes from Myxococcus sp., assembly GCA_014879945.1. GTDB lineage: Bacteria > Myxococcota > Myxococcia > Myxococcales > Myxococcaceae > Xiheimicrobium. The sequence goes on from JACSRE010000153.1 coordinate 31,909, forward strand.
GCCGCGGCCCTGGCGCTCCTCGCGCCCCTGCTCACCGCCTGCGAAGAGGACTTCTTCAGGGACTCGGAGTGGGGAATCGAGGTTGACGAGTTCGACTGGGATGAGGCCCAGCGCTTCACCGAGGAGGACGGCGACGAGGTCTACACCGACGAGGCGAAGGTGAAGCTCGAGCAGGGCGCCCGCTCGGTGAAGCTCCGCAATGAAGTCTCACCCGTGGCGCGGGGTGGCGGAATGGCGCTCACGGTGACCGACTCCGAGAACGAGCGGGTGTACAGCTTCGACCCGACCCGCAACACGCTGAGCATCGCCGCGGGCACGGACAAGCTGTCCGTCGTGCAGAACCCCGACAAGACCTACACGGTCGACGGCGTGGCGGCCGCCAATGGCAAGGCCGCGGTGCAGCTGCTCAAGCAGTCGCCCATCTACAACGACGCCTCTGCGTGGGGCTTTGCGCTCACCTATTCCATCTGCCAGAGCTGCTTGACGCGGAACGCCGCGCGCCAGCCCATCTGTTGCTACAACTGCGGGTCAGGTGGCCCAGCGGCGGACCCACCGGCGGTCTGCGACATCATGCGCGATCTCTGTGACTGCGCCGCGTGCGACAAGCTCGGCAAGACGTCTTGCCCCAAGTGCCCGTAGCCGGGGCGCGAGGGCCCGTCGCGTCGGCGCTCATCTTCCTGCTGGCCGGCGCCGCGCTGGGGTTGAGCGGTCTCTCCCCTTCACTCTGGGTGCTGGCGTGGGCGTCGATCGCCGCGCTGAGCGTTGCGTTGGCGACGGCGCCGAGCCGCCTGAGGGCGGTCGGCGGCCTGGTGCTCTTCTGCGCCGTGGTGAACGCGCTCTGGCTCCACTGGAGCTACGGGATGACGAGCGCGACCTTCGGGGCCGGGGCGCGGGCGGCGAAGCTGGCGGTCGGCTTCGTGGTGGTCGAGGCCGCGCCGCTGCTGCTGACGCTCTGGGCCGGCGCGCTGGTGATGCACGGCCGCGGGCTGGTGCGGGTGTGGCTCCCGGTGGCCTGGGCGCTGGGAGAGACGCTGCAGGCCTTCTCGACCCACGTGACCACCGAGTGGCTCTTCACGCAGGTGGCCGTGCCGCCGGTGCTGCGGGCGGTGGGGCACTTCGGCGCACGAGCGGCGCTCCTGGCCTGCCTCTTCGTCGCCGCCAGCCTCGGGGAAGCCCTGGCTCGGCGCCGGCCTCGAGTCCTGGCCCCGGCCCTGCTGCTGGCCCTCGCGTTGGTCCTGCTGCCGGCGCTCCCACCGGCGGCGGCCGACAGCTTCGCGGGCATCGGCGTGGTGCACATGACCTCCGAGCTGGAGCCGCCCACCATCACACCCGGGCACAGCTTGCTGGTGTGGCCCGAGACCGCGGTCGCGCAGTCGCCGGCGCTCGACGAGGGGAGGCCGCCAGACGTGGAGCTGGACCTGGTGCGTCACCTCTCGGGGTCTGCCAGCCACCTCGTGGGCGCCACGACGCGCCTGGTGCAGGGGAAGCAGAACAGCGCCCTCGCGGTGGCGCCGGGAGGGCGGGTGACCGGCGTTCGGGCCAAGCGCGTGCTCTTCCCCGTGACCGAGCGCCCCTTCCTCGGCGTGGGTTCGAAGGCCTTCACGCCCGGCCGGGGGGGTCCGCTGCTCGAGGTGGGAGGTCGAAAGGTCATCACCCTCGTCTGCTTCGAGTACATGACGCGCGGCCTCATCGCTGAGGGGCAGGCGGGCGGCGGCGAGCTGCTCGCCATTCTCGCGGGCGACACCTACCAGGCAGGCAGCGAGGTGGCGCGCCGCCAGGTGGAGGCGCACGTGGTGCTGCGCGCGGCGGAGTTCCGCCTGCCTGTCGTGTACGCGTCGAGAGCCGGGGGGGCGTTCATGGTGGGCCCAGACGGCGCGGTGCTCGCGCGAGGTGCGTTGGGCACGAGCGGGGTCCTGAGCTGGGACGGCGCCGCGGCGCGAGACGAGCTCGACACGGCGACGCCAGCGGTCGAGGTGCTCTTCTCCGAGCGCACGCCCTCGTTTCGCCCCGATTGTCCGCCTGGGAGGTGTCGCTTCCACCTCGTCGAGCGCTTCACGTGCCCGGCCGAGCCAGGGAGCGTGGTGGTGCTGGCAGGTCACGGCTCGCCGCCGGACTACCTCGGCCAAAGCGCCGCGCGCCTGGGTGCGCTGCTGGCGTGCTTCAAGCCGCGGCTGGTCGTGGTCGATGCCTGCTATGGCGCCTCCGCGCCGCTCCTGGCTGAGCTCGCCGACCTCGACACGCTGGTGCTCGCGCCGCCCTTCTTCGTCGAGCACGGCGGCCTTCGCTACGAGCGCGCCTTCTTCGAGCCGGGGACCCCACAGGTGCGGGCCGAGGCGGTCCGCTCACCTCCGGGTCAGCCGCTCCTGCGCTGGAGACCGAATGGCCCCGCGCTCGAGGCGGCCGCCGCGCGGCTGGACGCCCTGCAAGGAGAAGCGCTGCGCGGTCGAGTGAAGAACTGGGTCCCCACCCTGGCAGCCCACGAGGTCGAGCCAGGCCAGGAAGTGCTCTTCCCGATCGACTGGCGGCGGGTCGGCAGCCCACCGGCCGAGGTGAAGCCCGAAGCCGGACGCGCCGAAGCACCATAGACCGACGAGCGTCTGAGCCGGGTCGGCCGCCTCGCGAACAGCCGCGCTTCCACGTTCGTGCAGCGGCCGCTGGGCCTGGTCCGGTGCCCTCAGCCGAACAGCCCGAACCCGGTGCTCATGATCACCTGCGGGCCGCCGCCCTGCGTGGCCTGCTGCTTTGCCCAGCGGTGCAGCGCGCGATCGAGCGCTCCGAACACGTCGGCCGGCAGCTCGGGGAAGGCCATCCACTCGATGGACTCGGGCACCTCGAGCGGCGCGCCCCCCCGCACCTGCACCAGCGCGTTCATGCGGCCGTTCGACGCGACGATCTTGCCCTTGCGCAGGCTCACCACGCGCACCGGCGCCTCGAGCTTCTCACCGACGAAGTCGAGGAACGGCCGCCGCTGCAGAATCGTCGACAACACGGCGGCGGCCGGGCCCTTGATGGCGCAGGTCGTTCGCTCGCCGTTCCCGAACGCCGAGAACTTCGGCAGCGGCAGCTCCCGGTGCCGACACGCGATGGCCATCATCGTCGCCAGCACGGCAAGGTCCTGCTGCGGGTGCTCCCGCTTGCCCTCGAGCACGATGAAGACCTGGTCGGCGTCGGGCTGCTTCGGTTCGCCTTTCACGGGCACGTACCTCGAGAGCCACTTCGTGAGCGCGCGCTCGGTCGTCTCTTCGGTCAGCTCGAGGAACGAGACGGTCATCAGCGGGTCACCGCGCTCGATGGAGAGGACCTGGTGGAAGTCGGCGTTCAGCTCCTTGCCGATGAGGCCGTAGCCCTTCTTCGCGCGCTCGGCCGCGTACAGCGCCGCGTTGTCGTCGGGCGTCGCCAGCGGGTAGAGGCCCCTGGCTTCGACCTTCACCGGAAACTCGAAGCGCCACTGCGAGCGCCACCGCGCCTTGCCCCTGGCGTCGACGGCGATGGCCAGCTGCGAGTTGCTGTAGCCGCCTTCGGCGAAGCCACCCCAGAACGGGCGCTTGAAGGCCTTCGCGAAGTCGCCGAGCACCTTCTTGTCGACGAAGTGGGTGACCTCGCCGTTCTCGCGGTCTTCCCCGACGCGCGCCTCCACCGCCATCGCGAGCGCGCGGCCGCCGTCGAGCTGCACGAGGTACGTCACGCTCGGACTCGAGTGCTCGCGAATCCACTCGCCGAGCTCGAGCACCAGCTTCGCGTTCGGCTTCTTGAAGGCCAGCAGGCCTGAGGTCAGGTAGGGCACGCGCCGTACCTTCGCATGTGAGGGCGCCGAAGTGCCCGGCCATCCCCGGGCGCTGGTAAGTGGAGGCCCGGGAGCCTTCGATGTTCGCGGTCGCCCCGTCACTGAGGTCCTGACTCACGGGCGCAGGTCGTCGCAGCCAGAACGCAGCGGGAGCACCAGATGCACGTCGTGACGATGTTGCGAGAGGGCGGAGTGGGCGCGTACGCCGCGGTGGCCCTCGGAGCGCTCGGGCTGCTGCTCGGCGTCGTCGCCGTCATCGCGTTCCTCTCTCGGAGCGCCTCGGCGTTCCTGTTCGGGCTGGCGACCCTGGTGGTGGGGCTGGGCGCGGCCGGGGCCGGCGTCGCCGGCGCGCTGCACGGACAGCGGCAGACCCGCCTGGCCGCCGCGAGCATCGACTCCTCCGTCACCGCCGAGCGCGTCCTCCAGGCTGGCGACGCCGAGGCGCGCAACGCCGCGCTGGTGGGCTTCGCCGCCTCTGGGCTCCCGGTGGTGTTGGGCGCCCTCGCGGCGCTCGCCGGCGCACGCCTGGCGCGAACGCCGAGCCGCGTGCAGGGCCATGGCGAGAGGGCGTCTTCGGCAGACGCGGGCGCGGCGCCGACGGTGGTCGCCGTCACCTTCACCCTCATGGCGCTGCTCGCGTGGGCCGGGGCCGGCCTCGTCGGCTTCTGGCGGCCACCCTCGACGCGCTACCGCTTCGCCACCGACGACCACGACGCGTGGGGGCTGGCGGCCGCGCTCGAAGAGGTGGAGCGCGACACCCCCTCGGCCTGCGACCGCCTGCACGAGGCGCTGACGCGCTTCTGGGAGCCGTCTCACCCGCGCCAGTGGCCCCGGCGAATGCGCCACGAGGTTCCCCCGGAGCTCTCGCAGTGGCGCGCCGCGGCCGATGGGTGCGCGGAGCGGGTGCTGACGTCACTCGACCAGCCAGCCGCCAACCCCACCGCGTGGACGCGCGACGGCCTGCTGGACTCACCGCTCCTCCAGGACGACACCTTGCGCGCGCGCGCCCTGGCCTGGTCTCCGGCCTCAGCGGCCGTCGATGGCGACGAAGAGAACGTCACGGGCACGCTCGCGCGGGAGCTGCTCGCCGCGACGGTGCGACGCGCCCTGCCCCGGGTGCGCCACTGCTACGAGCGCGCGCTGACGAAGAACCCGACGCTCGCGGGGAAGCTGCTGGTCTCGTTCGCCATCACGTCGCGCGGCGCGGTGGAAGAGGTCGCTGAAGCGAACGACGAGGGCCCCGCGTTCCCAGACGCCGAGGTGACGGCGTGCGTGGTGGCCGTGGTCGCGAGCCTTCGGTTTCCAGCGCCGACCGGAGGCGCCGTCGTCGTGAGGTACCCCTTCGTCTTCACGCCGGCCCGGTAGGCGGCGGTCGGGCCGCCGATGCGCCCGGGGGCCGACGGAGCTCCGTCATCGAGGCGAGCCGACCCCGCGCAGACTGAAGCGACGTGCAGTCGTCGCGGGCGGCCCCCCTCACCGTCTCGGGTGGAGCCGAGCAGCGGTTGCGCCGACGCCGTGGCTCGGGTGTGGTGCCCTCATGCGTTCTGCCCTCGTCGCGCTCGTGCTCGTCAGCAGCGTCGCCTTCGCCGATTGGCCCATGGCGCGGCGGGACAACCGACGAACGGGCGTCACGACCGAGCCCGCCGACCTGCGCACGCCGACGGTGACGTGGCGGCGGTACCTCGGCGGAGAGCTCGGCGGTGAGCAGCAGGTGGCGATCGACCTCGAAGGCGACGGCTCTTCCGAGGTGGTGCTCATCGCCGGCGGCAAGCTGGTGGCGAAGCGCCCCGACGACACGGTGGTGTGGGAGACCGCTCCGCTGGCCGTCTCGACCATCGTCCACGTGGCCGACCTGAACGGCGACGGCGCGCAGGAGCTCGTCGTCACCGGAGAGAGCGCCTTCCTCGGCATCTTCGACGTTCGAACCGGCGCGCTGCGCTGGCGCATGGCGGCGGGCACCTTCGGCACGGTGGTGGGAGCGGTTCGCCTCGCCGACCTCGACGGAGACGGGCTCGACGACCTGTACGCGGCCGACAACGCCTGCGGCAGCGTGAACGGGAAGCCGCGCGCCATGGCCTGGCACTTCGCCAGCGGCTTCGGGCCCGAGGTCGACGACGGCAGCCGGCGCCTGTGGGAGCTGCCCGCCAACCGCGAGTACTACTGCGGCGCCGCCGACGTCGTGGCCGACCTCGACGGCGACGGCCAACCCGAGGTGCTCACCTTCGCGATTCGCCGAGCCTACGCGTACGACGGCCGCACGGGGCTGGCCCTCGCGTCGGGCGCCACCGACCCCGGCTACGACCTGGGCTTCTCGATTCCCTATGGGGTGATGCGCACCGAGCTGGCGCCGCTGGGCGGAGGCCGCAAGGCCGTCGTCGCCGCGACGAACAACTCGTACGACGCGTCGATCAACTCCCGCGCGCTCTTCGTGATGACGTTCGACCGCGCGAGGCCCGTGGGCGAGCGGCTGAAGCTGGAGTGGAGGCGCGGCGTGGCGCAGCTGGCGACCGACCGGCACCCGTTCCCCGCCCGGCTGAGCAGCGACCTCGATGGTGACGGCACACCCGAGGTCACCTCGAGCTTCACCGAAGGCGGCCGCACCCGCGCGTACGTGTTCGAGCTGCTGACCGGCGTGGTGAGGTCGGCCGTCGACGACGAACAGGTGGTGGCGGTGCTGCAGCTGTCACCGGCCGAGCGCCCGACGCTGGTGACGAGCGGGGCGGCCGGGCTGCGCGGCTACCGCTTCGCGACGCTCTCGCCCGCCTTCCCGACGCCGGCCTTCACGCTCCCGACGGGCCAGGTGCTGCCGATGATGGACCGGCGCTCGCGCCGCGCGGTGAACACGGGCATCGAGTGGGCGACGCTCCCGCTCGGCGCGGCCCGGGGCCTGGTGCTGTTCCGCAACCAGGCGCTCGAGCTGTGGTCGCTCGGCGAGGCCCCCGCGGTGGTGCACGCGCTGCCGATTCCGGCGGGGGTCGGGCTCCGCGGGGTCTCGGCGCACCGCGACCTCTCGGGCGCTGCCGAGGGCCTGCTCTTCGCGCGCTCCGACGGCTACCTCGTCGCCATCAACCCCGCGCTGCAGCCCATCAACTTCTCGGACGGCGAGCTGCCGCAGCCGGGCATTCGGACCGGCGGCGCCTACTCAGGGCCACGCGGCCTCGGGCCGGTGCCGATTACGGCGCGCTTCGACGCGGGCGCCGACGAGGTCATCGTTCGCGACTCGGTGGGGCGCCTCAAGCGGCTCGACGCGCGGGCGGCCAGCCTCGTCTCGGAGCCGAACGAGGTGTGGAGCTGGCCCGGCGCCAGCTTCCCCGTGGCGCTCGACCTCGACGGCGACGGCACGCGCGAGCTCGTGGTGGCGCTCGAGGGCGACGCGCTCGTCGGCCGCTCACCCGAGCTGGTGGAGCAGTTCCGCGTGCCCGGGCAGCCCAGCTGGGCCGCCGCCTCCGACCCCGTGCCGATGTTCAGCGACGCGGGCGTTCGGTTCGCGCTCACGCAGTTCAACTCGAGCACCGGTGACGGGCGCGCGGTGTCGGTGGCGCCGGGGGGGCTCTGGTGGGCGAGCACGCCGATGATCACCGCCGGGAGCGGGCAGGGCTACGCCGCCATCGACGACCTCGATGGAGACGGAGCCGACGACGTGATCGCGAGCCTGCGCGGCGCGTTGTGGCTGCACGCAGGGGTCGATGGGGGGCTCTACGGCTCGACGACCGCCACCCACGCCATCATGCCGGTGGTGGTGCGTGGCAAGGCCGGGCCCATCACCACGGTGGGCGCGGCCAGCTACCACGCGCTCGAGGGCGTGGCGCTCGCGACGCCTCCTGCGCCATCGACGCCCGCGACCTGGAGCGTCACGCTGCCGCAGCGCTTCTACTCGGCGTTCGCCGCGACGCTCTCGTGCCCGAGCGGCCTCGTCATCGCCAACGCCGGCTTTCAGTCTCCCGAGCTGGTGTTGATCGACGCGCAGAGCGGCGCGGAGCGCGCCCACGTGGTGCTCGCGCGCGGGCAGCGGTTCTCGAGCGAGGCCGAGGTCGCCGACGCGGGCGTGCTGCCGGGCTCGCTCGGCAACGCGACGGCCCTGCAGACGCTGTGGCCGGGGCAGTCGGCGGTCGTCATCGGCAGCACCGACGGGTTCCTCTACGCCATCGACGCCTGCGCCGCGGGCGCGCCGGTGCTGTGGACGCTGAACCTGCGCGCGCCGGTGGGCGAGGCGGTGACCGGCGACCTCGACGGCGACGGCCTGCAGGAGCTGCTCGTCACCGCCGCCGACGGCTTTCTCTACGGCATCGGGCCCCAGCGCTTCGCCCCGCCGCGTGAGGTGCGGGAGATCGACCCGCGCCGCCCCGACGCGGGAGACCTCGACGAGTCCACCCTCCCAGGCGTGCTGACCGCCGAGTGGGACGCGGTGCCCAACGCGACCGGCTACGAGTGGGCGCTGCTGACGGCCGGTGGAACGCCGCTGACGAGACACCCGACGGTCCCCGGCAACCCCTTCATCCCCGTGGGCGCTGACGTCACCCGCGTGGGGTACTCGAGCATGCTGAGGCCCGGCGCGCGGTACGTCTTCGCCGTGCGCGCGCGCGGCGCGTCGGGCGCCTCCTCCGAGGTGCTCAGCGACGGCGTTCGCTATCAACCGGTGGACGAGCCCGACGCAGGCGCTTCGATGCCCGACGCAGGCACCGACGGCGGCGCCGCGGCCTCACCTGATGGAGGTACCGGCGGCGCCGGCGCGATTCGAGGAGGCTCCGGGTGCGGGTGCACCGCGGTCGACCCGGTCGCCGGCGCGCTCGCGCTCCTCTGGCTGCTGGTGCGGCGCCGTCACCCAGGCGCCGCTACCCGCCGAGGCTGCGGAGCGCCCAGGCGGTGAAGAGGCCCAGGTAGGTGCCCAGCGCGAGGCCCGCGAGGCCCAGCGTGATGCCCGGCGCCAGCAGCGCCTTGTTCTTCAGCGCCGCCGCCACGGGCGGGATGAAGGCCGGCCCGAAGACCGCCGCGGTCGAGCTCACCAGCGTGGTGTCGACGTCGATGCCGAAGGCCTTGCAGAGCGAGACGTGGAACACCACCGACAGGCCCACCACCATCACCACGAAGAGCAGCAGCGGCACGCTGGCGCCCGAGAGCTTGCTCACGTCGGCGAGGGAGCCGACCGAGACGCAGAAGACGAGCAGCAGGTACTCGCCCAGCACCGACGCGGTGGCCAGGCTGCGCACCTTCTCGACGAGCGACAGCGCCAGCGCCAGCGTCGTCAGCGACAACATCACCACCGTGCCGTCGAGCTTGCCGGCGGCGCCGAACGCCACGCCCGCCGAGGCCACCACGCACGCCAGGGCCAGCGCGAGCGCCGTCGTCGTCGAGGGCAGCGTCTTCACCGACCACAGCTTCGGCGCCTCGGCGGCGACGTGGGCCTCGCCGCTCGAGCTGGCCGGGAACGGCTTCATGAAGCGCAGCAGCACCCGCTGTCCCACCGTCAACATCACGAAGAGCCACGCGCCGCCCACCACCACGTCGGCGGCGTTGAGCAGCACGAACGTCTCGCTCTTCGTCTCGAGCGCGATGCCGATGGCGTTCATGTTGGGCGTGCCGCCCACGTAGACGCCCACCAGCATGCCGGCCACCTTCCACCACTCGTCGGTCGAGGCACGAAAGGTGAAACCCGCGAGGGTGGCCGCGGCGATGGCCGAGGCGCAGGCCAGCCCGAAGGCGATGAGCAGGCCGGGCCCGAGCGAGAGCCACTTCTTCAGCTCGGTCGAGAAGAGCAGCAGCGGAATCGCGAGCGCGACCGACGCCTCGTTCACCGACATCGCGGGCCCGGGCGCCACGGTGACGAAGGGCAGGTTCGCCGCGAGAATGCCCACCGCGTAGCAGACCACCACCGGCCCCAGCGCCTTGAGCACCTTCACGCGCTCGCACGCGACCTTCGCCAGCGCCGGCACCAGCGCATAGGCCGCGACCTGCAGGGCGAGCGTCACGTCGCCCCGGCCTTCGCGGTCAACGAGCCCACCAGCAGCACGCCGCCCGCGACCAGCAGCAGCGCCGCCACCGCGACGCGGAACTTTCGCTCATCGAGCGCCGCGTGCACGCGCTCACCCAACACGATGCCGGCGCCCAGCGGCAACAAGAGCAGCGCGCTGGTCTGCAGAGAGTGAAGCGTCACGGCGCCATCCTGCACCAGCCGGGGCATCACCAGCGCGTTCATCACCACCCACACCGCCGACAAGGTGGCGCGAAACGCGTGCTTGTCGGCCAGCTCGCGCGCCGAGACGTAGACGGTGAGCGGGCCCCCGGTGGCGAAGATGCCGTGAATGACGCCCGCGCCGAGCAGCCCGGCCACCCGCGCGCCCTCGTGGAGCGGCCTCGTCAGCGAGGCCTTGCCCAGGGCCTGGCGCAGCTGTGAAGCGGCCACCGCCATCACGAAGAGCGCGAAGAGGGGCTTGGCGATGCCCTGGTTCACCACCCGCGTCAGCGCGGTGCCGATGACGACGCCCACCGCCATCAGCGGCACCACCCGCCGCCACAAGAAGCGCCAGTCGACGTGCGCGCGGTTTCGCGCCACCAGGTAGACCGACAACACGAGGTTGACCGGCACCAGCAGGCCCAGCAGCGCGTCCACCGGCGAGAACAGCGCGCCCACCGTGAGCGCGATGACCATGCTGCCGAAGCCGGCGACGGCCTCGACGAAGAAGCTCACCAGCACCAGCGCGGCGAGAGCGAGGACTCCCACGGACGCGTCAGACGCGCTCGAAGAGGCCGTCGAGGAAGTCGAGCAGGAACTCGTTGACCTGGGTGCGGTCGCCGATGGCGCCGACCATGCCGTACATCGCGGCGCTGCCCTCGGGCGCGGGGTGGCCGGCGGTGAGGCTGGCGGCGCACTCCTTCAAGTCCTTCAGGAAGACGTCGCGCACCTTCTCGTGGGCGGGCGTCACCATGCAGTGCAGGGCCGGCGGGTCCATCTGGCGGTCGAGCTTCCAGCCCCGCGCGTCCATGGCGTCGCCCAACTCGTAGACGTTCAGCGTCTCGGAGCCGAACGAGAAGATGCCGATGTGCGGCTCGCCGAACACCCGCAGCCCGGGAATGGCGTTGATGCCGGCCAGCATGATGGCGGTGCTCTCGAGCACCGACTTCGCGCGCGCCAGGTAGCCCGCCTCTCCGAGGTGGTGCATCACCGACCAGGCCGCCGCGATGGCGCCGCCGGGCCGCGTGCCGCAGAACGAGGGCGACGCGTAGAGGCCGCCGTTCCACCCGCCCCAGGTGAAGAACTGGTGCCGGCGGAAGCTGCCGTTGCGGTACATCACCACCGACGCGCCCTTGGCCGCGTAGCCGTACTTGTGCAGGTCGGCCGAGATGCTGGTGACGC
>JACSRE010000295.1 GCA_014879945.1 Myxococcus sp.
GACCGTGCCCGGCGTGGCTGATCCGCCACGCCCACCGCGGACCGATTTCCCGATTGCTCTTCAGCTCGGTGAGCTGAGCAGCAGCCTGGAGTCGTTCCAGCAACGCGGCCTCGCGCTCGTCGCGGTGTCGGTGGACGACGCCGAGAAGTCGCGGGCGCTGGTGGCTCGGCTGGGGCTTCGTTTCCCCCTGGGCAGCGACGCCGACCGGTCGCTCATCAAGGCCCTGGGCGTCTACGACGCCGAGAACGACATCGCCTGGCCGGCCATCTTCCTGCTCGACGCGGGCGGGGTGGTGCGCTGGGTGTCGGTGGTCGAGACGTACGTCACGCGCCCGACGCCTGCGGTGGTGCTCGAGGCCTTCGACGCCTTGCCGCCGCTCAGCGCCGACGCTGGGTCGCTTCCTTGAGGGCGGTCTCGAGCGCCGCGGCGGTGTAGGGCTTCCCCAGGCCGAAGATGCGGCCTTCGACGCGGCTCACGTTCGCCGTGGAGTACCCGCTGGAGAGGATGATCGGCAGGCTGGGCGCGATCGCCTCGAGGTGCCGCGTGGCCTCGGCGCCGTCCATCTCGGGCATCGTCATGTCCATCAGCACCACGTCGAAGCCGCTCGGGTTGGCCTGCACCAGCTCGACGGCGGCGCGCCCGTTCTCGGCCTCTTCCACCGAGCAGCCCATCGACTTGAGCAGTCGGCTCGCGCTCCGCCGCAGCAGGTCTTCGTCGTCCACCAGCAGCACCCGGTAGCCGAGCGCGCCGGTCGGCTCTTCGGCGGGGGCCGAGGGCGTTCGCGAGCCTGGCGGGAGCGCGGGCAGGTAGACGGTGAAGGTGGTGCCCTGGCCCACCACGCTCTCGAGGCCGATGGCGCCGCCGTGCGAGCGGAGAATGCCGGCCAGCGCCGCCAGGCCCAGCCCGCGCCCGGGCCCCTTGGTGCTGAAGAACGGGTCGAAGATGCGCGCCTTCAGCTCAGGAGGCATGCCCGCCCCGGTGTCCGAGATCTGCACCTTCACCACCGGCCCCAGGGGCGCCGCGCCCACCAGGCCCGGAGGCGGCGCGTCGAGCACCAGCCCCTGGGTCGTCACCGTCACGGTGCCCTCGCCCTCGCCGATGGCCTCGGCGGCGTTCGAGATCAGGTTCATCACCACCTGCTGCAGCTGGCCGATGTCGCCTTTGACCTGGGGCAGGGCGTCTGCGAGCGCCATCGAGAGGCGCACCTTGCGGGGCACCGAGACCGAGAGCAGCTGCCCCATCGACGCGATCAGCTCGTTGAGGTCGACCGGCCGCTGCGCGAGGGTGCCGCCGCCCGCGTAGGCCAGGAGCTGACGCGTCAGCGCCGTCGCGTTGGTGACGGCGAGGCTGGCGGTCGCGAGTGGTTCCGCCACCGGCTCGCCGCGCCGGGCCTGGTGCGCGACGAGGTCGAGGCTCGAGCCGATCACCGTCAGGAGGTTGTTGAAGTCGTGCGCGATGCCACCGGCGAGCAGGCCCAGGCTCTCGAGCTTCTGGGTCTGCACCCGGTTGGCCTCGGCTTCGACGTCTTTGGTGATGTCGCGGATCACCCCGACGAGCCGGGTGATGCGCCCGTCGGCGTTTCGCATCGCTCCGCCAGTGGAGTGGGCCCAGAGGACGCGCCCGTCTTTTCGCACCATGCGGTGCTTGAGCTCGTACGACTCCTGCGCGCCCGACTCGACGGTCTCGATGGCGCGCGCCAGCCGCGAGAGGTCCTCGGGGTGAATGGTCTTGTCGGGCGTGAGCCGCGAGAACTCGTCCGAGGTGTAGCCGAGCCACTCCGCGGCCCTGGGGTTGTCAGACGCCGTGCGCGTCGTGAGGTCGAACTCCCAGGGGAAGGCGTTGCTGTTCTGCATCGCCAGGCGCAGGCGGCTCTCGGCCTCACGGGTGCGCTGGAGGTTCGCCTCGAGGTCGGCCATCAGCGCGGCCTCGTGCGTGCGCTGCTCGGCGCGGCGCGCGAGCTCTCCGGGGACCCAGTTGCGGGCGATCTGGAAGAGCACCACGCTGGCGACCGCCAGGTTGATCAGCTTCACCGCGGTCAGCGGCGCGGGATCTCCGAGCGACTTGAAGGCGGGGCTGAGCAGGCCGTAGTTCGCCGCCCACACCAACCCGAAGTACGCGCTCTCGAGTACGCTCTTGAAGGCGTCGAGCGCGAGCACCGCCAGCAGGAGGCGGATGATGCTGTCGGCCTGGGCTTCGCGGCGGTGGCGCAGGTACAGCGCCAGCACGGCCCCCCACACGAGCGTCAGCACTGCGTAGGTCGTGATGGCGCCGAGACCGCTGTTCACCGGAACTCCCCGTTCGAACCTGGAGCAGACATAGCCCGCTTCAGGCCGGCGGTTGCGAGCGAAGTCCTCGCCGTCTGGGCCTGGCACGTCGGGCCGCGTCTTTGTTGGGTTGTTGGCGATCACTGCGCCGGCGGGGGCCGCAGGGGGCGCCGAAGTCGCTCCCCGCGCCGAAGGGGCGCGAATAGGGTGGCCACCAATGCGTGTCCTCCTGCCTGCTCTCCTCGCCCTCGGCTGTGCGGCGCCGGCGACGTCCCTCAAGCCCCAGGCGCCTCCGGTGGCGACGGCCCCGCGGCCGCTGCCGCCGCTGCGCTCACCCGGCGTTCGCCTGCCGACGGGCGCTGCGCCACGGCACTACCGGCTCGCGCTCACCATCGTGCCCGGGCAAGACACGTTCTCAGGAACGATCACCGCGCAGGTCGACGTCACCCAGCCGCTCGAGGTGCTCTGGCTCAACGCCACGGCGCTGAAGGTGACGTCCTCCACCCTCGTCACCGAGCACGGCCCGCGGCCCGCCGAGGTGGTGGTGGCCGACGAGCACTTCATCGCGCTGGTGCCCCGCTGCGAGGCCGCGCTGCCGTCGTGCCGCGTCGCCGTCGGCCTGCAGGACGTCACGCTGGCCTTCTCGGGCGCGCTCTCGCGCAAGGACACCGACGGGCTCTTCCAGGCCAAAGAAGGTGACGCCTGGTACGCGTACACCAGCTTCGAGCCCATCGACGCCCGCCGCGCCTTCCCGCACTTCGATGAGCCCGGGTTCAAGGTGCCGTGGGAGCTGGTGTTGACGGTGCCCGCCGATCAGCTCGCCCTCGCCAACACGCCGCAGGTGTCAGAGGAGCGCCGCGCCGACGGGCTCAAGACGGTGCGCTTCGCGAAGTCGCTCCCGCTGCCCAGCTACCTGGTGGCCTTCGCCGTCGGCCCCTTCGAGCTCGTCGACGCCGGTCGGCATGGCCAGAAGAAGACGCCGGTGCGCATCGTGGTGCCGCGGGGGAAGACGGCCGAGGCGAAGTGGGCCGCCGAGTCCACCGGGCCCATCCTCGAGCGGCTCGAGGCGTGGTTCGGCTCGCCGTACCCCTACGAGAAGCTCGATCAGCTCGCGATCCCCGCCAACATCGGCGCCATGGAGAACCCCGGCCTCGTCACCTACGGCCACCAGACGATCCTCTCGAAGCCCGAGCTCGACACGCCAGGCCGGCAGCGGGGCTTCGCCGGCACCTGCACCCACGAGCTCGCGCACCAGTGGTTCGGCGATCTGGTGACCATGGCCTGGTGGGACGATCTGTGGCTCAACGAGGCCTTCGCGACGTGGATGACGCCGCGCATCCTCGAGCAGTGGCAGCCCACCTGGGCGATGGATGTCGGGCAGGTCAACCGGCGCCACGGCGCGCTGGGGAGCGACGCGCTCGTCAACGCCCGGCAGGTTCGCCAGCCCATCACCTCGAACGACGACATCGCCAACGCCTTCGACGGCATCACCTACGGCAAGGGGGCGTCGGTGATCGCCATGTTCGAGGCCTCGGTGGGGCGAGCGGTGTTCCAGCAGGGCGTGCGCGCGTACCTGTCGAAGCACGCGTGGAAGAACGCCACCGCCGACGACTTCCTCGCCGCCGTCTCGGTGGCCGCGGGCCGAGACGTAGGGCCGGCCTTTCGCACCTTCCTCGACCAGCCCGGGGCGCCGGTGGTGGCGATGCGCCTCGACTGCCCGCAGCAGGGCGCGCCCAGCCTCTTCCTCTCGCAGAAGCGCGCGCTGCCCCTCGGCTCCACCGGCGACCCGGCGAAGGCCTGGCGGCTGCCGATCTGCGTGCGCTACTCGGCGAAGGGCGGGGTGGGGCGCGCGTGCACCATGCTCGAGGCGCCCACCGGAGTGCTCGAGCTCGCAGACGCGAAGGCCTGCCCCGACTGGGTGCTGCCCAACGATCGCTACGACGGGTACTACCGCGCCAGCCTCTCGGGCCCGAGGTCGCTGGCCGAGCTGTACCGCAAGGCCGGCGCGGCGCTCTCGGTGCCGGAGCGCGTGGGCCTGCTCGGTGACGTGTCGGCGCTGGTGCGCTCGGGCGACGTGGAGCTGTCGACGATGTTCGAGCTGGCGACGCTCGCGAGCAGGGAGGCCGATCGGCACCTGGTGTCGTACGCCCTGGGCTTTGCGTCGGCGGCCGGCGGCGATCTGCTGCCAGAGGAGCTGCGGCCCCGACACGCGGCGTTCGTGCGCGGGCTGTTCTCGAAGCGCCTCGACGCCCTCGGGTTCGCGCCGAAGCCCGGGGAGGACGAAGACGCCCGGCTCCTGCGGCCCCAGCTCATCGGCACCCTCGGCAGGAACGGAGAGGACCCGAAGGTGATCACCCGGGCCCGCGCGCTGGCCGAGGCCTGGCTCTCTGATCGCAGGGCCGTTCACCCCGACGTGCTCGACGTGGTGCTGGGGCTGGCTGGCGATCACGCCGACGCGGCGCTTCAAGGGCGCCTGTTGAGCGCGGCGAAGGGCGAGCAGGACCGCGCCGATCGCGGCCGGCTCCTGGGCGCGCTCGCCGAGGTGAGCGATCGGGCGTTGGTCGAGCAGCAGCTGCCGTTGGTGATCTCCGACACCTTCGAGATGCGCGAGGCCATGCGGCTGCTCTGGGGCGCCGCCGGAGACTTCCGCACCCGACCGCTCGCGCTCGCGTTCGTCGAGGCGCACTGGGACGCGCTCATCACCCGGCTCCCCAAAGACGGCGGCGCGGGCCTGGTGTGGCTGGCGGGCGGGGTGTGTGACGCAGGGGCGCGCGACGCGGCGCGGGCCTTCTTCGACGGCCGCTCGACGAAGTACCTCGGCGGCCCCCG
The DNA here is from genome assembly GCA_014879945.1 of Myxococcus sp. Taxonomy (GTDB): domain Bacteria; phylum Myxococcota; class Myxococcia; order Myxococcales; family Myxococcaceae; genus Xiheimicrobium. The sequence continues at coordinate 5,094 of JACSRE010000295.1, forward strand.
CAGCTTCGCGCAGGCCATGGAGGGCATCGAGCTCTGCCTGGCCTACCGGGCGCGCCAGCGGCCCTCGGCGGTGGCCTTCTTCGAGGCGCGCCGGTGAGCCGCGAGGCGTGCGATCGCGCGCTGGCCAGGTTCCTCGAGCTCACCGACACCGCGCTCGAGGCGCACGTCGCCGACCGGGCCGTGGCGCTCCACTGCCTGAGCGCACGGGCGCCGGCGTTCTTCGAGGCGCACCACCTCGGCCCGCTGCTCGACCAGGCGCTGGAGCGCCTCGCCTCGATCCCCTCGACCTTCCCGCCGGAGCTGTCGTGGGAGGTGGTGATGGCGCGGCTCGACGCGCACTACTTCCGCGCGCTGTACGGGCTCGAGAACCCGCCGCTGCCGGCCGCCGACGTGCGCGCCGCGGTGGCGAGGGTGACGGCGCTGTCGGTGCTGGGCGGGTGGTTGCTCGCCGAGCTGGCCGGCTCGCTGGGGGTCGAGCTCCAGGTGCCTGATCCGTCGCGGCTCACCGGCGCGGAGCGCACCTACTGGCGCACCCACCAGATCCTCTTGTGGACGAGCTACCTGCGCGACCCGCTCGAGACCCGGGGCGCCGACGAGGCGCTCGATGAGCTCGAGAAGACGCTGCCGCTGCGGCTCGCGTGCGGTGAGATCGATCCCGCGGCCGAGATCCTCTTCTGCCTGCAGGCCGGGGGGCGTGAGGTGGCGCCCGAGTTCTTCGAGCGGCTCCTCGCGCATCAACGCGAAGACGGGCGCTTCGTCGAGGCGGAGGAGGACGACGCTCGGGAGCAGGCCCACTGCACGGCGGTGTGCCTCATCGCGCTCGCCGGCGCACTTCGCGACCCGGCGGGTTGAACGCGCGCGCGGCGCACCTCACCCGTCGCCGGTACGACGATGCGGTTGGCGCCTCAGGACGTTCCGCGGCCCTTGCCTGGGCTGCCTCGTCCTCGTCCTCGTCCTGCGCACCCGGCTAGGTGCACGCGCCGCCGATGCCGACCCCGACGCAGAGCGAGAAGCCGGAGCAGGCGCGGCAGTTGCCTCCGTTGGACAGCGGGTTGCCGCACTGAGACCTCGAGTCGCCCGGCTGGCACATCTGGTTGGCGTCGCAGCAGCCGGTGAGACAGGGAAGGGTCCCGCAGCTCCCGGAGCTGCCGCCGCCGACGGGAATCCCGCCGCCGACCGCCGAGCCGCCGCCGACGGCCGAGCCGCCACCGGTCGCCGAGCCGCCGCCGGCGCCGCTGACGCACGAGCCTGAGCTGCAGATGAGCCCGCCCCCGCAGGTGACGCAGGCGGTGCCGCCCGAGCCGCACTTCATCGCCGAGGGCGTCTGCACGCACATGGTGCCGTCACAGCAGCCGCCGCAGTTGGCCGGTCCACACGTCGCTGCCGATACGCAGGCGCCTTCGAAGCACGTCTGGTTGCTCGCGCACTGCTGGCAGACGCCTGCGTCGCTGCCGCAGGCGAGGTTCGAGCTCCCCGGGGTGCACACGCCGGCGTCGGTGAGACAGCCCGGGCACACGAAGGCGATGCACTGGCCCATGGTGTTGCAGGCCTTGTTCTGGGCCTGGCAGTTCTGGCACGCCGCTCCGCCGATGCCGCACGCCGAGAAGGTGTTCCCGCCCCGGCACACGCCGTTGTCGCAGCAGCCGTTGCAGTTCGCGCACAGCGCGCCGCCGCCGCCGCCGGCTCCACCGCCGCTGCCGCCCGCGCTCCCGCCGCCGCTGCTGCCGCCGCCCGTCATGCCCGCGAGGCATGCGCCCGCCGAGCAGGCCTGGCCCGGGGTGCACGCCGCGCAGGTGCGTCCGTCGGCGCCGCACGCGAAGGTGGCCGTCCCCGGCTGGCACTCGTCGTTCGGGTCGCAGCACCCGGCGCAGTTGGACCGAAGGCACCGCTTCGTCGTCGTCGGGCCACAGGCCGGCACCGCGGCCGCGACCACGCCAATCGACAACCCCACCAGGAACGCACGACCGTTCATGCGCGCTTCGCTAGCACACCTTGCGCGCCCAGGTGCAGTGGGGCGGTCGCTACGGCTGCGTCAGGCCGTGGAGGTTGGCCTTCGCCTTCTCGACGTCGCCCTCGTGCTTGAGCACCAGGTTGAGCGTCTGCGCCACGAGGTCGGGCGACAGCGCGTCGGCGTTGAGGAGCACCAGCGCCTGGGCCCAGTCGAGCGTCTCGGAGATCGACGGGGCCTTCTTCAGCTCCATCGCGCGCAGCTTGCCCACCGCCGTCACCACCGCGTTGGCGAGGGCCTGCGAGACGTGGGGCAGGCGGCGGCGAACGATGGCCAGCTCGCGCTCCTTCGTCGGGAAGTCGATGGCCAGGTGCAGGCACCGCCGCTTCAGCGCGTCCGACAGCTCACGGGCGTTGTTCGACGTCAGCACCACCCGGGGAATCTGCCTGGCCTTGATGGTGCCCAGCTCGGGCACGGTGACGGCGTTGTCGGCCAGCACCTCGAGCAGGAAGGCCTCGAACTCGGGGTCGGCCTTGTCGATCTCGTCGATCAGCAGCACGCACGGCTGCTCCGAGGTCAACGACTTGAGGATGGGGCGGGGGAGCAGGAAGCGCTCTGAGAAGAAGATGCTGTCGCTGGCCGCCACCCGGTCGGCCGCCTGCTCGAGGGTGGTGGCCCCCGACATCAGCTCGCCGATCTTGTCCTTCAGGAGCTGGGTGTAGAGCAGCTGCTTGGCGTACTCCCACTCGTAGAGCGCCTTGGCCTCGTCGAGCCCCTCGTAGCACTGGAGCCGGATCAGCTCGCGGCCCAGCGCCTGGGCCAGCGCCCGGGCGAACTCGGTCTTCCCGACGCCCGCCGGTCCTTCAATCAGCACCGGTTTTTCGAGGCGGTCCATCAAGAAGGCCACGGTCGAGATGGGCTTCGACGGCAGATAGCCCACCGCCTCCAGCCGGGCGGAGGCGTCATCAACGGAGGTGAAGGCGGTCGGCATCAGCCCGGTTTGTACTGGCATCGCCGCGCGGCGTCCCCACAAAGGTGCGTCGGCGCTGGGCCAGACCGCGACACCGCCGCCGTGGCGAGGCCGCCATGCCCCTCGGCGTGACCCCCACGCTTGCGGGGGCTCGGGGGAGCGAATTCACGGAATTGCGTCGGGTCTGGCGAAGGCACGTCGTCTGCATTGCACATCGAACTCTGCGACGGGGTGTGACGGTCATGGTCGGTGCGGCGAAGTTCTTCAGCGTGGTGGTGGTGCTGCTGGTGCCCGGCGGGCTCCTGGTCGCCATGGCCTTCGTGTTGGCCCGCCTGGTGTCGCACCAGATGCAACTCGAGCAGGGTCCCCAGCGTCAGCGCCTCGCCCGGGCGGTGGCCAGCGTGCGGTGGCGAGACGTGGTGCGCGAGGCCCGCCGGTCGCTCTGACGGCCCGGGTGCTGGTTCGCCGTCGTGGGCGCTTGCGGGGACGCGCGGGTCATTCTGCTCGTGGCAGTGGCCAGCGCCGGGCGGCTTGAGTAATCGGGGCTCTCTGGCTCTCCTCACGACGAACGGGCACGACATGACGACGCTTTCTCGGTGTTTCACCCCGGCCCTGCTGGCGGTCATCGGCGCGGCCTGCGGTCCTGCCGCACCCACCTCGGCCCAGGTCTGCGACAAGAACGCCCAGGTCGACCAGTCCGCGAAGGTGGGCGACTGCACCCGTATTCCGCCCGGCAACCTCTTCGGGGAGCGCGCCACCTGCGCCGCCGCCGCCGAGAAGTGCTCGGGCGCCGACCGCACGCTGCTTCTGGACGTGCTGACCTGCGCCGAGAAGCTGCCGGTCTGCAGCGAGGCCTCGAAAGAGGCGTGGGTGGGCGCCCGGACCGGCTGCGTGATGCGCCTGTCCTCCATCTCAGCGGCCTGCCGCGACGCCTACGCCGGCGTGCTGCCCGACCCCAGCGGCATCTTCGACGCGGGAGTGCCAGACGCCGGCCCCCAGCCCATCAACGACGGCGGCAACGCGCTGTCCCTGGTGGTGGTGGCTGACGAGGGCGCCTTCGCCTTCGCCTGGGCTCCGCTGCAGGGCGCCAACGACGTCGTCAAGTGGGCCCTCATCGGCATCTCGGACGCCGGCCTGCGCGACGACCCGTTCTTCGTCACCATGGCCTCCCGCCGCGACTTCATCTTGAGCGACGCCGGCCCCAACGAGTACCGAAGGTGGATGATGGTCGGCGAAGCCATCGACGGGCGCCCGGCCTTCGGCACCCCCGACGCCGGCCGAGGCGGCGGCACCGACGCCGGCGCCATGTGCATGGGCCCCCTCGACTGCCCCACCGACCGCGTCTGCGACCTCGCCCAGTGCAAGGTGCAGACGTGCCAGCCGGGCGGCGCGCTCACCTGTCCCAACGCGTACCAGTGCTTCCCCAACGGCACCTGCAACCGCACCGCCTTCGACGCGGGCATGGTGTTCGACGCGGGCAGCGGCATGATGATGACCGCCGCCATTCCCCTGCCGTTCATCTCGAACGACTCCATCGCGCTGACGCGGGCGCCCACGCCGTCGCCCGAGGTCTACCTGGGCGGGTTCCCCGGCCGTCGCCCCGACATCGCCCCCATCGACTCGGCGCGCACCTTCGTGGCGCTGGAGCAGGAGGGGCAGCTGATCGGGCACGCCAGCTTCCGCCGCGGCCGCGACTTCCTCGACGACAGCATCACCTCGTCGTCCATCGACACGGTCGGGGCGCGGGCGCGCGTCGCCTACAACCACGAGAGCAAGACGCTCTACGCCTGCTACATCGTGGGGCGCGGCGTTCGGGTTCGCCGCAGCCTCGACGACGGCCGCACCTGGGGCGACACCGCCGTCACCATCGAGCCTCCGCCGCTCGACGACGGCGGGCTGGGCTCCGCGATCAGCGAGTGCGACATCGCCGCGTGGCGCCTGGGCGGCGCCATCATGGTCACGGTGGAGGACTCCAACCTCGTCACCCGCAACATCACGCCCGGCCTCGACGTCGAAGACGCCGGCCAGCTGGCGTTCGCCTCGTCTGCGCCCGACGCCGGCAACGTCTACAGCCCCCTGCGCCCGTCGATCGCCACGCTGCCCGATGACAGCCTCGTGCACGTCGTCTTCACGGCGACCCGCTCGCTGTCGAGCGGCCTGACCGACGCCGAGACCTACGGCGTCTATCGCGACGGCATGGTGGGAACGTTCAGCCAGCCGCTGGCCCTCACCTTCACGGGGGTGCCTCCCTTCGGAAACCCGACGCCGCAGGACCACGCCACGGTGGCGATCGACCCGAAGACCAAGCGCCCCATCGCCGCCTACACGAGCCTGATCCCCGGGGCCGACGCCATCTCGTCGGTGCAGGTGGCGCTGTGGAACGCCAGCCAGCGCATCTGGGTGACCGGCGCCGATCTCACCGTCTTCCAGGTCGCGACCGACGGCGTCACCAGGCTCCTCTTCCCGTTCCCCGAGTTCCAGGGGAAGCAGGCTGACGCCTTCTCTCCGGTGCTGGCCGCGCTGCCGAACGGGAAGATCTGGTTGTCGATGGTGGTGGGCCCGCGGCAGGGCGGCGGCGCTGGCAATGACTTCAGGTTCTGGGCGGTGCCCTTCGACTTCGAGGAGCCGTCGCCTGCTGGCAACGTTCGCGGCTGGTTCAAGCGACCCGCCCGCAAGCTCAGCGACGTTCGCGCGTGGGATCCGCGCAGCGGCGGCGTGCGGCCCACGGTGACGTCCTTCTCGGCCGACTCGCAGATCAGCTTCTCGGGGGCCTTCACCGAGGGCTTCGGGACGGGTGGCGAGATCGAGGGCGGGCGCAGCGTGTACGTGACGCTCCCGTAGCGGGCGCGCGCCATGTCCAATCTCCTCTACCTCCACGCGTTCACCGCCGGTGCAGCGCTCACGAACCGAAAGAAGCTCAGGCCGCTGAGTCCGATGGGGTTGGGCCTCGTCGTGCTCGAGGCCTGGGCGCCGCGCTTCAAGAAGGCGAAGGGCACCGGGTGGTTCGAGCTTCTCACCCAGGCCGAGGGGCGCTTCGTGCTCGAGCCCGCGCGTGTTCAGGCCCTCGCGAAGGACCTCGCGATCATCGCCGCTCTCGAGACACCGAAGCTCGCAGGAAAGCCCCGTGATGCAGAAGAGCTGCTCGGTCCGGTCGCCGCCGCGGCGAAGGCCAAAGCGGGCCTCCTGGGCGAATGGGGCTGATGGTCGTCGCTGGGCCTGGGGTGGGCCGACTGTGCCCTCGCACCCGAAGCGCTCTGCGCGTACGCACTGGGCGTGCCGCTTGCCGTGCCAGGGGTTTACGCTCCAGCAGGCGAGGGCCACCTCATGCGCGAGGGTCGGCCCCTCAGGGGCTGCGGCGTCGACGTGAACGTGCACCTCTGCGGCGCGACCTACTCGGTCGGCCCGGCCGCTACCCGCCCGGGTTGATGCCGGTGACGATCGTCGTCAGATCGAGCCCGCCCGTGTAGCCGTAGCTCACGAAGCTGTCGAAGCCGTACACGGTGACGCCCGCGCCCGGGAGCGTCATCTGCCCGGGGATGGGGATCACCAGGATGGTGTGCGTGCCGACTGCGACGGGCACGTTGGCGACGCGGAAGGGCGTCGTCCCCACCGCGGTGAAGCTCGTCATCGGCACGGCGGTGCCGTCGACGCGCACCTCTTGAACCCGGCTCGTGTCGATCACCAGCGCCAGGTAGTTGTCGCGGGTGCCTGGGGCCGTCAGCACCGTGTACTGGCTGCGCCACTGC
>JACSRE010000011.1 GCA_014879945.1 Myxococcus sp.
CCATGCCGGCGCGGCCGCCTCTTCCTCCAGCGGAGGACCCTCCAGCCGCGCCGCCGCCATTCGACGACGCGACACACCGCGCTTCGACGCACGCCTGGCCGGTGGGGCAGGGGGGCAGGTCAGGCCCGCACGCGTCGCCGATCTGCTCCGGACAGCCTGTGACGACTGCCCCCAACACGACCGCCAGCCATGGGTGTTTCACGTGAGCCCCCGCCGAAAGAGGCCACATTCTACGCCCGCGGGCGACGCTCCTTGCACCGATTCGTGGCACGCGGCACAAGGCCGCCCGATGGAAGCCCCGGCCACCGACCACCGAGCGCTCTGCCTGAAGTGCCGGCGGCCCCGCGCGGTGTGCTGGTGTGACGCCGTCACCCGGGTGCCCAGCAAGACGCACGTCGTCTTCATTCAGCACCCGCGCGAGTTCAGGGTGCCGGTCAGCACCTGCCGCATGGCGCACCTGTCGTTGCCGAACTCCGAGCTCCACGTCGCGCTCACGGCGGCGGGGACTCCGGCGCTCGAGGCGGTCTGCGCCCGGCCCGGCACCGCGGTGCTCTTCCCCACCGAAGACGCGGCCGACGCCGACACCATCGCCGTGCCACCCGAGACCCTCGTCGTCATCGACGGCACCTGGTCGAACGCGCGCAAGGTCGTCGTCAACTGCCCCCTGCTCTCGAAGCTCCCCCGCGTCGCCTTTCGGCCCGACGCGCCGAGCCGCTATCGCATTCGCGCCGAGCCCGACGACGCCTTCGTCTCGACCATCGAGGCCACCGCCATCGTGCTCGAGAAGCTCGAGCGCGCGCCCGGGCGCTTCCGCCCCATCCTCACCGCCTTCGACGCCATGGTGGAGCGCCAGCTCGAGTACGCCAACTCGAACGACCACCGCACCCGCCACGTGCGCGCGAAGGCCCGCAACACGGTGCGCGTCGACCCGCTCGCCCAGCTCAAAGACGCCAGCGGCTCGCTGGTCGCGGTGTTCGGCGAGTCCAACGCCTGGCCGATGGACGCGCTCGACGCGCCCGGTGGCGAGCCGGAGCTGTTGCAGCTGGTCGCCGAGCGGCTCTCGACGGGCGCGCGCTTCGAGGCGCTGCTGAGGCCGATGCGCCCGCTCGCGCCCAACGTGCCGATGCACCTCGACCTGCCCGCTGAGGTGCTGCTCGCCGCCGAGCCCCGCGAGGCCGTGTTCGCGCGGTGGCGCGCGTTCCTCTCGCCCGGTGACGTGTTGGTCGGCTGGGGGCGGTACTGCCACGATCTGCTCGCCCACGAAGGCCAGGCGCACGAGGCCTTCCTCGACGTGCGCGCCAGGCTCTGCCAGCTGCACGCGGGCCGGCCGGGGTCGGTCGAGGCGTGCGCGGGGCGGCTGGGCCAGGCGCTCCCCGAGGGCCGTGGGCGGGCCGTCAGGCGCCTCGACGCCGTGGTCGCGGTGACCCGCGCGGCGCTCGACGGCCGCGCGGCCGACGCGCTCTCTCCGCTAAAGACAAAGGCCCGCCGATGAGCCTCCGAGTGCTGCAGATGCTGTTCGTGCTCAGCTGGGCGGCGTGGGCGTGCATGCCGCTGTGGGGCAGCGTCGTCTTCGCGGCGATGGAGGTGTTGGTGCTCCTGGGCCTCTGGCAGCGCACTCGGGCCGCGCGGGCCGATCTCGAGGGCCAGCACGCCGCCGCGGTGCAGGGCCTCGACGCCGACGCGAAGGCGTGGCTCGGGCGCTACCCGTTCTTCTACACGCAGCGCGTCTCGGCCCGGGAGTGGGCGCGCCTGCTCCGGGCGGCGGCCCTGGCCATCGTGCTGTTGGTGCCGGTCTTCGCGCTTCAGGCGCTGGTGCGCACCGACCTGACGCTGTTGGTGGCGCTCGCGCCGGCGCTCGTCTTCTTCCTCTTGAACACGTTCCTGGCGCCCACCCTCGAGGTGGACGACTGGACGAAGGCGGCGGGCAAAGAGAACGAGCGGCGCCTGCACGACGCCGTCACCCGGGGGTTCGCCGCGCGCGCGCTGGGGGC
>JACSRE010000097.1 GCA_014879945.1 Myxococcus sp.
CGACCTGGCCCATCGCCGCGAGAATGCCCGCGCCGACCACGCCGATGAAACCTCCGACGAAGCCCATGGCCGCACCGACGAGCGCGTCAATGAGCCTGCCAGCCACGCGGATTCCGAAAGACCCCGTGGCCATGCCGTCGATGAAAGGAAAGTCGGTCGAAGCCTGGCGTTCAGCGTCGAGCGGGTTCGAGGTATCCATGGCTGGAGGAGTCTGACCACGTTGCCCCCCCCCTGCCCAGTGCATCTCGCAACGGCGGCGACCCGGCCATGCGCGCGCTGCGGGACCTTCTTCTGCGACGCATGCCTGGACCGTTCGGGCTTGTGCGGAGCGTGCAGCGCTCGCCAGTCGCCGTCGGCGCTCGCAGTCGTCTCGGCGCTGGTGGGGGCGTTCAGCCTCTGCGGCTTCGTCTGGGGCGTCATCGCGATCGCACTCGCGACGATCGAGCTGGGTCGCATCAAGCGGGGCACGGCGTCTGCGCGGGGGGCAGATTGGGCGAGGGCAGGGCGAACGCTCGGCGCCGTCGCGCTGTTGCTGGGTGCGCTGGTCTGGCTGGTGCTGGCCTGAGGCTGCCGTCTTCCGGCCATGCTTCAAAACCGCGCCTGAACGAAGAGCTGCGTGCGCGTGGTCAGCGGGCTCACCGGCCGCGCGATGAACAGGCTGCCCGGCGCAGGAGTACGTGGCGGGGTCACCACCAGCTCGACCTCGCCGACGAGCGCGAGCTCCTCGAGTGGTGTCCACCGCAGCGAGGCTTTGGCGGCGAACCGGGGGAGTGGAACGCTCCCCACCACTGACGCGTCGTTGAGGCCGTCGAGGACCGTGATGAAGGTGCCGGGCACGAAGCCTGGCGGTGGCGCGTTGCCACCGGTGTCGAGCAGTTCCCGGGTGAGGGTCGCGGGCTGCGCCACTCGAAGCAGGACGCCAGGCGTGAGCTTCGCGCCAGCGACTGACGTATCAGCGCCGAGGAAGCCCCAGAGCGCTGGCGCCAACACACCATCTCGCGACGGCGCGAAGCCGAGCGGAAGACCCGGGGCGTCGGCCTGAATGAACGAGAGCGTCGCGAGGCGCGCGGTCGCAAACAGCCGCGTCGGGCCGAAGCTCACCCTGGCCTGAAGGTCTGCGTATGCGAGCGGCACGAGCACGGTCGTCATGAAGCTCGATGGGCTCTGCAGCGGCTGTGCGCCGGCCCCGGCCTCGAGCGACAGGGCGGCGGCGACGTCTGACTGGAGCTGCGATCGCGAGAAGAACCGCTCGAAGCGCCGCGGGTCTTGCGCGTAGGTGACGAGGTCGAGCGGGCCGTCCACTCCGCCGCGGTGGTTCCACGAGAGCCGTGTGGCGCCGAAGACCGTCCATTGCTCCGCGACGATGCCGGCGGCGAGAAGGCCTGGATTGGGCCCGTACGCGAACCGTCCGGCGCGCCCTTCGATGACCCACGCTGAGGACGAGAGCTTCAGGCCCGCCGTCACGTCGACGTACGCCGCGCGCGCGCCGCTCATCGTGTTCTGGCGCCAGGTCGGTCGGAGCGAGAGGAAGCCCTCGAACGCGCCGCGCTGCAGGTCCGCCGAGACCACGGGTGACAAGCCCGTCTGCTCTGAAAACACTCGACCGACGGCGTTGGCCCAATCGAACGTGACGAGCCGCATCGACGGGTTGAAGGGCTCGAGCCGGAGTCGCCACCCACCACCGTCGACGAAGGGCCGCTCGAACTCCAGGAACGAGCCCAGGTCGACTCCGAACCAGGCGTTCGGCGCCACGGGTGCCCACGGCATCCATCGCCCGCTCACGACGCTGCCGCTCGGGAAGGGAAGCTGGGTGGCGAGCCGGCCGCGCACGATGCCGACGGGAGCCGCCTGCGTCACGCCCAGCCTGAGGGCGACGACTGGCAGCACCCCGACGGTCTCGCTCGCAGTGCTCACCGACGCGCCCACGGTCGCCGCCCCCGAGAACGTCGGGCCCGCCGCCAGCGCCACCGTCACCGCGAGCGAGAGCATCACCTGGCGCTTACGGCACCACCAGTCGGCAGATGACGGGCACCGAGCGCCGCGTGGTGGCGTCGGACTGGGTGCCGACCACCAGCACCTTGCCGTCGGGCTGTCGGGTGGCCGCGGAGCTGGTGGCCCCGGTGTTGGGGACGTGGGCGACCAGGAAGCCGCCGTTGGGCGCGCTGGTGACGAGGCCGCCGTCGAGGCCGAGCAGCGCGACGGCCAGGTCGGTGCCGCCCACCTCCGGGTCGGAGCTGAGGTCGGTGAAGCGCGTGGGCACGCCGAGCACGTCGGGCTTCACCTCGAAGAGCCGGCCGCTGGCGCCCTCGAGCGGCACCGTTCCGCCGTCGCGGTTGAGCCGCCGGTCGGTGCCTCCGTCGAAGACGCCGGCCAACACGTGAACGGAGTTCTGCACCAGCTCGAGCCGCAGCGAGCCCTCGGCCAGCTGCACCATCGACCTCGCCGCCAGGGTGCCCTCGTATAGCTTCACGATGCCGTCTCGCCCGCCGAACGAGTGGTCGACACCGCCGTCACTCGAGGGGACCCGCGCCACCACCACCGCGTTGTTGAGCAGCCCCGCCACCACGAACTTCCCGCCCGCCGTCGCCAGGAGGGACTCGACGCGCAGGCTCCACAGGGGCTGGTCGAACTCGAGCACCCCGTTGACGCCGAACGAGGGGTCGCGGGCGCCCGTGGCGGTCAGGCGGCTGAGCTGGCCGCGGCCGAGCGCGCTCTGCGCGAAGAGAAAGCCGTCGCCGTCAGAGACCAACGGCACGCTCGAGAGGCCCGGCGTCACGGGCGGCACCAGCACTCCGCCGTCGCCGAACGAGAGAGCGCGCGCGCCGGTGGGGGTGAGCTTCAGCATCACGGCCGCCGACCTGCTGGGCTGAACGCCGACCACCACGCCGTCGGGCGCCGCGAAGAGGCCCCACACGTCGTGGTACCCCGCGATGAACTCGACGCGCACGCTCCCCCGCTGACCGAAGGCCGGGTCGGGCTGCCCGTTGGCCGCAAAGCGCGTGACGCCGACCGCGTTGCGCATCGCCAGGCCCGCGTCTTCGGCCGTCACCCGCCCTGCCGCGTACACGGTGCCGTCGGCGGCGACGGCGACGGCGCGGTACTCCTCGACCTCGCCGTTCCCGAAGGGCACCGTGACGCACCCGCCGCTGCCCCACGTGGGGTCGAGCTGGCTCTGCGGTGGCGGGCCGGCGTCGAACGCGGCGCCGCCTCCGACGGCAGCGCCGCCACCCATGGCAGTGTCTCCGCCGCCCGCTCCGCCTCCCACGGCGCCGCCATCGTCGGTGGTGGGCGGCGAGGCGCACGCGAAGGAGAGCGCCAGACACAGCGTCGAACGAAGGACTCGCGACATGCCGTCATCTTCGCCGCGTCGGGGCGCCGTTCCGAGCCCATTCGCGAGGCGAGGCGGACAGGTGGCGTGGCTGCGACTGCACGCAGAGAACGGAGGAGCAGTACCCGCCCTGGCCATCGGTCGAGTTGAAGCAGGCCCCGCTCGAGATCGCGGACGGCAAGGACTCGAGCACCGAGCACCGGGCGCCCTGGCGCCTGCGCGGAGTGGCTGGGGCTACTGCCGGTACATGACCGCCGACTTGATTGTCCCGGCGTTGTTGGAAGTGACCGTCAACTGCGATCGATCACCGTTCACGGTGAGTGTCGTGCTCGAGACCCACTCGACCGACGTCGCGGGGTCGGCCAGGGACCCCGTGGCCCACAAGGCCTCGGCGCGCCAGATCTGGCCCTCGACGCGAATGTTGCGAAGCCAGGGGTCACCCAAGCGGATGAGACCCTTCGAGAGAGCGCGGCCCCAGGTGGTGCCGGTTCCAACCGTGTCGAACACGACGGTCGTGCCATTCCCGGCAACGATGATGGTTGGGTTTGAAGCGTAGTTGCCCCAGCGCCCATCGAAGGCGGAGGGCGAACCTCCTCCCGTTGCCGTCCCGCCGCCGGTTCCCGTCCCCCCAGTTCGGTCTCCCCACTGACCATGCTCACCGGGGGTGGTGTTGCTTTGTTGACTGTCTCGCCAATGGCCCTCGAGCGCGTAGAAGTCGTAGCCGAGGGCGACGCAGCTGCGGCTCTCCCAGAACCGCTTCTCTCCTGAGGTGTAACAAAGCGAGGCGGTCTGGGGGAACTCGCAGATGTAGATCGTCGCGTTGTTGTTGTTGACGAACTTCTTCTCGCAGGCCCCGGCTCGATCGTAGGTGCCATCGAAGGGCGTGGAGTCTCGCGAGAATCGGACCGAGGTCCCGCCGACGAGCCAGCGGCGCTCGTTCTCGTCCCACACAATCTCGACCTGCCGCCTGACCACGGCGACCGGCCAGTTGCGGATATTCGAAGGCACGTCTTCGAAGGTGAGGTCTGCCCACTGCGCCGTCCACCGGTTGAAGCCGACCCGAGTCAAGTCTTGCAGATATGCGTCGCCGGCGTTGAAGACGGCCGGGTTGCCGATGTGGAACGAGCCGAAGGTAATGAGGGGTGCGCGCGAACCATCGACGTGAAACCTGAGCGCTGCTGAGCTTGCCCCGTACACCGAGAACGTCCCCGTGAAGGGGCTCTCGGGTGTCTCTTCTACGGGTGGCGAGCAGCCCAACGTCAGCACGACCAGGCAGACCTGCAATCGGAAGAGGGGCGTCATGCCCTCACAATGGTCGATGGCCCGCCGTTGTCCTCCCTCAGATGAGGTACGCCGCGGAGCAACTGGCGGCGCGCCAGAAGTTCTGACAGCGCCGGAGGAACTGCGAGTGCGCTCGCCACCGCCCGACCTCGACCGCGTCGGTCCCGTGTCGTTCGGCGAGCTCCTCAGGCGTCACCCGGCCCGCTCGGCGCGCTCGAGGCTCGACTCCTGGCGGCTCGGCCTCTAGAGACGAGCGCGTGCCGATTCGTACGCTCCCTGTCCGCCTCAGCCTCGGCTCCGAGACGCCCACCACCGCCGTCGTCAACATCGCCGACTGGACGCTCTTCGAGCGCGTCAAGCGGGGCACCATCGCGATGACGTTCTGCTGGTGCGGGGCGGCCATCGTGCTCCCCATTCCCATGGTGCACCTCGTCGTGCCGCCGGTGTTGATTCTGCTGGGGCCGGTGCTCTTCATGTGGCGACTGCTGACGCACTCCTCGTTCAAAGAGGTCGTCGGTCGGTGCCCGCGCTGCAAAGAAGAGCGAACGATGAGCATGGGCGGCCGGGTGCAGAGCGAGACCAACGTCTTCTGCGACGGCTGCGGAAACCAGCTGACCCTGCGCCTCGAGCAGCCCAGCTGACCTTCACCTGCGGTGCCCGTCGCGACAGATCACCTGCAGTATCCGTTGCGACAGAAGAGGCCGCCGCCGCAATCGATGGAGCTCGCGCAGAGCGACCCGGTCACCCCGTTGCCCATGCACACCCGCCCGGCGACGGAGTCACGGCAGAACTGACCACCACCGCAGTCGAGGCTCGACCTGCACGCGTCACCACCGCCCACGATGATGACCTGCGGGCGCGCCCTCAACGCCGCCGCCGTCTCTCGCTGCGCCGCCGCGGTCTGCCGCTGGGCCTCGACCGACTCCCGTTGAACTCCCAGCTGCTCGGCATGGTGCCGCTCGGTCTGGCTGAGCTGCTGTTGCGCCGCGAGGAACTGCATGCACGAGGCCTTCGAGGCCGGGTCGGTCTCGACGATGACGGTGCGCTGGCACTGCTTCGTCATGGCCCGCGTGCGGGCGACCTCGAGCTGGCCGGGCGAGAGCATCACCTCGATGGCGTTGCTGCCCGCAGGCTCATTCGGGGCCGCGAACTTCGCGCGCAGCGCGCGCCAGCCGGCGGCCTCGTTGGTGTCGATGACGTCGAAGCTGAGGCTCGCCTGCTCGGGCCCGCTCTCGGCCGCCTTCACCAGCGCGGCGCGCCAGAGCTCGTCTCGGGAGAACGGGCCCTGGCAGGTGACGTCGGTGATTCGCAGCGCCGTGAGCGTCACCGCGCAGCTCGGCGCAGGCGCAGGCCCCGAGGAGCGAACGATGCGACGGGTCGCGGGCTGACAACCAACGAAGACGAAGACGGCGACGACGAGGAACGCGCGGCTCATGGACACCCCGTGACACAGCGAGTCTGTTGCCGATCGCACTCCTGCTTGCACGTCGCCACCACCGACATGGCGCACCGGGTACGCACGCAGACGTGGTAGCTCGAGGTGCAGCTCTTTCGACAGGCAGTGTTCGCCACCACGTCGGTGCCGGGCGTGGGTGCGGTGGGCAGCGGGGGCAGCTCGGTCGACGCGGTTGACGGAAGCGGCGGGGGAGGCGGCGGAGTCGGCGCCTCGGCCGTGGCGACGGGGGCCGCGGCACACAGGGAGGCAGGCGGCGTCCACGCCGACCAGGTGCGGCCATCGCACTTGAACAAGCGCGGGGCGTCCGCGGTGCCGAAGTCGAACAGCACCCCAACGAGCTCCTTCGTGCAGGGCGGCGCCTGTTGGCCGACTGCCACGGTCGACCCCAACGCCACGACGAACACCACAGCCAACCGGAGGCGCATGGCGGGCCTCTACCGACGCGACTGGAGCCGGTCAACCGCGCCCGGCTGCGCGCTTCAGGCTAGGTGGGCCTGCGTGAACTCCAGACACCGGCCCCTGCTGGTCGCGCTGCTGTGTGCCTTGCCGCCTGCGCTCGCCGCCGTCTTCCAGCTCGGCCGCCTGCACCCCGACGAGCTCTTCCAGTCGCTCGAGCCGGCCAACTTCAAGGCGTTCGGCTACGGGGTGATGGCGTGGGAGTGGCAAACCGGCCTGCGCAACTGGGCGGTGCCGGGGCTGTTCGCGTGGCTGTTGAAGGCCTGCGCGGCCGTCGGGCTCGACCACCCGCAAGCGCGGCGCGCGGTGTGTGAGGTGCCGCAGTACGCGCTGCACGCCGCGATGTTGCTGGCGGCCTACCGCTTCACCGCGCGCCGGGTGGGCGCTGAGCGCGCGCTGTGGGCGATTCCACTGCTGGGCCTCACCGGGCTCGTCATTCACTTCGCCGGCCGCACCATGGGCGAGTCGTGGTCGACGGCGTTCCTGGTGTGGGGCGTGGAGCGGCTCGACGCCAGGGGCGTGAAGCCCGCGGCGCTCGGTGGCGCGCTGCTGGGCTGCGCCGTCGTCACCCGCTACGGCTCGCTGGTGCCGGTCGCCGCCGCGGGCGGGTTGGTGCTGGCGCAGCGCCGCTGGAGAGACGCGCTGGCCGCGCTGGCAGGCGGTGTCGTGGTGGCGCTGCTCCTGGGCGCGCTCGACTGGGCCACCTGGGGCGCGCCCTTCCACTCGCTGCGGGCCTACGTGGACTTCAACGTGCTGTCGGGGAAGGCGGCGCAGCAGTTCGGCTCGCTGCCGCTGGCGTTCTACCTTCAGTTCTACCTCGCGCTGGTGCTGTGGGCCTGGCCCGGCCTGGTGGTGGGCTTCAAGGGGAGCGCCTTCCCCGAGGCGGGCCGCGTGTGGTGGCCGGTGGTGCCGGCCGTCGCGTACCTCCTCGCCATCTTCAACACGCCGCACAAAGAGGCGCGCTTCCTCTACCCCGCGTTGGTGTTGCTGTCGGTGGCGGCGCTGCCCGGGTGGCTGTGGCTGCTGGCGAAGCGCTCGCCTCGGCTCGAGCGGGCGGCGCTGGTGCTGTCGGTGGCCGCGGGGCTGGCGCAGGTGCCGGGCCTGGTGCGCTACGGCTCGGGCGACGACGCGCTGTCACCGCAACGCCCCGAGCAGTTTCGCCTCTGGGTGAAGGGCGGGCGCGAGGCGACCGCGATGCTGCTGGTGAACGAGGGCGTGTGGGGCTCGCCGGGCTTCTTCTACCTGGGCAAGAACATTCCCTGGGCGCGCTGCGACGAGGCGTCGGAGCCGCAGTTTCAGCAGGCGATGGCGACGCCGCAGTTCAACCGCGTGGTGACGATTCAGGGCCGCGCGATGCCGGAGCTGCTGGCGGCGGGCTTCAAGGTGCTCGAGGTGCAGGGCGAGGCCACGCTGCTGGGCCGGTGAACCCTCGACGGCGGCGGCCGGGCGTCGGTAGGGTCCGCTCACCATGAAGACCTCCGCGATTGTCGTGCTGCTGGCCTCCACCGCGCTGGCCGCCTCACCCGAGCTCGACAAGGCCAGGGCCTGGGACCCGCTCCTCGGAGGCGCAGCCGCGGCGGCGCAACAGAAGCTGGGCTGCGCGCAGGCGTGGGAGTCGCACCCGGGGAAGACGCCCGACGGGAAGCGCTCCTACACCACCTTCATCTGCGCGACGACCGGGGCCCAGGTGTACGTCAGCGACGGCAAGGTGTTCGCCATCGGCGTGCAGCTCGAGTCGAAGCTCGACGCGAAGGTGGCGGCGGCGAAGCACAAGGCCGCCAAGCAGGCGCTGGTCACCGCCAACTGCACCGTCACCGACCGCGGGCAGGCCGCCGTCGGAGAGTGCCCCAACGGCAAGGGCATCGCCCTCATCGACAACTGGGACTCCGAGCGCCGCAGCAACTCGTTGTCGATGCTCTACGGGCAGGCCGAGGTGCTGGTGCCGATGCTGGGCGGGCCGTTCAAGAAGTGACCGCGCGCCGCTACTCCCGGGCGCCGCGGTAGGTGCACTCGGACCGCTCCTGCACGACGCCGAGGCTGTTGGCCCGCTCGTAGAAGTTGGTGAACGCGAGCTCGGCCGGCGAGACGGTGGCGGCGCCGGTGAGCCGGTAGAGGTCGAAGGGCGCGGCCATTCGGTTGTCCTCCTCGACGGAGAACTCGTGGCGACTGGCGTCGATGAGCCCGCTCGCGGCCGGCCGGAAACGAATCGTCACCCCGCAGTTGATGGAGCTCAGGTTGATGGTGAAGCGCACCCCCGAGGCGCCGCTGCTCAGCACGGTGCTCCCCAGCGACAGCCCGTACCGGGGCTGCTCACAGGTGTAGTTGCGGCTGGCGAGCGGGAGGCGGATGTCGAAGACGGTGCAGCTCAGGGGCCCCCGGTAGTCGCCGAAGACCGACGCCGAGGCGCTCTGCACCCGGAGCGCGCCCGTCGCCGACACGCTCCCCTGTGACGGGCCGAGGGCGGCGCGAACGCTGAAGACGCCGACCGTGGTGCCGGCCGTCCACGTCGTGCAGGCCGCGCCGTCAGCCCCCGTCGAGACGACGTCGCCCGCCAACGAGCCGCCCCCGCTGACGAGGCTGAAGGTGACGGTGACGCCCTCCGCGGGAGCCCCGCCCCGGGTGACGTCGGCGCAGATGGAGGTCGAGCCCGACGGCCGCACCGTGGACACCGGCCGCACCGAGATCGAGAAGTCGGCGCGACACCCGCAGCGCCCGAGCGCCGCCTCCGCCAGCGACGCGCCCTGGCCGTAGACGACGGGCGAGGCAGGGTTCAGCGAGGTGCACAGCGGCTCGCGCGTGGTGTCGTAGCTGCCGGGGCCGGTGCCGAAGCGCAGGTGGCGCGCCGTGAACTCGGCGCACGCCGCGCACTGGGCGTCTCTCGTCGTCAGCAGCCCCTGGTGCGCCGCAGAGCCCGGCACCGCCGCGGCGATGGCGTCGTCGAGCGTGGTGACCCGGTCGCGCAGGGCGTCGAGGGTGGGGGCCTCGCTGGTGAAGGCCGCGCACCAGTCGGCGGCGTGGGCGCGGTGGAACGTGCGTGACAGCGCGGCGACGGGCGCGGTCGTTCTGGCGCGGGGCGTGGGCGCCCACGGCAGCGCGGGGTCGACGTACGGCGCCGGTGGGCTGTGGAGGTAGGCGCCGTTGGGCTCGATGTCGACGAGCGGGCCGATGCCGCCCGACGCCATGTTGGTGCCGAACGGGTTCGTCACCGCGTGAAACTCCAGGGCCGCCGAGAGGAGGATGAGGTCGAAGGCGAACTGCGTGCCGATGACGGCAGACTCGTTCTCGTCGAGGGCGGCCGCGCTGTTCAAGACGACCGAGGCCGCGACGGCGGGCGTGACGCCGAGGTGCACCGGAACTGGAACTCCAA
Source organism: Myxococcus sp. (assembly GCA_014879945.1). Lineage (GTDB taxonomy): Bacteria > Myxococcota > Myxococcia > Myxococcales > Myxococcaceae > Xiheimicrobium. The sequence goes on from JACSRE010000097.1 coordinate 9,889, forward strand.
CCACCTCGAGGTCGACGCCGAAGCCGCGGAGCAGGGCGAAGTTGGTGGCCCGCTGGCCAAAGCAGGCGTCCGAGGTGGGGTCGACGCTGATGAGCCCCGAGGGGACGGGCGGGCCGAGCGGGCCGTGGGCCTGCGCCGTCGCCGCGTACACCGCGCGCATGCCAGTGACGGCGCACGAGGTGAGCATGGTGTTCTGCGTCGCGAAGCGCGCGTCGTTGCGGAGCTCCGAGAGGTACAGGTCTCCGACGCCCGCGTTTCGCCCCTGGTCCGGGTGCGACCACTCGACGCCCAGCGACGGCGCACACAGCGCGTCGGGCACGTCGATGACGCGCTCCGAGAGGTTGGGCTTGAGCAGCGCGCGCGCGCCGTGAATGAGGCCGGCGGTGGCGGCGACGGCGACGCCCCGCAGGAGCGATGGAAAGGCGGCGCGGTCGGGTGAGCCCCAGCGAGACCACATGTGGCCGCTGCTCCACGCGTCTTGCAGGTAGTGCTGCGCGACCGCCTCGAGCAGCAGCGCCTCCTTCTCGCAGTCGCGAACGACGTCGGCGAAGCGCGCGGCGTCGGCGCCGAGCGTGACCGAGGTGGCCTTGCACTCGCCGGCGCGGGCCAGCGCGAGCGCGTGGTAGTGGCCGTAGAAGGCCTTCGACTGCGGCACGAAGTGGTTCGAGTTGAGCGCCCCCATGTGCCCGGCGAAGAGGTGGCAGGTCTCGGCGTCCACGGCGTCGACGGGGCACGTCTCGAGGCCGAGCGCCCAGTCGAAGAGCGAGTAGCCGAAGTCGGGCAGCTGGGCGAACTCGGCCGCGGTCAGGCGGCGCACCTGCACGTCAGCGACCTCGTCGAGCGACGCCGGAATGAGCGTGGGGAGCGACCCCGCTTCGGTCGCCTTCCGGGTGCCGTCGGTGAAGACGGTGAGCTCGAGCGTGTCGTTGAGGTCGGCTGGCAACCCGGCGCTCTGCATGCCCGCGACGAAGAGCTGGCGGTGTTCGTCTGACGGCCCAATCCACCGGCCCCGCGCGGCCTGTGGGCCCTCTGCGCAAGCGCCACCGTCTGCGAGGTAGCACTTCGAGTCGTAGGCCGAGGCGGACGCGGCGGTGACGAGCGCGGCGACGAAGGCACCCCACGCAGCGCGCCTCATCGGCGACCTCGCGCCAACAGGTCGGTGAGGCCCGGCATGCACGTCTTCTCGACGAAGAGGGTCTGACGGAAGGCCTCGAAGTCTGCCTTGCCCGCGGCGCGCTCGGCGGCGTAGCCCTCGAGGCAGGCCGAGGGGCAGCAGGGCGCCGCCTCGTTCCACGGCGTGGGGGTGGAGCACGCGCGCACCGAGCGGAAGCAGTCGTCGAGGCTGCGCTCGTCGGGCGAGACACAGCCGATGACCTCGTCGACGCAGGCGCCGAGCGCGGTGAGCGAGTCCTTGAGGCGCCCGTCGTGCTCGAGCCGCGCGCGCGGCACCTCGACCAGGAGGGTGTTGCCGTTGGCGAGCGTCGGCAGGCCCGAGGCGCTCAGGTCGACGCGCGGGCGAGCGGGGTAGGTCACCAGCTTGCCTGGCGGCGCCGCAGACGAGTCGCAGCCAGCGACGCAGAGCGCCCCGAAGACCACCACGACAGACTTCACCAGGCTCATGGCGGCTCCCCCGCTCGATGCGTGAATCGCGGGCGTCACACAGAGGCAAGGCACGCGCCAGCCCTCGTCTTCACCGAAGACGGGCGTGGAGGCTGTGGGGGCTCGCCGACGACTCGTCGGCTGCACCCGACAACCAGCCCTCGACGAGGCACCCTCGCTCGGCTGCGCACGGGGCCGGGAGCGGCGCTACCCGGGCTGAGCCGCCGCCCAGGCGTCGAACTCCGAGGGCCGCAGGCCGTAGCGGGCGAAGGTGCTCTCGTTGAGCCCTTCGACCTCGAGCTCGGCCATGGCCACGAAGCGGGCGCGCACGGCGGCGGGCATTCGCTGGCTCAAGCGCGTCAGAAAAGCGCGCCGCTTCGAGGCGGGCACCCGCGCGCGCACGAGGTCGCCCACGGCTTCACGCAGCGCCTGGCGGTGCTCAAGGCGGAAAGGGTCTGGCTCCCCCAGCGAGGCGCGCACCTGCCCCAGCCGCGCGGCCGAGCGTTCGTAGGCCCAGGAGAAGACGTCGCGCAGCGGCTCGACGCGGTTGAGTTCGTAGAGCGAGAGATAGGCGCGCTGAAACGTCTCGCGCGGCACGTCGACGAACGAGAGCGGCACCAGGTTGTGAATGACGAGCGGGAGGTTCGCCGCCAGCCGCGCCGTTCGCTTGTTCCCGTCGATAAACGGCTGCAGGTAGGGCAACTGGACCAACAAGAAGAAGGCGCACTCGAAGGGGTCTTCGATGGCGCGCGCGGTCAGCACCAATTGCCGGAAGCACTCGTCGATGAGCTGGGGGTTGGCGAGCGGAAGGTAGACGCTGCCGCTGATCTGCACCGGGGTGGCCCGGAGCCGCCCTTCATCGAGCCGATTGCCCAAGAGGTTCTCCAGGAGCAGCGCATGCAGCGTCTTGATGGTGCGCTCATCGACGGCGGCGGTCATGGGCTCGGCCACCACGAACTCGATCGCCGCCTTGTGGTTGAGGAGCATCTGCGTCTCGAGCGCCGACTTCCCCTCTGCCGATGCGCCGGCCTTCAACAGCTTCTCGGTGTCGAGCAGCGAGTAGGTGTTGCCCTCGAGGCGAGCCGAGTTCCACGACAGGTCGAGCAAGAAGCGCTCGAGCACGTGCCGCGCGTACGTGCCGGCCGGCTGGTTCATGTCTTTGGTCTTGCCCAGGCCCCTGAGCCGCTCCCGCAGCGTCTTCGGCAGGTAGCTGGTCTCGCGCGGCGCATAGCCATCGAGCAGCCTGCGCTGGTAGCTGACCGGTGCGCGCGCGTGGAGCGGCTGCCCGACCTGCCCGAGGGCCTCCGCCGCTTCTGGAGACAGTGCCAGCTCGGCACCCGCGGTCGGGGGCGTCGCCTGCTTCTGAAGCCAGTACGTGCGGGCGCGCGTGTTGCCCTCGAAGCGCACCAGTCCGTCAGCGGCGAGGCTCCGGAGCGCCCGGAGGAGCTGCTGGCTGTTGAATGAATCGAAGCGGCCGGTGGCCTCCAACTCCGCTCGCGTTAAGCCAGACCCACTCATTTCAAGCACTTCCAGAAGTCGCTGGGCGAGCTTGTCCATTCATTCATTCATTCATTCATTCATTCATTCAGCAAGCTCTGTCCCCTCGAACGGCTGCGAGGCGCGCCAGTCGACGAGCGAAGGGGCGCGACCGGTGAGCAAGCGACGACGAGGAATGGAGCGCGTCGTTGGGAGAAGACTGCTGGCGGACGCGCGCCCCGCGCGAAGCGGCTGCGAGCTCGACGGGAAGTAGCGGCCACTTCGCTCCCGGGTGAGGCTGGCCGCTCGATGCTCAGCCTGTGGACCTGGATGCACGTGCTGGCCGCGACCTCGTCGGTCGTGGTGGTGGCGCTCGCCTTGTCCCGCCACGCCAACGCGCCCTTCCGGGTGCCGCTGGTGGCGCTCGCGGTCGACCAGTTCATCTGGAACGCGGCGTCGGTGGGCCGCGAGCTGACGCACGAGCCCGCCTACAAGTGGGTCGGCGCGGTGGTGACGCCCGTCTTCACCGCGTTAATCCTCCACTACGCGCTCACCTTCACCGGGCGCCTCAAGCGCTTCCGCGGCGTGCTCGTGGCGGCCTACGCCCTCTTCGCCGCCGAGGCCGTGCTGGTGCTGGTGGACTGGCAGACCTCGCTCCTCGACGGAGGCCTGCGCCTTCACGCCCTCATCGCCGCGGCCACCAGCGCGCCCTTCGCGCTCTTCGGCGGCTGGCTCATCGCCTCCCACCTGCGTGAGGTGGTGAGCGAGTCGGAGCGCCAGCGCACCTGGCTCTTCGTGGTGGCCCTGCTGTTGGGCGTGCCGCTGATGCTGACCGACCTGCTCGGCGACATGGGCCTGGGCATTCCCTCGCTGGCCACCGCGGGCAGCACGGTGCTCAACGGCCTGCTCATCGTCATCGCGCTCGGCGTCTCGCGGGCCTCGCCTCGACAACAGCTCGGCCAGGCGCTCCTGCTGGGCATGTTCGTGGTGGTGGCCTTCCTCTCGCTGTTCAGCGCGCTGCGCGACCACCAGGGCGTGCTGGTGCTGGCGGTCTCGGCCTTCACCCTGTCGCTGGCGGCGGCGGCGCGCGTCGCCTGGCAATTGCTGCTGCGCCAGCGCGAGGGCCTCGAGCGCTTCGCCACGCTGGGCCGGTTCTCGGCGCAGATGGCGCACGACCTGAAGAACCCGCTCGCCGCCGCGCGCGGCGCCGCCGAGCTGCTCGAGGGCGAGCTGAAGTCGCTCCAGAAAGACGACCTCAGCCACTTCTCGGCGCTCCTGGTGCAGCAGCTCGACCGCCTCACCGCCATCATCGACCGCTACCAGCGCCTCTCGCGCATGGAGCTCGAGCGCCAGCCGGTCGACCTCAACGAGCTGGTCGCCCGCGTGGTGTCGCTCCAGGGCTTCGCGGGCGCCAGCACCATGACGGTGGCCACGAGCCTCGCGCCCGGCCTGCCGACGGTGCCGCTCGACGCCGAGCTGGTGTCGTCCATCGTCGAGAACCTGGTGAAGAACGCCTTCGAGGCCATGCCCGACGGCGGCGCGGTGACGGTGGCGACGGCCCGCGCGGGAGAGCACGTCTCGCTCTCGGTCTCCGACACCGGCCAGGGCATGGACCCGCGCACCCGGGAGCAGGCCTTCTCGCTCTTCTTCACCACCAAGGCCCAGGGCAGCGGGCTGGGCCTGGCCTTCGTCAAGCAGATCGCCCGCGCGCACGGCGGTGAGGTGCGGCTCGAGTCACGCGAAGGCCGGGGCACGCGCGTCGAGCTGCTCTTCCCGCTGGCTGGGCAGTGATGGACTACGCTGGCCGCTGATGGACGAGTTCTTCCGCTCGATGAACCAGGCCTTCGCCCGAAACCGCGAGGCGAGCGCGAGCTTCGAGTGGGTGCTGCTGGGGCTCTTGGTGGGCATCGCCGCCTTCGTGGCGTTGGGGCGGCTGCGGCGCTGGCGCGGCGCGGCCCTCGAGGTCGACGCGGTGGCGCGGGAGCGCGGGCTGTCGGACGGTGAGCTGGCGCTGATGCGTGCGCTGGCGCGCGCCGCCGCGGTGTCGCCCAGGGAGCTCCTCACCCACCCTGACGTCTTCGAGCACGCCACCGCGAAGGCGCTGAGCGGGTCGGTCTCGCTCCCCGTCTCGAGCGCCTCGCTGCCGCTGGTGCTCCGACGGGTGCGGCAGGCGCTGCACTTCGACCGGCTGCCCGCGCACTCGCCGCTGCTCACCACCCGCGAGCTCTCGCCCGGAACGGCGCTCGACCACGGCGAGCACCAGGCGCAGGTCGTCGAGGTCGACGAGACGTGCTTGCGCGTGCGCTTCAGGCCGCCGCTCGAGCTCAGCGTCGGAGCGACCCTCAATCTCACCCTGCGCCACGCGCGCGAGGCCACCTACGAGCTGCGCTGCGTGGTGCGCCAGGCGCACTCCACCACCGCCGAGCTCGCGCACGACGAGGCGCCGCGCCGGGTGCAGCTGCGCGACTACGCGCGGGTCGAGGTGACGGCGCCGGTGACGCTCAGCGCGCTGTCCTGGCCCGGGCACGCCCTCGAGAGCCGCCAGGCGAAGGGCGCCTTGCGCGACTTGAGCGCCGGCGGCGCCCAGCTCGTCTCGCCCACGTCGCTGCCCGCGGGCGTGCGCCTGGCCCTCACCTTCACCCTCTCGGGCGAGCTGTTCTCGGCGCTCGAAGGGGTGGTGCTCTCGTCGTCGGCCGAGGGCGAGGCCGCGCTGCTGCGGGTCGAGTTCACCACCCTCACCAACACCGCACGCGAGCGCCTCGCCCAGGCCGTGACGAGGCTGCAGCTGGAGCGCGCGCGGGCGAAGTCGAGCTGAAGGCGCGCACGCGTCATGGCTTCGGGCGGAGCCGCGCCGCCCCGCCCTCACGCCTCGGGTCGCACCTGCCCGAACAAGACCACCGCGTTGCGGCCGAAGGCCTTCGCGCACTTCGGACAGGTCGCGTAATAGAAGTAGGTCTTCTCGAGGCGGCGGCCCTTCGACTCGACGTAGCGCTCGAAGTCGGTGGCCCACTTGCCCACGTCGCGGAACGGCCCGTCGTACACCCTGGACAAGAAGGTGCCCGACAGCCGCTCCAGCTTCGCGTTGGGGACCTCGCGGTCCAACGCGACGTAGAGGTCAGCGCCCCAGGGAGAGACCTCGTCGGTCAGGGTGAGCGGCACCTCTGGGTAGGCTCCGGCCTGCTCGACCAGCTCGAGGTCGCGGCTGATCACCGAGCCGAAGTTGAGCGGCATGTGGAGGAAGGACCGGATGTGGTCCTTGAGGAACAGCTTGTCTTTCCACTCGAACTGCCGCCCGTCCCACTGCGCGTCATCCAGCCGGGCACAGCAGCCCGTCTCGGCGTTGTCGTACTGCGTGTCTGCGAGCTTCATGGCCCCACCTCCATCCCCAGCGTCGGCAGCAAGCGGTGTGCCCGCGCGCTCCCGCGGCGCCGGTGGGCGCGAGCGAAACATGTGCGGCCCGGCCAGAGCGCAGCCTCGGTTTTGCGTCGTCGGCGCCTGGCCCGTCGGAGCCCCCTTCGGCGAAGTCGGGCGGAAACCGCGTCGACACGCGCCCGCCCCTGCACTCTGATGGCGCCATGCCCGAGCCGCAGGCCAGCGTGTTGGTGGTTGATGACGACGTCGCGGTGGGCTCCGTCCTCGCGGCGCTCCTCAAGCAAGACGGGCTCGAGGCCACCTTCGTGCCTAGCGCGCAGGCCGCCCTCGCCACCCTCGAGAAGCGGCCCTTCGACCTGGTGATGTCCGACGTGCGCATGCCAGGCATGGACGGCTTCGCGCTGCTCGCCACCCTCAAGCGCCTGATGCCCGAGGTGCCGGTGGTGCTGCTGACGGCCCACGGCACGGTGTCGATGGCCGTCGAGGCGATGAAGGCGGGCGCCATCGACTTCATCCTCAAGCCGTTCGCGAAGGACGAGGTGGTGTACTGCGCGCGCAAGGCGCTGGGGCTGTCGAAGGCGCCGCGCGAGGCGCCGCCGGCGCACGAGCTGCCGGGGAGCGACGGCATGGTGGGCCGCTCGCCCGCGCTCGACGCCGCCAAGGCCCTCATCGCCCGCGCCGCGCAGAGCCAGGCCACCGTCCTCATCCTCGGTGAGACGGGCACCGGCAAGGAGCTCGCCGCGCGCGCCATTCACGCCGGCTCGGCGCGCGCGAAGGAGCCCTTCGTGCGCCTCACCGGCGGCGCCATTCCCGACGCGCTCTTCGAGTCGGAGCTGTTCGGCTACGAGAAGGGCGCCTTCACCGGCGCGGTGCACCGCAAGCCCGGGCGCGTCGAGCTGGCGAAGGGCGGCACCCTCTTCCTCGACGAGGTGGGCGAGCTGTCGATGGCCATTCAGGTGAAGCTGCTGCGCCTGGTGCAGGAGCGCGAGTTCGAGCGCGTGGGCGGCACCGAGACGCTCGAGGCCGACGTGCGCTTCGTGGCGGCGACCCACCGCGGGCTCGAGCAGATGGTGAAGGACGGTACCTTTCGCGAAGACCTCTTCTACCGGCTCAACGTCATCCCAATCGTGCTGCCGCCGCTGCGGGAGCGCGCCGAAGACGTCGAGGCGCTGGCGAGCCACTTCGTGCGCACCCTCGGCAAGGCCAACGGGCGACCGAACGCGACCTTGAGCCCCGAGGCGCTGAAGCTGCTGGCCGCCCAGCCGTGGCCCGGCAACGTGCGCCAGCTGCAGAACTTCCTCGAGCGGCTGGTGGTGCTGTCGTCGGCCGACGCGCTGGGCGCCGCCGACGTGCAGCGAGAGCTCGGCCGCGCGGGCGCGCCCACCACGAGCGCCGCGCCGGTCGCCGCGCCCGCGTCAGGGACTGCGGCGTCGCTCGATGACCGCCGCAAAGACGCGGAGCGGGTGGCCGTGCAGCAGGCGCTCGACCAGGCCAGGGGCAACCGCGCGCTGGCCGCCCGCTTGCTCGGCGTCAGTCGTCGCACGCTCTATTACAAGCTCGAGGCGCTTGGCCTGAAGGACGCAGGCTGAAGGGGCGGGCCTGACCCGGTTGACCCTTTCCGCCCACGCTCCAAGATGGCGTCCATGGACTCCGGGTTGTCGAAGCTCGTGCCCGTGCTGACCAACCCCGGCCGGGTGCCCCTGCTCAAGGTCGACCCCGCGCGGCCGTGCGGCGGGCGCATGAAGGGCTACGGCCTCTTGCACCTGCTCGAGTACGCCGAGACGACCTACGGCCCGGGAGCGCTGACGGCCTGGAGCGACGCCCTCCCCCTCCCCTTGCGCGGCTTCGCGACGACGAAGGCACAGCTCACCTCCATCGGCTGGCTCCCGGTGGAGCTCTACTTCTCGGCCCTCGAGCACCTCGTCACCACCCAGCACCAGGGCGACCCGCGCAGCGCCATCGTCATGGGCCACGCCATGGCCACGCGCGCCATCAGCTCCTTCTTCCGCGCCGCGATGGGCTTCGTGACGCCGCCCACGCTCTTCTCGCTGGCCGGGCGCTTCTGGCGCAGCTCCTTCGACTTCGGCACCCTCGAGGTGACGAAGAACACCCCGCCCACCGCCGAGGTCGAGGTGCGCGACTGGCCGCTGATGGCGCAGTCGGCCTACTACGAGCTGGGCGGCACCTTCATCGCGTGGATGGAGGCGTCGAAGGCGAAGGAGGTGCGGTTCACGCGCTTCGAGCTGACCCGCGCGCCCGCCCTCGTCGTCGCGGTGGAGTGGACGTGAAGCCGGTGCGGCTGGTGTGCATGGCTGACACCCATGGCCAGCACCACCGCCTCGCCGTTCCCGACGGTGACGTGCTGATTCACGCGGGCGACCTCACGCCTCGCGGCACCCGGCCTCAGCTGGAAGAGGTGGCGCGGTGGCTGCGCTCGCTCCCGCACCGGCACAAGGTCGTCATCGCCGGCAACCACGACTTCCTGCTCGAAGAGAAGCCCGACGAGGCGCGCGCGCTGTTCGAGGGCCTGACGTACCTGAAGGACGAAGCGCTCGAGGTCGAGGGCCTGCGGCTGTGGGGCAGCCCGTGGCAGCCGTGGTTCCACCAGTGGGCCTTCAACCTGCACCGCGGCGCCGACCTCGACGCGAAGTGGCGCTTGATTCCCGAGGGCGTCGACGTGCTGGTGACGCACGGGCCGCCGGCCGGCATGGGCGACCTCTGCTTCGACGGCCGCCGGGTGGGCTGTGAAGACCTGCTGCGGCACCTCACGCGGGTGAAGCCGAGGCTGCACCTCTTCGGGCACATTCACGAAGACCGCGGCGAGTGGCAGCTGGGGCCCACGCGCGTCGTGAACGTGACGACGTCTGACGGCGAGCTGCCGTGCACCGTCATCGACCTCGACGCGCCGTGAAGCGGCCGCGCCCGAGGCACCAGCACCTGCCGGCGTCGTCAACCGCGAGGCGCGCTGCGACGGCTGGGGGCGAGCCGGCGAACCTCGAGGACGATGGCCACCGCCGAGCCCGCCGCCAGCGCGCGTTTCCACCGCCCCTCTTCGCTCAAGGTCGCGAGGCCGGCGAGCACCAGGCCGACGCAGAACACCAGCACCACGCCGGAGCTGACGGTCAACGCCAGCATCGTCTTCTCGCGGCGCGGCGAGGGGCTCGCGAAGATGGACAACCCCACCACCGTGAGGAGCGGAGCGCCGGCCAGGAGCGACCACCACCGCACGTGCTCGGCGTGCCCGAAGGCGAGCGACAGCACCGCGCCGCACCACACGCAGCCCAGGCCGATGAGGGTCCTCAACACCGTCGTCGCCAGGGAGTCGTCGTCTCGCATCGTCGCGGACGTTCCTTCGGGAGCAGCGGAGGAACAAGCGAATGCTCGAGACGAGCGACGGCGCGCCGCCGTCACGCCGTCACGCCGTCACGCCGCCTTGACGCCCGGCGCGCTCGAGAGCCGACGCTCCAGCGGCAGCGACACGAAGAACGTCGTGCCCTCGCCCACCGTGGTGTCGAACCACAGGCGCCCTCCGTGCCGCTCGACGACGATGCGCCGGCAGATGTCGAGGCCCTGCCCCGAGCCGCGCCCGACCTCCTTGGTGGTGAAGAAGGGCTCGAACACCCGCGGCGCCACCTCAGCGGAGATGCCGACGCCGGTGTCACGCACCGACACCACGACGGCGTCGGCCTCGACGCGCGACCGCAGGGTGATGGTGCCCGGCGTCACCGCCTGTCCCTTCGCGCGCTGGTCGGCGATGGCGTGCGCGGCGTTGACGAGCAGGTGGAGGAACACCTCGTTGAGCTCGCGCTGGTGACACGTCACCGGAGGAAGGTCTTCGAGGTCGAAGTGGAGCTCGGCGACGTCGCGGTACTCGTGCGCGGCGATGAGCGCGGTGTCACGCAGCGACGCGTTGAGGTCGGCGGGCCCCGCGGCGGTCGCGTCGGGCCGGGCGTACCCACTCATCGCGCGCACCAGCGCGCTCACCCGGCTGGCCCCGGCGAGCGCGCGCTCCAGCGACGACGGGAGCGCGCTCTTCGCGAACTCGAGGTCGGCCGCGTCGCGGAGCCCGTCCACCTCCTCGCCGTGTCCGTCGGCGCGCGCCAGCGCCTCGAGCTGGGTGGTGAGGCCGAGCACGGCCGGCGCCGCCTCGAGCGCGTAGCTGACGTTGTCTGAGATGAACTGCAGCGGGGTGTTGAGCTCGTGCGCGAGCCCCGTGGCGAGCTTGCCGACGGCCTGCAGCCGCTGGGACTGCGCGAGCTCGGCCTCCATGGCGCGCAGGGCGGTGACGTCGAAGACGAAGCCCCGCAGCCGCTCGTCGGGCTGCGCGACGATGGCGGCCAGCAGCGAGCGCGGCGCGCCGTCGGACGTCACCTGGTACTCGTGCTTCACCAGCGTGCCGGGCGCCGCGCGCGTCAGCGCGTTCATCGCGGCCTCGAGGCCTTCACGCCGGGCGGCAATCACGTGGCGCTCCAGGTACTCCTCGAGCGTCGTCTCGGTCGAGGGGCGGTCGGCGCCGTTCGCGCGAGACCAGCGCAGCCGCCGGCTCCGGGCCGAGTATTCGAACGGCGTCACCTCGGCAGCCTCGATGAGCGAGCTGAGCTGCGCGTGGTTCTGCTCGGCGAGCGCCAGGGCCTCGCGGAGGTCGGCGGTGCGCACCTCGAGCTGGTGCTCGATCGACGCACGCTCCTTGACGAGCCGGCGCAACAGCCGCCCTGAGACGACCATCGCGAACAGCACGAAGAAGCCGCCCAGCGTCAACAGCGAGGCGGCGATGGTGCCGCGCAGCTCGGCGTCGCCTCGCCGCTCGGCCACCAGCCAGGCGACGTAGAGCGCGAGCATGGGCACACAGGCAGCGGGAAAGGCGCGGAAGAAGCGCACGCCGAGGCGGTCGGTGATGGGCGCCAGGCGCGCCCAGCCATAGCCCGTGGCCACGATGACAGACGCCGCCGCCACGCTGACGAAGAGGAACCGCGCGCTCATCAGCGACGACCTGGCAGGGCGAAGGTGACCGCCGCACCCAGGCGCGCGCGCCCATCACGGCTTTCGGCGGGCGGCGCATTGGCAGTACGAACACTCCACATCACGAGCGCAGTTCAGCAAGCGCCATGCCCCGCCCGCCCCGAGGCATCTCGGAGCCCTGCGAGGCCGTGGCCTGAGTCGGCGGGCCCACGAGGGGCTTCGTTCACCCTGCCCGTCGCGCCGCCCGCTTGCTTGGGATCAACCGTGCGTCAGCCCACGTGAAGTGGCACGGTATGGGCCATGAGCACTGAAGACGAGCTGCGCGCAGAACTCGAGAAGCTGAAGGCCGAGAACGAGGCGCTCAAGACGCGCGGCAGCAAGGGCGTGTCGATGAAGGTGTCGGAGAAGGGCGCGGTCAGCATCTACGGCATGGGCCGCTTCCCGGTGACGCTCTACCAGGAGCAGTGGACGAAGCTGCTCGACATGGCCGACGACATTCGCGCCTTCATCAAAGAGAACGAGTCGAGGCTGAAGAAGAAGGAGTAGCGAGCCCGCGGTGCGCAAGTGGCTCCACGTGGTGGGCATGCAGGGCGCGTGGTTCGCCGCGGCGCTGCTGGCGAGCACGCCCTGGCACCTCGTGGGGGCTGGCGCCAACGGGCTGGTGTTCGCCGTTCACGTGGCCAGCTCCGGCGCGGTGCCCAGAGAGCTCGTGCGCGGCGGCCTCGCGCTGGCCCTGGGCCTGGGGCTCGAGCTGGTGAACCAACACGTCGGCGGGCTCCACGCGGCGCAGGCGACGACGCTGCCTCCGCTGTGGCTGCTCTCGCTGTGGCCGGTGTTCGCGAGCGCGATGAGGCGCGGCCACTCCCTCGAGTGGCTGCAGTCACGGCCGCTGCTCGCGGCCGTCATCGGCGCGGTGGTGGGTCCGCTGAGCTACGCCGGTGGAGGTCGCCTGGGCGCGCTCGAGCTCGACGGACTTCGGAGCCTCGTCACCATCGGCGCCTGCTGGGCCTTCGCCATGCCCGCCCTCGCGCTGCTGGCCCGTCGCCTCGAGCGGCGTGACCCAGAGCCCACCTCGACGCTGGACTGAATACCGCTGCTGCTGTTTCGTCCCGAGCCGGCCATGCGCACGCTCCTCCTGCTGCTCGTCGCGTCGTCTGGCTGCGCGTCCCTGAGGCCCGTCACCGCCGAGTCGACGACGCTGGTGACGTCGCGCCCGTGCGCCCAGGGGCCGCTGCGCATCGAGACCACCACGCTCGGGGCCCGCTGGGGCGAGTGGTACGAGCTGCGGCTCCTCTCGCCGCGCGGCCTCAAGGGCCACCTGCGCTGGCGCGTCGCCGACGACAAGCGCGCGAAGGAGCCGTGGGTCACCTCGTTCACGGTGAAGGAGGGCCGAGACGAGCGCCTGGTCGCCGACACGGTGTTCGACCAACGGCGGTGCCTGGAGCGGCCGCCCGTCTTCGTCGTCGAGGCGCCGGGCGCGATGGCCTCGCCTCCAGCGCCGCTCCCACAGCCGACGCCGGCCGTCGTCCAGCCGCTGCCGGGCCCTCCGCCGCTGCCGCAACAGAGCCGCGCCGAGCCCGCGCCCTGGCCGAGCGCGCCAGCGCCCCTCGCGCAAGCCACCGTCGGCGTCGAGGTCTCGGTCTCGCTGCCTCGGCCGCCCGTGACGGTGACGAGCCCCCTCCCCGAGGAGCCAGGCTTCGAGCCGCTCGCCTTCCCGCAAGGCCCCGACGTCACGCCGGTGCAGCTCGTCCCGGGCGTGGGGAGCAGCAACGCGCACGCGACCTTCCTCTTCCGGTGGCAGCGCCGCAACGAAGACGCCCACGCGCCGCCACCGGTGCCGCCGGGCCAGCCCGTCGTCATCGAGGTCTGGTCCGACCAGCCGAATGACTACCAGGGCGCGGCCTTCATCTTCGCGCGCGGGCCGCTCGAGCCCAACGTGTCGGAGGCGGAGTGGCTGGCCGAGCTCGCCAGGCGTGAGGAGCGGCGAGCACGGAACGAAGCCGAGGAGGCGGCGCGAGCGGCCGAAGACCGGCGGGCGCGCGCCGAAGCCGCCGCGAAGCAACGCGTCATCGACGACGAGCGCCGGCGCGTGGAGCGGCTGGAGTTCGAGCAGCGAAGGGCCGCCAACATCGCCGCGCGCGAGGCGAAGCTGGCCCAGCCCGCCGTCGAGACCGCCTACGAGAAGGAGCGCCGAGAGAAGTACGCCGGTGGCCTGGCGGCGCCGTCGCGTCCCGACCCCGAGTACCTCGAAGCGCGCCGGCGTGAGGTGGAGCGCCAGCGGGCCGAGGCCGCCGCCGAAGCCGCCGCGCGCCTGCGCTGGAGAGAGGAGCAGGAGCGCCGGTGGGCCGAAGAGGAGGCGCGTCGCCCGCGGCCGCGCCCTGAGCCCTCAGGGCCTCCGCCCCCGCCGCCCGCGCAGTCGATTCCCCCACGGCCTGCGCCCTACGTGCTGTGGATTGACGGGTACTACGAGTGGACGGGCGCGGCGTGGGTGTGGCTCGAGGGCTGGTGGAAGGTGAATGAGGTCGAGCGTCGTCGCTTCGAGCTCGCCGCCTTCACCCCAGCCCCGGCCGCGCGCGTCGAGACGCCGCCGCCCTGCCCGGTGCCGCAGGGCCAGTGGCAGGCCGGCACCTGGGTGTGGAACCTCGAGGCCTGGGTGTGGCTGCCCGGCGTGTGGCTCAGCACGGCGCGCCCGGTGCACCGCGCGGTGCCGGTCACGCCGAAGCCCTGACGAGGCGCTTCGAGCCCCTCAGCACCCATGCGCGGGCTCGTTCCTCGCCTCCGCGCTGCCGGAGGTGGCGCCCGACCGAGCCGCCGTCGGACTACTTCATGCCCACGAAGAGCGTCTGCACGTCGTCGTCTTCGTCGAGCTCCTCGAGGAACTTGTCGACCTCGGCGCGGTGCTCGGGCGCGACGGTGACGGGGTTCTTCGCGCGCCACACCAGGGCGGCCGACTTCACCGTCCAGCCCGCGGCCTCCAGCGCCTTGCGCACGGCGTCGAGGTCGGCGGGCGCGGTGTAGAAGTGGGTGACGCCCTCGTCGCCGGGCTCGAGGTCCTGCGCGCCGGCCTCGATGGCCACCGTCTCGGCGTCGGCGCCCGCGGGGCCGGTCGCGTCGATGGCGCCCAGGCGGTCGAAGTCCCACGAGACGGCGCCGGTGGCCGCGAGCTGGCCGTTGCGGAAGCACTGGCGCACGTTGCTGGCGGTGCGGGTGCGGTTGTCGGTGAGGCACTCGACGATGACGGGCACCCGGTGCGGCCCGAAGCCCTCGTAGGTGACGCTCTCGTAGTTCACCGCTTCGTCGAGCAGCCCGGCGCCCTTCTTGATGACACGCTCGAGCGTGTCCTTCGTCATGTTGACGCTCTTGGCGTACTCCACCGCGAGGCGCAGGCGGGCGTTCGTCGACGGGTCGGCCCCGCCCTTGGCCGCGATGAGGACTTCTTTGGCGGCCTTGCTGATCAGCTTGGCCTTCGCCTTCGAGTTGGCCTCACGGCCCTTCTGCTTCCATTGCGCGCCCATGCGGGGGTCGATAGCGCGAACGCTCCCGGGTTGGACAGCCTTCAGTGCGGTCGCCGAGCGGCGGGCGCCCGTCACGCAGGCGCTCGAGCACGCTGGCGCGCTCGGCCTTCATCGCCTCGCGCAGGTCCCTCCTCAGGCCGAGCGCGAAGAGCAGGTCGTTGGTGTGCGCGAGCGGGGCGATGCTGAACTGAAGGAACACGTCGAAGGCGTTGGGCTCGACGCCGAGCCCGCGCGCGCGGTTGTAGCCGCGGTGGAAGTAGACGCCGGTGCTGACGGGCTGGCCGTCGACGATGACCGGCGCCTCGTAGACGCCGTGACCGATGAAGATGAGCGCCGCCCAGGCCAGGCCCTGCATCAGCAGCGCGCCGAGCACCAGCGGCACCGCCGGGACGACGTGACTGAGCGTGATGGCGACGGCGCACGCCGCGGCGACGCCCAGGCCGTACACGAAGGTGGCGCGCCAGTCGGCCAGCGCGAGCAGGCAGAGCGACGTCACCACGAAGGGCATCAGCGCCCAGGGCAGCAGCACCTGCACCAGCACCAGCGCCGAGAGGTAGACGAACGGCGACGCGAGCGTGTGCACCACCTGGTTGCCGCGGTGCTGGTGAAAGGCGTTGTAGAGGCCGAGGTGGCGAACGAGTGAGATGCGGCCGGGGAAGAGGTTCATGGTGCCCGGCCCCATCGCAAGGGCGACGCCACCACGGCGCCACCGTCATCTCGGTGGGTTGGCGAACGCCACGTGAGCAGCGCGCTGCACTGTGCGCAACCGCGGGCGCTGCACCTGGGCGAGCCGGCGACCCCGGTGGCTCGTGGTGAGCCTCCCGGCGCCGCCGACCGCCTGCCTCAGCGGGGTCGCGCCCTCAGGGGTAGATCGAGACGGTGGCGAACGAGCGCGAGACGCCCGGCGAGACGCGGTAGTCGCCGAACGCGCCGGCCGAGCCGATGGAGAGCTGTCCTGGAATACGAACACTCTGCCGAGCGAGCGAGGTGCGGCTCCCCGGTACGTACTCGTTCACCTCCAACTGCGTCGGCACCGCGAAGCGCATCTGCGGCAGGAGGCAGTTCGACGGCGGCCATTGCCCGACGTGCCGCAGCTCGAAGCGCTCCCACAGCCAGTTGGTGAAGAAGCGCCGCGGCGCGGGGGCGTAACCCGGCGCGTGGAAGTGACGGGGCGGCGCCTGGAAGTTCGGGCCGTGGTCCCACTCGAGCGTGATGGAGCCGCGGTAGTCGAAGGTCTTGCTGGTGAAGGGCCGGTAGTCGTCGGGCACCTTCGTGTAGACGGCCACGCCGCTGCGGTCGAAGACGCCGTGAATCGCCGCGGTGCGGTCGCCGAGCGCCTCGGGCGTCTCGGTTCGAAGCGAGCCGGTGCGCTGGGTGGTGCCGCTGAAGCCCTTCGTCACGGCGATGGAGCCGACCTTCGGGAGCTGGGCCATCGTCTCGGTCCAGCATGGGTTGAACGGCTTGCCCGGCTCGACGGCGGGGCAGCTCGCCGGCAGGCTGATGACGACGTGGTCGCCCCTGGAGCGCCGAACGAACGAGGTCCCTCGAGCGGTCACCGACAGCGCGTCAGAGGGGATGTCGACCGAGTCCACCTTGAAGGGGCCGAAGTCGACCTCGGGGTCGCTCACCCGCGCCTCGCTCGCCACGGGCTCCTGCAGGTCGCGCCCGCACTCGAGCTGGGGCCCGAACCGCTCGGCCAGCTCCCGGTAGGGCAGGTCGGAGTAGATGTGCAGCTCGCCCGTCGGCGGCGCCGGCCAGGGCAGCGGGCCGTCGTGCGGCGGCGCCACCCCCAGCTTCAGCCGGGTCCACCGCGCGTCGCCGAACTCGCCCTCGAGGCCGGCCTCCTTCAGCAGCGGCATCAGCTCACCCTCGAAGTCCACCTCCTCGAGCGACATCAACCCCATGGACAGCTCCGAGAGGCCGTCGAGCTCCTGCGAGAGCGAGCGCTCGTCGGCGCGCGCCCAATGGCTCAAGGCGCGCCCCTCACGAAGGATGTCGAACGTCTCGACGGTGACCGGCTCCACCCAGCACTTCCGGGGGAAGCGCTGAACGGTGCGCAGGCTGGTCTCGATGCCGCGCGGGCTGAACCTGGCCACGCCCTCGGCCGTCAAGAACGGCTCGTCGAGCGGCAGCGCCTCGACGAAGCCGACCGTCAGGCCGCGCGGCAGCTCGGTGCGGTCGAAGAGGGCAAACGTTCCCGAGTGGTTCGACGTGAGCGCCATGTTCGCCTCGGGAATGAGGTCGCCGAAGCGCACCCGGCCCCGGGTGCTGGTCTGCATCACGACGCCCCACGTCGCGGAGGGGCGCCCGAGCGCGCGCGTCGGCCCGGCGGCAGGCTCAGGCGGCGCCACCGGAGAGCAGGCCGACCACCCGTTCACCACGGTGCTCGAGCCGGTCATCTCGAGCTTCTGCGCCCCGTCGGCGGCCGGCAGGAAGGTCAACGACGTCGGGGCGAAGTTCTGGAAGTGCAGGTTCACGCCCTGCCGCAGCACCTCGACGAGCGAATCGTGCATGGTGCTCTCGAGCACCTGGTGGATGAACGGGAAGGTGAGGTTGGTGGTGAGCCCAGAGAGGGTGACCGTCGGCGCCAGGCACGCCACGTTCTGCTCTCCACACGAGCGGTAGTGGTTCGGGACGTTGACGGTGGCGGGCGAGATGACGCCGCGGCACGAGACCGCGACGGTCGCGACGTTCACCGTCGCCGGCGCGCCGGCGATGCTCACCTTGAGGTCGAGGTTCTCGATGGTGGCGGCGAACTGGAAGCTGGTGACGCCGACGCGACGGTCAACCAGCAACTGGGTGATGCCGCTGTCCGGGCTCTCTGGCAGCAGGCTGATGGCGCTCAGCACCCCTCTGACGTGGTCGAGCCTGACAAGCGCCGCAGGAGAGTTCGGCGACGTCGTGAAGGGTAAGGCCCCCGCGTCGGGGTTGAAGAAGAGGATGGGCGGCGACTCATGGAAGGGCTGGGTGGGGAACGGCGCGGTGCCCCCGTCTGACAAGTCCTGGGCCTGGCACGAGGCGAGGTCCCGCTCGAGCGGCGGCACCCGGACGGTGTCCGGAAGCCGGCTCTCGATCGCCGCCACCGACTCGGCGTTGAGGCTCAGCGCCGTCATGCCCGGCGCCTTCTCGAACTCTTGCGAGAAGATGACGCTGGTGTTCGCGCCAGGCCGAATCGGGGCGAGCACCTCGGTGTTGAAACTCGGAAACGAGAGGCCCGCCGTGAGCACCGGCACCACGTCGGGCGGGAGTTCGAGCCGCTGCGTCTCGAGCCGCGGGGCGCAGGTACAGGCGCCCAGGGAGCAGACCGCGGCGACCAGGAAGATTCGATACACGTGCGACTCCTCGAAGGGGGTGTGCCTTCGAGACAACGCGAGCCCTTCACCTTTTCACGGCTCCAGCTGAAAACCGCGGCGCGACGGCTTGTCTGACGGGAGTGAATGATGACTGAGTCGGCGACCTGCCCTTCCGAAGAGACGCTCGCCGCGCGGGCCGCAGCCCAGCTCACCGGCGAAGCCCAGGCGTCGGCCGACGCGCACCTCGCCACCTGCGAGTCGTGCCGGGTGGTGGTGGCTGAGCTGGCGCGCAGCTCGAGCGCGCGGCCGAAGGGGAAGACGCTCGGCCGCTACCTCCTCGAGGACGTCATCGGCTCCGGTGGCATGGGCACCGTCTATCGAGCGTGGGACCCGTCGCTGAGGCGCCGCGTGGCCGTGAAGGTGCTGCACGAGTGGCGCGCTGCCGACGCCAGCCGCGCCCAGCGCTTCCTCGCCGAGCGCCAGATTCTCGGTGGCCTGGTGCACCCGCACATCGCCCAGCTCCTCGACGGCGGCACCACCGAGCGCGGCACGGCCTGGTTCGCCATGGAGCTGGTGGACGGCCTGCCCATCGACGACTTCTGCCGCCAGCGACGGCTGTCTCTTCGGGAGCGGGTCAAGCTGTTCCTGCCGGTGTGTGAAGCCGTCGGCCACGCGCACGCGCACCTCGTCGTGCACCGCGACCTCAAGCCCAGCAACGTGCTCGTCACCACCGGAGGGCAACCCAAGCTGGTGGACTTCGGCATCGCCAAGCTGCTGCTCGACGCACAGGGCCTCACCCAGACCGGCCTGGTGCCGATGACGCCCTCCTGCGCCGAGGCGGCTCGAGATGAGTCGCAACAGGCTGTCGAGCTCGACGGTGTTCAGCTTCAGCTCGGCCGACAGAAGGGCCCGGGTGGACTCGAGCAGCTGCGCCCTCGCCGCGCTGATTCGCCGGGAGGCGGTGGGCACCGACCAGCCGTAGAGCGCCGCGATCTCGGCCAGCGTCAACCCGTCGAGGTAGTGCAGGCGAACCGAGGTCCGCAGCTCCCCCTGCAGGCCGTGCAGGGCGCGCGAGAAGGCGGCCTTGAACTCCTGCCGGTAGCGGGCCTTGATGGCGGCCAGCTCGGGGTCGTCGCCGTCGCTCGAGAGGTCGAGCAGCGCGTCGTCGGACTGCACCTCGGCGCGCCGCTGCTGCGCCGTGAGCTGGTTGAGCGCCGTTCGGGTGGCGACGGCCTGAACGAAGCCTCGCAAGGCGCCACGGCCGCAGAACTCGGTGATTCGCGGCGTGCCATGGGCCGACGTGAAGAGCCGCGCGCGCACCACCTGTGAGACCTCGGTGGCGAACGTGGCGTCGCCGAAGCGGCGGGCGGCGCTCTCGATGACGGGGCCGAAGCGCGCCTCGAACTCCGCGAGGGCCTCGGCGTCACCCCTGCCGCAGCGGGCGGCGAGGTCGAGGTCCGGAAGATCGCTCATGAACGGAAGTGTACCTCCGACGACGCGCCGGTGCGCAGGCGAACCACCCCGCGCCCGCCAGCGCAGCCACACGCCCGGCGCGCGCGCGGGGGGCCTCCTGAAACGCCACGAGGTGCGGCTCCTCGATGAGAAGTCCGCACCTCGCGCGACGGCTTCACGCCTCGGCTGTCGCTCAGTCCTTCTTGCGCAGCTTCATCTGCACGTCGCTCGACCAGTGGTTCGCGAACGCCTTCACGCACGTCGAGAGGTAGCGGTCGTAGTTCGTCCACACCGTCTCGCCGTTCGACATCACCTTGGTGCCCCAGCCCGACGCCATGATCTTCTCCTTGTTGGCGCGGAAGCGGCGCAGCCACTCGGCGGTCGTCTTGCCGTAGTCCTGGCGGCGGGTGTTGAGCTGCACGATCTCCCACGACTGGCCGCAGGCCTCGACGAGCTCCTCCATGCGGGGGTTGAGGCCGCCGGGGAAGATGACGTCGGCGGTGAACTTCAGGTCCTCGAGGTCCTTGCGGGTGCGGGGCACGCGGTCGCGCAGAATCGCCTGGAAGCCGAAGCACGCGCCGGGCTTCACCCACTGCGCGGCCTTGTTGAAGTACTCACGGTAGATCTGCACCGCGAGGCCCTCCTTCTGCTGGGCCGGCGAGACGAGGTGGTCGATCATCTCGATGCTGATGAGCGCGTCGTACGGCTGCGCGGGCTTGTAGTCGCGGTAGTCCACGCACCACACCTGCACGCCGGGCAGCTTGCGCGCGTTGATCTCTTCGAACTGCGCGCTCGACAGCGTGATGCCGTGCGCGTTCTTCACCTTGCGCTCCAGCGACAGGTACTCGAGGTTGGCGCCCCAGCCGCAGCCGATGTCGAGCACCAGCGAGTCGGGCGTCACCTCGGCGAAGTCGGCCAGCCACCGGCTCTTGTTGCGCTGCGCCTGCTCGAGGGTGGTGTGCTCGGCGTCGTAGACGGCCGAGGTGTAGTGCATGCGCTCGTCCAGCCAGAGCCGGAAGAACTCGTTCGAGATGTCGTAGCCGATTTCAACTTCTGCCTTCGTGGAGGTCATGTCGGGGCCTTCAGGTGGGAACTTCGGGAGAGGGTGTGTCGCTACAGTCAAGTCGCCGCGCCGTCAGGCGACGGCTTCGCCATTCATCTCGCGCGTGAGGCGCTCGAGCTCTTCCTTCATCACGTCGGCGGTCTTCACCAGCTGCTCGGGCTTGTGCAGCGACGAGATGAAGAAGCGCAGGCGCGCCATGTCTTCTTCGACGGCCGGGTACAGAATCGGCTGCACGTTGATGCCGCGGGTCTTGAGCGCGTCGGACAGCTGCAGACACAGCACCGAGTTGCCGATGATGGCTGGCACCACCGCCGAGTCCTTCGACATGCCGGTGTTGATGCCGCGCGCCTTGAGCAGCTCGAGGAAGTGCTTCGCGTTCTTCTGCAGCTGCTGCACGCGCTCGGGGTGCTTCAGCATCTGCTGCGTCGAGGCGAGCGCCGCGGCGCAGTTCGGCGGCGAGAGGCCCACCGAGTAGACGAAGCCGGGCGTGGTGTACTTGAGGTACTCGACCAGCGCGTGGCTGCCGGCGATGTAGCCGCCGCACGAGGCGAACGACTTCGAGAGCGTGCCCATCCACATGTCGACGTCGGCGCGGTTGACGTCGAAGTACTCGCCGATGCCCTTGCCCGTCTTGCCGATGACGCCGGCCGAGTGGGCCTCGTCCACGAGCAGCAGCGCCTTGTGCTTCTTCTTCACCTCGATGAAGGCCGGCAGGTCGGGAATGTCGCCGTCCATCGAGTAGGTGCCCTCGATGCAGATGACGACGCGCCGGTAGTGCGGGCGCAGGCTCGTCAGCATGCGGTCGAGCGCCGCGAAGTCGTTGTGGGGGAACGGGCGGCGCTTGGCGCCCGAGAGCTTCGCGCCCTGGATGATGGAGTCGTGCGCGAGCGCGTCGTGGAGGATGAGGTCGCCCGCCCCCACCACGTGGCCCAGCACCGTGACGTTGGTGGCGTGGCCCGAGACGAGCACGATGCAGTCTTCGGTGCCGAAGAAGCCCGCCAGCGCCTTCTCGAGCTCGAGCGTCAGCGGCTTCTCGCCCGACGCCACGCGGCTGGCCGACACCGAGGTGCCGTACTTCGCGATGGCGTCTTGCGCGGCCTTCGACACCACCGGGTCGCCCGAGTTGCCGACGTAGTTGTACGAGGAGAAGTTGATCATCTCCTTGCCGTTGACGACGGTGGTGTCGCCGCAGATGGCCTCGTGCACCGAGAAGTACGGGTTGCGCAGGCCGAAGGCCTCGGCCATCTGCAGCCGCTCCTGGAGCGCCTCGTACTCGGGGAACTTCGCCGGGTTCCACGACGACTCGTCGAGGGCGAGCGCCGGCGCGTTCACCTCTTCGGCCGTCACCTCGGCCTCGGCCAGCGCGAGCGGCGCGGGCGGCTCGGCCTGGTACACCGGCGCGGGCGTGGGCGCGGCGGCCACCGAGGGCACGCCGCGGGGCGCCGAGGCGCGCGGCACGTGGAACTGCGGGTCGCGCTTCTTGAACTCGGCCTTCGCGCCCGTCATGAACGCCAGCACCTTGCCGGCGGCGTCTTGCCACACCAGCGTGCCGGCGAAGAGGTCGTCGCTCGCGGCCTCGAACGTCACCGTGCACTTGATGGGGCCCGCGCCGAACGGCGCCAGCTGCACGAAGCGGCCGACCCCGATGGGGAAGCCGGCGCGCTGCAGCTTCGTCCACGCCCAGTAGCCGGCCAGCTGGAACGAGGCGTCGATGACGAGCGGGTCCACCGCCCAGGTGTTGCGCAGCGGCTCCTTCACCCAGTCGGCCGGCGTGCTGCCCTTCACCCAGCCCACCACGCCGTCGTCAGCCAGCGCGTCGATGCGGGTGATGCCCTGCAGCCGGGGGCCGTGGAAGGTGAAGCCCTTGTAGAAGTCCTCCAGCGTCATCGGGAGCGGCCCGGCCGAGGCCAGCGCCTTCACCGCCGGCGCGTCGCCGTGCGCGCCCAGCGTCACCGTGCCGGCGTAGGAGCGCGCGTTGTTCTGCGAGAGGGTGACGTGGAGCGGCCCCGCCGCGCCCGCCCGCACCTGCTCCGTCACCGCGACGTCGAGCCAGGTGGTGTCAGGCACGAGGATGGCGCGCTCGAGCGAGAAGTCCGTCACCGTGAAGGGCGTGAAGCCGACGCCCGTGCTCGAGGCGCTGGCGACGTCGAGCGCCGCGGCGGTGACGTGGTCGAGCGCCGCCGCGAGGGGCACCACGCGCTGCCCGGCCATGGTGTGGTCGTTCAGGTAGACGTGGTTGAGGCGCGAGACGGGGAACGACGTCGCGTGCATCGAGGTGCGCTCGGGCAGGTTGCGGCCGATGAGCACCTCGCCCGAGCCGCCCAGCAGCTCCACCATGAAGGCCGCCACGCCCTCGTCGTCGCCGAGGAAGGTGACGCCGCTGGCCTTGAGCTCGGCCTTCTTGAAGCCCGGAATCTTGCGGGCCATGTCCGAGTCTTCCCACGGCGGCGAGTCGATGGTGACGCAGCGCACGCCCGGGCGGGCCACGCGCGCCAGCATGCGGTTGGCGGCCGAGTAGTCGGTCTGCGCGGCGTTGCCGAAGCGGCCCGCCCACGAGCCCACGCCCGCGAACAACACCAGCGCGTCGCCCTTCGTCGCCTCGAGCAGCGCCAGGGCGCCGCCCACCTTCGTCTCGAGCACGCTGTCGACGCCCGCGAGCGTCTTCTTCTCCACCAGCGCGTCGGCCAGCACACCGGCCGCGTGCACCACCCCGTCGATGCGCCCGTGGGCCGCGCGAACGGCGTCGATGGTGGCCTTCACGCTGCCCGCGTCGCGCACGTCCATCGGGTGGTAGGTGCACGCCTTCGCGCCCGCGCCCTTCACCTGCGCGCAGGCCTTCGCCACCTCTTCCGACGGCGCCGAGCGGCCCGTCAGCGCGATGGTCGCGCCGGTCTGCTTCGCCAGGGCCTTCGCCAGCTTCAGGCCCAGGCCCCTGGCGCCGCCAGTGACGACGATGACGGACGAGGCGTTGAGGTTCGCGGCCTTCGCCGGCGCGGCCATCGGCAGCAGGGAGACCGCCGTGCGGCCCTGCTTCGTGAAGCCCACCTCGGTGGTGCGGTCGCCCGAGAAGAGCTCGTCGACGAGGTGCTGCGCGAAGTCGTTGGGCGCGAGCGCGGCGTCCACGTCCACCGCCTTCACCAGCGCGTCGGTCCACTCCAGCGCCAGCGCCTGGGTGAAGCCGATGGCGCCGGCCTGGCCGAGCTGCTCCTTCGTGGTGCCGCCGAGGCCGAAGCCGCCGCCCAGGCCGGTGACGGTGACGAAGAGCTCGGCCTTCTCGGCCGTCAGCCGCTGCGCCAGCTGCAGCAGCGTGCGCGTCGAGGCCTTGTAGTCGCCCGAGGCCGCGAGCTCGCCGAGGTGAATGACGCCGCCGAACTCGCCGGTCGCGTTCAGCTCGCCGACGGTGACGGCCACGCCGTGCTCGCCCAGCTTCTTCGCCAGCGCGTCAGCGAAGCCCCGCGTGTCCTTCGTGATGAGCACCGGCTTGTCGAAGCGCACCACGCTCTCGGTGAGCGTCGCCAGCGGCGCCGGCGTCACCGTGGGCAGCCGCCGCTCGACGGGCAGCGCCGCGCTCGGGTCGTCCACGGCCTTCGAGACGCCATTCGTCAGCGTGTCGGCGACGTAGTCGATGATGTTCAGCACCGTGGTGGAGCGCCCGAAGAGCTCCCGCGGCAGCCCGCCCAGCACCGGGAAGGCCTTGCCGATGGCCTGGTCGAGCTCCACCAGCATCAGGGAGTCGAAGCCCAGCTCGCCCACCAGCGTCTGCTCGTTCTTCAGGCTGGCGAGGGGGAAGGCCGAGATGCGGGCCACCGCCTCGAGCACCTTCGCCTGCGCCTGCGGGCGCGCGTCCACCACCGCGGGGGCCTCGGCCTTCTTCTCGGCCTGCTTCGAGGCCACCAGGTTCGAGAAGCTGACCGGCTTGGCGGCCTGCGGCGCGCCGTTGCTCCCGTTGACGTGCGGCGCACCGGCCGGCGTCGACAGCGCGCCCGGCATCACCACCGGCTGCGACACCACGCTGGCGCCGACGGCGCCCGAGGCCTGCACCGACAGCTGCGTCGTCGGCACCTGGCCGATGGCCTGGTGGAGCGCCGGCGCCTGGCCGCTGGCGAGCGCCGCGATGGCCTGCGACTGCGCCTTCAGGATCTCGGCCTGGCTCTGGAGCAACTGGGTCTGCTGCTGGAAGAGGGCGATGAGGTTGTCCATGGGGACTCCACGTGTTGCCGGAAGCGAGGGGGCGGGCGGAAACGGCGCGCCGACCGAGGCGCCCGAAGGAATCGAGGTGGCGGGCACCAGCGGCTGACGGGCGGCGCGCTGCACGCGCTCCACCGCCCAGTACTTCTGCGTCTCGAGCAGCGACGGCGGCAGCAGCGCCATCGTCGGGCGCTGGAACAGCGGCGCGGCGTTCACCGGCGCGCCCTTCACCCACAGCGCGGCCAGCGTCTGGAAGAGCGGCCCCACCGAGTCGGCGCCGTCGCTCGCGCCCAGGGTGAAGAAGCCCTGCGCGCCCTTCGCCACGCCGCGCGCGAAGGCGGTCAGCGCGTTGCCGGCGCCGACCTGCACGAAGAGCGACGCGCCCAGCGTCTGACAGGCCTCGAGGCCGTCGACGAAGCGCACCGGCGCGGTGGCGTGCTTCACCCAGATGGCCTTCGCGTCGGCCACCGAGTCGTAGCCGCGGCCCGAGATGCACGAGACGACGGGGCGCTGCGCAGGGTGCACGGCGAGCTGGGTGATGAGCTGCTGCATGCCCGCGTCGACGCCGGCCATCAGCGGCGAGTGGAAGGCGTGCGAGACGTCGAGGCGGGTGCACTTGAGGCCCGCGGCGGCGAGGCGCTGCTGCGCCGCCTCGATGCCCGCGGTGGTGCCCGAGAGCACCACCTGCGTGGGGTGGTTGTGGTTGGCGAGCCAGACGCGGGGCTGGCCGGCGGGGTTGAGCGCAGCCAGGTGGGGCTCGACGGCCGAGGCCTCGGCCATCACCGCCAGCATCGCGCCGGGGTCGGCGAGCTCGAGCGCGTTCATCAATTGGCCGCGGCGCGCGACCAACCGCACGGCGTCTTCGGCGCTCAGCATGCCGGCCGAGGCGGCGGCGGCGAACTCGCCCAGCGAGTGGCCGAGGGCGACGTCAGCCGAGACGCCCAGGGTGCCGAGGAACTCCGAGAGCGCCAGGCCGAGCGCCGCCATCGCGGGCTGGCACACCTCGGTGCGGGTGAGGTGCGCCTGCGCGGCGGGGAGGTCGGCGCGGTCCTTCGGGTAGAGCGCCTCGACGATGGAGCACCCCGCGGCGTCGCTGGCGGCCGCGTCGAGCTCGGCGAGGCGCTGCGAGAGGAAGGGGAACCGCTTCACCACGTCTTCCAGCAGGCCGACCTTCTGCGCGCCCTGCCCGGGGAAGAGGAGCGCCAGCTTGCGCGAGTCGTGCGGCAGCGGCGCCTCGGCGTAGGTGACGCCGGCGGGCATGGGCGCGTGCGCGGTGAGCGCGGCGTGCAGGCCATTGAGGGTCGAGACGAGCTGCTCGCGCGAGCTGGCGAGGAAGGCGGCGCGGGCGTCGAAGGCCTGGCGGCTGGCGAGCGCGGCGGCGACCGGCGCGACGTCGAGCGCGTGCGCGGTGACGTGCTCCGCCAGCTGCTTCGCCGAGGCGGCCAGCAGCGCGGGCGTGGGGGCCGAGAGGAGCACCAGCTGGGGCGCCGGCTGGGTGACGGCGGCGGCGGGCGCGGCGGCGGGCTCCTCGATGACGACGTGCGCGTTGGTGCCGCCGAAGCCGAAGCTCGAGACGGCCGCGCGCCGGGGCGTGCCGGCCTTCGTCGTCCACGGGGTGGCCTTCATCGACAGCTTGAAGGGCGAGTTGGGCAGGTCGAGCCTGGGGTTGAGCTCTTCGATGGCCGGCTGCGGAGGGATGACGCCGTGGTGCATCATCAGGCACGTCTTGATGAAGCCCGCGACGCCGGCCGCCGACATGGTGTGGCCGACGTTGGCCTTGATGCTGCCCAGCCAGCAGTACTGCTCGTCGACGGGCTTGCCGAGGCGCTCGGTGAAGAACTGCCGCAGCGCGCCCACCTCGACGACGTCGCCCACCGTGGTGGCCGTGCCGTGCGTCTCGACGTAGGTGATGGAGTCGACGCCGAAGTCGAGCTGCGCGTGCGCCCGGCGCATCGCGTCTTTCTGGCCCTCGGGCCGCGGCGTCATCGGGCCTTCACCGCGCCCGTCGTTGTTGCAGCCGGTGCCCTTGATGACGGCGTACACGCGGTCGCCGTCGCGCAGCGCCTCGTCGAGCCGCTTCAAGATGACGACGCCCACGCCCTCGCCCATCACGAAGCCGTCGGCCTTCGCGTCGAAGGGCCGGCAGGCGCCCGAGGGCGAGATGGCGCCGATGCGCGAGAAGCCCACCAGGTTGTCGGGGCCCAGGTTCAGGTACACGCCGCCGGCCACCGCCAGGTTGCAGACGCCGGCGCGCAGGTTGACGACGGCCTCGTGAATGGCGACCAGCGCCGAGGAGCACGCGGCGTCGATCTGCATCGCCGGCCCGCTCAGGTCGAACGTCTGCGAGACCGAGCAGGCGATCATGTTGAGCAGCCCGCCGGCGATGGAGAAGGCGCGGGCGGGCACCACGTCGGCGACCGAGGCGCGCACGGCCTCTTGCTCGGCGGGCGTGAGGGCGTCGCCGAACTCACCGCTCACCATCTGCATGGCGCGGTGCCGGGCCGTCATCAGGTCGCGGTACTCGCTCACCGAGGCGCCGAGGAAGACGCCGGTGTGCAGCTTGTCGAAGGGCCGGGTGTCGTAGCCCGCGTCCTGCAGGGCCTGGCGGGTGGCCTCGATGGCGACGCGCTGCTGCGGGTCCATCACCTGCACGCGCCGGGGCGCCAGGCCGTAGTGCAGGGCCGCGAACTCGTCGACGCCGTCGATGAAGGCGCCCTTGAGCACGTACGACTTGTCGGGGGCGCGCGGGTCTTTGGTGTCGACGAAGTGCGAGTGCTTCCACCGCGAGTCGTCGATGTCTTCGAACGTCACCTCGCCGCTCGACACCACCTTCCACAGCTCGGGCAGGTCCTTCGCGTGCGGGAAGCGGCAGGCCATGCCGATGACGGCGACGTCTGCGTTCCGCGCGGGTGACGAAGGCTGGCTCACGAGAAGACCTCCAGAAGGTGGGTGCGACGGCACGGCGACTTCAGGTCACCAGGTGACTTCGGAGCCCGACGGCATCAGGCGCTTCACCAGCCCGCCGAGGTCGGCGACGGTCTGCACCTTCGCGAGGTCTTCGTCCGGCATGCGGATGTTGAGCTTCTCTTCGAAGTGCGCGACCAGCTCCATCACGGCGACGGAGTCGAGGCCGAGCTTCGAGATGACGGTCGCGCCGGTGAGGTTGTCGAGCTTCTTGCCGCTGACTTCGAGGGCGGCCTGCTGGAACAGCGTGGGGATGTGGACGGTTGCCATGGTGTTGGGGGTGCTGCGGTGGAGCGTTGGTTGGACTGCGGGTTGCCGATGCGTGGCGGGTTGATCAGAAGAGACGGGTGAGGCGGTTGCTGAAGTAGTCGCTGGCGAGCCTGAGCTTGCCGACGGCGTCGGTGACGGTGCGCACCTCGAGGGCGTGCTCCACCACGCGGCGGGCGCGGTGCCGCGAGCGGCCCAGCAGCGACATCGCGACGTGGCGGGCCAGCACGACCTTCTCGGCGTTGGAGCCGATGGTGCGGTTGCCCTCTTTGCCGACGGTGCCGTCGAGGTACTGCTGGCGCGTCTTGGAGCGCTGCAGCTTGCCGCTCGAGGTCTTGGGCAGCGAGCCGACCGGGCACACCACCACGTCGGCGGGGGTCAGCTGCATCTGCTCGACGATGCGCTGCTTGACGGCCTCTTTGAGGGCCTCGAGCTCGGTCTGGCTGCTGGTGCGCGCCTCGAGCACGATGATCAGCTCTTCGCTGGCCGCGCCCGGCTTCGAGAACGCCACCGACGAGCCCTTGCGCACGCCGGCCATCTCGTCGACCAGCCACTCGAGCCGCTGCGGGTCGTAGTTGCGGCCGTTGATGATGATGAGGTCCTTCTTGCGGCCGACGATGTAGAGGTTGCCGTTGGCGAGGTAGCCGAGGTCGCCGGTCTTGAGCCACCCGCCGCCGAAGGTGCGCTCGGTGGCGTCGGGGTCGCGGAAGTAGCCCTTGGCGATGGAGGGCCCGCGTACCTGAATCTCGCCGATGCGGCGGTCGGCCAGGCGCTTGCCCTCGTCGTCGAAGATGCCGACCTCGTGGCCGGGGAAGGTCTTGCCGCAGTTGACCACCTCTTGCGCCTTGCCCTCGGCGAGCCGGGTGAGGTGCACGGGCTCGGCGGTGCGGTGCTTCTGGTAGGCGTCGGTCTCGATGACGTCGGTCGAGAGCGTCTCGTCCATGCCGATGAAGCTGATGGCCAGCGTCGCCTCGGCCATGCCGTAGCAGGGCAGCAGCGCGTTGGGGTTGAGCTTCGCCTTCGAGAGCGTCTCGACGAAGGTGCGCATGGTGCCCGAGTTGATGGGCTCGGCGCCGCAGCCGAAGGCCTTCACGCACGAGAGGTCCCAGCGGGCGAGCTGCTCGGGCTTGGTGCGCTTGGTGGCCAGGGCGTAGGCGAAGTTCGGCGCGAAGGTGATGGTGCCGCGCACGCGGTGAATGGTCTCGAACCACAGCGTGGCGCTGCGCACGAACGACATGGTGGGGATGAAGGTGACCTGCACCTTGTGGAACAGGGGGGCGATGACGAAGCCGATGAGCCCCATGTCGTGGTAGAGCGGCAGCCACGAGACGCCGTGGTCGGTCTCGGAGTCCGACTTCAGCCCGTCCACCATGATGGCCCAGGCGTTCGCGCGCAGGTTGCCGTGGGTGACGGCCACGCCCTTGGGCGTCGAGGTCGAGCCCGAGGTGAACTGGAGGAACGCGAGGTCGTCGTCCGACACCTGCGCCGGGTCTTGCGAGACGCCCTCGGGCGCGGGCGCCTTGAGCTCCTCGGCGGTGATGACGCCCTTGAGCGACTTGACGTGCGTGAGGCCGGCCCAGAGCACCTGCTGCATCTTGCTGAGCGTGACGAGGTAGGTCGGCTCGGCCTTGGTCAGCACCGCCACCATGGTGTCGCGGTAGCTGTCGAGCTTGCCCATGGAGAGCGGCGGGTACAGCGGCACCGGCACCAGGCCGGCCCACACCGCGCCGAGGAAGG
The DNA here is from genome assembly GCA_014879945.1 of Myxococcus sp. Lineage (GTDB taxonomy): Bacteria > Myxococcota > Myxococcia > Myxococcales > Myxococcaceae > Xiheimicrobium. The sequence goes on from JACSRE010000097.1 coordinate 39,774, forward strand.
TGGGCACGAAGTCTTCGCCGTCGGGCAGCACCATGGCTACCCGGTCGCCCTTCTTCAGGCCGTACTTGCGGAAGTGCGCCGCGCGCTTCATCGCCTCGGCGCGCAGGCCGTCCCACGAGAGGAAGAGCTCCTTCTGGTCGCGGTCGAGGAAGGTGTAGCCCTTGTCGGTCAGGCCCTTGGACTCATCGAGCGCGGCGATCAGGTTGGGTGCGTTCCACTTCGACATGGGCGTTCTCCCGCGAGTGCGTGTGACGACGCGTCTCTAGGGAGGACCCTCTGGAGGGTCAAGATGTGGAACCCTCTCGGGACCCAAGGTGCAGGCCTTGCGTTGATGAATGACAAGGCCAATGACGCAGCAATGACGCAGCGATATCAACGAGATAACATGGCCACTGACCCCGACTGCGAACGGCGCTGCGCAGCCAGCACGCTCTGTGATGGGCCAGTTCTTGCTCAGTTGTCGAAGGGCGCCGAGGAGGCGTTCGGAGCGCCACAAGCCTCTGGAACCGAGGCCAGGGCCTGCAGCGCCGACGCCCGACGGGCCTGATATCGACGCTCGTCGGTCTCGACCTCGAAGCAGACGCCCAGCGGCGCCAGCGCGACCTTCGCGGCGCGCGCCGAGAGCGTCACCAGCAGCCCCTTCGAGAGCACCACCACCTGGTCGAGCCGGCGCCGGTGCTCGAGCACGGCCTCGAGCCAGGCCTCGCGCACCGCGCCCTGAAACGACTCGAGCCCGCGCACGTCGAGGAACACCGAGCAGCGGGCGAAGCGTGACGCGGCCTCGCGCGCCACCTGAGGAAAGCCGGCGCCCACCTGAAGCGACAGCGCTCCGGTGACGCGCACCTCGAGCACGCCCGGGCCGTGCTCCACCACCGTGAGGGCGCCCAGGTCGTCGAAGAACGTGCGGTGCATGACGGAGGGCGGTGCAAGCCACTCGCCCGTGCGGCAGGTGCTTGATCTCCGCCCCTCCCCCACCCCGCGCGCGTCACCCTTCTGACGGACGATGCCCCGCTGCCGGGAGCGCCGGTGAACGGAGAACGCAGCCGCGACAGCAACCCGTCGGCACGGCGACCGAACGAGGCGCGCTGCTGCGACCGTCACCCGGGGGCTGCCGCGCGAAGCCGAACTGAGGGCACTCAGCGCCGCTGCGCGAACAGCCAGTCGTAGAGCTCCCGCCTGGCGAACGCCTGCTGCCACGCGTCGTGTCCGACGCCGGGGAGCTCGGTGTACCGGGCCACCCCGCCGAGGCGCTGCATCATCGCGAACATCGCGCGGGTGTTGGCGTTCGACACCAGCTCGTCGTGCTCGCCGTGGAACGCCCAGAGGGGAAACGAGAGCAGGTCGCCCGCGGCCTCGACGTCGAGGTCGCCCGAGATGGGCACGGCGGCGGTGAAGAGGTCTCGATGGTGGCTGATGAGGTCCCACAGGCCGATGGCGCCCATCGAGAAGCCCACCAGGTACACGCGCCGTGGGTCCACGGAGCGCCGGCTACACAGCTCCCGCACCATCGCCACCACCGCCCGCTGCGTGCGCGAGCTGCCGCCGTACCAACTGCCGCCGAAGGTGTCGTCCCGGTCGCACTGCGGCGCCACCACGATGCAGGGGTGCGCCTGCCGCAGCCAGGGCGCCTCGAAGGCGCGCACGCCGTTCTTCAGCTGCGCGGCGTTGTCGGTGCCGCGCTCCCCGCTGCCGTGGAGGTACACCACCAGCGGGTACCGGGTGCGGTGCGGCTCGTAGGGCTCCGGCAACAACACCCGCGCGGGCAGGCCCTGCAGCACGTCGGGCAACCACTCGCCGATGCGGTCGTCAGCCATGGCGCTTGAAATAGCGCAGCCGGCGCGCCCCCGCCTGAAACAACGGGCCGCGATGGCGTCAGCGCCGTCGGCGCGATAGCCGTCACGCCATGGACCTCGTGAACGACCTGCTCGCCTTCACCGCCCGCAGCTTCGTCGTCTTCCTCACCGTCTTCGCCTCGACCGCCGCGGTGGTGATGCTGATTCGGCGGGCGCGCGGCTTCTCGGCCAGGCCCACCGGCTGGCTCGAGGTGAAGCACCTCAACCAGCGCTTCGACGACCTCCGCGACGGGCTCCAGTTCGGCATGGTGAAGGGCCGGGCCGCCTTCAAGGCGCTGCGCAAGCAGGCGAAGGCGCTCGCCAAGGCCGCCGAGAGCAGCGTCACCACCCGGCCCACCGTCTACGTGCTCGACTTCGACGGCGACCTGCTGGCCACCGCGACCGCGGGGCTGCGCGAAGAGGTGACGGCCATCGTCGGCGCCGCCAAGCCAGACGACGAGGTGGTGCTCCGCCTCGAGAGCGGCGGCGGCGGCGTGCCGCACTACGGCCTGGCGGCGGCGCAGCTGGCGCGCCTCAAAGACAAGAAGGTGAAGGTGACCGTGTGCATCGACCGCGTGGCCGCGAGCGGCGGCTACATGATGGCGTGCGTGGCCGACCAGGTGGTGGCGGCGCCCTTCAGCATCATCGGCTCCATCGGCGTGGTGGCGCAGGTGCCCAACGTGCACCGGCTGCTCAAGCGCCTCGACGTCGACGTGCAGGAGATGACGGCGGGCGAGTTCAAGCGCACCGTCACCCTCTTCGGCGAGGTGACCGAGAAGGGGAAGGCGAAGCTCCAGGAGCAGCTCGAAGAGACCCACGCGCTCTTCAAGGCCTTCGTGAAGGAGCACCGCGCCTCGCTCGACATCGACAAGGTGGCGACGGGTGAGTACTGGCTGGGCACGCGCGCGAAGGAGCTGGGCCTGGTCGACGCGCTGCACACCAGCGACGACTACCTGCTGCGCCGCTCCCAGGACGCGAACATCTACCGCGTGCAGTTCCACCCGGTGAACGCCTGGCGCGAGCGGCTGATGGGGGCCGCGACCGAGCTGTCGGAGCGCGTGGTGCTGCGGCTCGCCAGCCGCGCGCAGCAGCTGAGGCTCCAGTGACGCACAAACACTTCGGGGCCCACCGCGTTGACGATGGACCCCGAGGCAGCTGCTTCAGCTCGAGCGCGACTTAGTAGTTCGCGTTGTTCTTCTCGCCGAAGGTCGACAGCGTCTTCTTGGTGTCGACGCCCGCCGCCTTGAACGTCTTGGTGGCCGGGGTCACCGACTCTTCACCGGCCAGCGCGTCAGCCGAGGCGCCGAACAGCTTGCGAATGTTGTCGCCGAAGAGGGTGATGACGCCGATGGCGGCGATGGCGATGAGCGCCACGATGATGATGTA
>JACSRE010000297.1 GCA_014879945.1 Myxococcus sp.
GACGACGACGCCCGCATCGACGACGACGCCCGCATCGACGACGACGCCCGCATCGACGACGACGCCCGCGTCAACCACTCCGGCGTCCACCGCGGTGCCGCGCACGGTCACCTCGTCCCCCATGGTGCTCGGCAAGCGGGTGGCCTGTCGTCCCTGCGCGCTGACGCCCAGCCCCGATACGTCGAACCGAACCGGCCCCGGCGCGGCCGCTTCGAAGGCGAGCAGGAAGACCGCGCTGCCCGACCCGGGGACGGTCTGCGCCGGCGGAGACGAGAGCGGCGAGACGCGACCGGCGCCGATGGTGGTGACGTCGAGGGCGACCTGCTCCGCGTCCTCTTCACCCTCGTTTCGAACGACGACGCTGAGCGAGAACACCTCGCCGACGTCGGCGCCGGTGGGCGTCGTCGTCACCAGCGCGCTCAGCGCCGGCGGCCGCAGCACGCGCACGCTCGGCGTCGAGGTCAACGTCAGGAACACCGGCAGACCCGTGACCGAAGACGTGCCGCGGCCATCGACGACCACCGTGGCCTCGCCCGCCGCGTTCGCTTCGAACGAGACGGTGAAGCGCTCGGTGCCAGCGTCCGTGAGGTCGCGCGGCAACGGGGTGGTGAGCTGGGTGAGCCCTGCGTCGCCCATCATCGTCGCCGTCGGCAAGAAGTCGCGCACCGTCCCCTGGCCCTGGTTCGCCACCTCGGCGCTGATCAACAGCGCCTGCCCCACCGCCACCGGGTTCGGCTGCGCGGTCACCGTGCCCACCAGCACTGGCGGCGAGACCACGCGAACGGGCCCGACCGTGACGGGCTCGCCCACCACCGGCCGCTGCCAGAACCCATCGATGCCCGACGCGGTGAGCGAGAAGGACACCTCGCCCACGCCCTTCGTCCTCAGCAGGAGCCGGTGCAGCACGCGCTCACCAGGCGCGAGGGGCGAGGGTGAGGACTTCTGGAAGAGCGACGCCGACCCGCTGCCCGTGAGCGGCCCTGCCTGAACGTCGACCGCCTCGGCGGCGGTGTCGCCTTCGTTGGTGACCTCGACCATCACCTCGAGCGTGTTGCCGACCTGCACCACGGTGGGCGCCGAGGCCTTCGCGTGCAGCACCGCGCCCCGCCGGCCCCGCACCGTCACCGCCTCGGGCAGCGCCACCTCGCGTCCCCACGGGTCGATGAGCCGGAGCGAGTAGGTGCCTGGCGCGACCCCCTCTGGCAGGCGCCCCTCGAGGTGGGCCGAGTCGAGGCGACGCACCTCCTCGAGGGCCACGTCTCCAACCCAGAGCTGGAAGGCGCTGTCGGCGCCAGCGGGCCCTGCGAGCGTCAGCACACCTCGAAGGTAGAAGTGTTCGCCCTCGACCGAGAGCCCGGTGGGCGCGGTGTTGAACGTGGAGACGGGCGAGACGTGCAGCAGCCGCGGCGGCTCGGGGGCGCCGCGCTCGACGCAGGCCGACGCCAGCAGCGCCACCACCGCCGCGCCCAGGGCGCTAGAGGATGTCGAAGACATACCCGCCCGAGAACGTCATCGAGAACAACGCGCCTTCGAGCGTCGCGAGCCCCGGGTTCGAGACGAAGAGCCCACGCACCTCGACGAAGGGCCCGCCGACGCCGACGCGCAGGCCCGCCTGGAGCGAGAGCTGCGCCGCGGCGCCCAGGCCCGACTCCGAGACCCACGGCTCCTCTGACACGCGCAGCGTCTGGAACAACGCGCTGACGCCGCCGCCCACCGCCGGCCGCAGCCAGAGCAGGCGAGTGAGGGGCAGGTCGAGGGCCACCGAGAGCACCACCGGCACGAAGGTGGTGTGCGCGCTCACCGTCTCCTGCGTGCGCGCGACCGTCGCGGCCGAGGTGGAGCCGATGAGGCCGCCCTCGAGCACCACGCCCAGGTGCCGGCCCCACGGCTCGGCCCAGACGCCGACCTCGAGCCCGCCCATGGGCGCTGACACGGCGCCCAGGTTCGTCGCGTAGCCACCCTTGAGCGAGCCCGTCAGCAGCGCCGGCCGGGGCACGACGGTGATGGTGTGCGTCTGGGTGACGCTCGCCGCGGCGAGCTGCAGCGCGGCGGGCTCTTCGCTCCGGGTGGAAGGCGCGGTGTAGCGCAGCAGGAAGCCGGCGCCGTCGCGCTCGACGACGACGACGCCGCGCTCGGCCGTCACGGTGGGCGGGGTGAGCACCGGGTTCTCCCAGGCGTCGACGACCTCACCGCGCAGCGTCACCTGCTCGCGGGCGCGCAGCGGCTCGGCGTTCGGCAGCCGCACCTCGTGCGCAGGGCCAGCCACCAACTGCACCGTCGCCGTGGCGCGCGCCGCGCCGACCGTCGCCGCCACCGTCACCGTGCCGTGCCCGTCGAAGCGGTCGGGCACCTGGAGCTCCGCGCGCGCTTCACCTGGCCCGGCGGGCACCGGCGCGGTGACCGAGCCAAAGTCGGCGCTGAACGTCGCCGCGTCGTCCGCCGCGCGGCCCTTCGCGTCGCGCGCGCGCAGCCGAAGCGTGATGCGCCGGCCGTCTCCCGCGACGTAGGTGGTGCGCTCTGCCACCAGCGCCGCGGTCACCGCCGGCCCCGCCGTGACGCGCAGCCGCCCCGCCGCGGGGTCACCCTTCGCGCCCACCGCCCACGCGTTGACCTCGAGCGTCCCCGGCTCCTGCGCGGGCAAGTCCCACGTCGCCTCGGCCACCCCGGGCTGCACCCACCGCAGCGGGCCCACCACGCCCAGCGGCACCGTCAACCGGACCTTCGCCGACTCGAGGGCCCCGTCCACGGCCACCGAGTACACCCGAAGCGTCACCCGACGCGGCGCGTCTGCCGGCACCACGTCGGGCAGCGCCAGCACGTGCAGCCGGGTGACGACGGGCAGCCCGAGGTCGATGGCGCGCTTGCCGTGCATGGCGTGCGTCGCGCCGGGAGGCACCTGGACCCGCACCTCGCCGCGGCCCTTCGCGTCAGCCTGCACCGGCCCGAAGTCGCGGGTGCCGATGCGCAGCGTCACGTTCGCGCGCGGCACCGTGGTGACCACCGCCACGCCCTGGCCCCACAGCGGCAGCGGCGTGAAGCCGTGCAGCACGCCGCCCTCACGCTCGGCCCACGCCGCCACCACCGCCGTGCGCGGAAAGGTGGCCGACGGAGGCAGGTACTCGGCCTCGTACACCCCCGGGGCCGCCTCGCGCGCCTCGCCCACGCGGCCGTGGTTGGTCGAGAGGTGCAGCGCCTTCAGCCCCGGCGGGCCCTTCACCGTCACCCGAACGCGCGCCGTCTCGCCCAGCTGCGCGAAGGCGGGGTCCACGTTGACCACGAGGCCCTGCGCGAGCGCCGCACCGGCGCCCAGCACCACCAGCAGCGCACCGAGTCGCGGGCAGGTCCGACTCACCCGGGCCCTGGCAGCAACACCTGGACCAGCGGATCAGCGCGGCTCGTCCCGTGGAGTTGCTCGTCATTTCAGCGTGAGCGGGGTGTCTTTTGTACCCCCGTGAAGGTGCGCTTGACCCATGCGACAAGCCCCTACGTCGCTCGAATCAGCCACCTTGAGGTGCGGATCAGTGGACCGCACCTTGCTTCAGCCGCCACAGATGGGAGGAGGCGCGCCGCAGCCTGTCGTCTTGATCGTCGACGACGAGGCGTCAGTGCGCATGTTCCTCCGCAAGGCGGTGCTGCGGTGTGGGTTCGTGCCGCTGATCAGCGCCAACGCGGCCGAAGCCGAGGCGACCATTCGCAGCACCCACTTCGACTGCGCCATCGTGGACAAGAACCTGCCCGACGGCAGCGGGCTGGAGCTGCTCGACCTCATTCGCGCCCAGCGGCCCGACTCCGACGTCATCATCATCACCGGGTACGTCAACTCGCAGTCGGCCATCGACGCGCTCAGGCTCGGCGCGGTGGACTACCTGTGCAAGCCGTTCGACTTCGACACCCTCGAGCACCGGCTCAAGGCGGTGGTGGAGCGCCGCAAGAGCCTCAGCCAGCAGGCCCGCCTCGAGTCGATGCTGGCCCACGCCGACCGGCTGTCGTCGCTGGGCACCATGGCCGCCGGGGTGGTGCATGAGATCAACAACCCGCTCGCCTGCGTGACCGCGAACCTCAACTTCGTCGACGAAGAGCTGCGCGAGCTGATGGTGGAGCTGCCCGCAGAGAGCGCGGCGCGGCTCGAGGGGTGCCTCGAAGCGCTCCGTGACGCTCGTGAGGGGACGCTCCGCGCGGTCACCATCGTCAAAGACCTGCGCATCTTCTCGCGCCGCGACGAGACCGAGGTCGAGCTCGTCTCGCTCGAGGCCAGCCTCGACGCCGCGGTGAAGGTCGCGACGCCCTCCATCAAGGGCAAGGCCGTCGTCGAGCGACGGTATGGCGACTCGGCGAGCATTCGGTGCAGCCGCACCCGCCTCGAGCAGGTGTTCCTCAACCTCATCGTCAACGCCGGCCAGGCCGTGGGCTCGACGGGCCGCAGCGACGGCGCCATCACGCTGACGACCTCGACCAGCGAGGCCGGCGAGGCGGTGGTCGAGATCTCCGACAACGGCACCGGCATGACCCCCGAGGTGAAGGCGCGGCTCTTCGAGCCCTTCTTCACCACCAAGGGCGAAGGCGAAGGCACGGGCCTGGGGCTGTCGGTGTGCCACGGCATCATCACCGGCGCCGGCGGCCGCATCGACGTTCGCAGCGAGCCCGGGCAGGGCACCACCTTTCGCCTCACCTTCCCCGCCGCTCCCGCCGAGTCCACCCCGGCTCGGATGGTGGGGAAGGTCGCGTGAAGCTCGCCCCCAAGCTCGCCCTGGCGCTGCTGGTGGCCGGCGTGGTGCCGACGCTGTTGATGGGGTGGCTGGCGTCGTCGGCGAACTCCGCGGAGCTCGAGCGCACCGCGCGCGAGCAGCAGGCCCGCGGCGCAGAAGACCTGGCCGCGTCGGTGCGCGCCGACGTCGACCGAACGGTCGAGGCGCTCCAGCTCTCGGCGGGCTTCCTGCCTGCCGATGAGCTGACCCCCGACGAGCTGCACGAGGCGCTCGCGCTGCCGCTGCACCAGGTGCGCGGCGTGACGACGCTGGTGGCCCTGGACAACCAGGGCGCGGCGCTCTCCACGCCGGTGCACGGCGCGGCCGAGGGGCTCGACGCTGCGGCGCTGCAGCGCTTCGCCGACGCGATTCCCTGGCGACAGGCCCTCGCCGCCGGCGCCGCGGTCGGCCCTCCCTACGCGCGCCGCGGCGTTCCCCACGTGGCCGTCGCGGTGCGCCTGAGCGACCAGAAGCTGGTGGCCGCCGAGGTGGCGCTCATCGACGCCGCCGCGCGGCTCGAGGCGCTGCGGGCCCGTGGCCTCGAGGCGGCCCTCGTCGACGCAGCCGGCACGCCGCTGGTGGAGCTGACGCCTCAGGCCGCCGGGGCGCTGCCGGCGCTCCTGAGCCAGTGCCCGCCGGGCTGCACACCCTGGGCGGCCTCGCACGCCGGCGCGCAGCCGGTGCTGGCGGCCGTGGCGCGCGTCACCGACCTCGACTGGGCCGTCGTCCTCACCCAGCCGCTCGACCGCGTGCTGGCCCCGGCCGCGCGCGTCAGGCGCTACACCGCCTACTGGACGCTGGCGGGCGTGCTGCTGGCGCTGGGCCTGTCGGTGGTGCTGGTGCGCGACATCTTGAGCCCGGTGAAGAAGCTCTCGGCGTCGGCCGCCCGGCTCTCAGAGGGCCGCTTCGACGTCGACCTCGACACCAGCGGGCGCGACGAGCTGGGCGACCTCGCGAAGGCCTTCTCGCAGATGGTGGGCGAGGTGAAGCGCCGCGACGGCGAGATTCGCCAGTGGAACGACGAGCTCAGCAGCCGCGTCGAGGCCCGCACCAACGAGCTGCGCGCGGTGCAGGACCAGGTCGCCCGCGCGCGGCGGCTGGCGGCGCTCTCGAGCCTTGGCGCCGGCATCGCCCACGAGCTGAACAACCCGCTCACCGCGGTGCTGGGCCTCTCGAGCCTGATGCGCCGCGAGGCCACGGACGCCGAAGACGCGGAGTGCCTCGACGAGGTGATGGCGCAGGCGCGGCGCATGATGGGCATCGTGGCCCGCCTCATCTCCATCTCCGACTCCGAGCGCGGCGACGCCCACCGCGTGCCGCTGGGCGACCTGGTGCAGTCCACCCTCGAGCGGCTCGCGCCCACCCTCGAGCGCCGCGGCATCTCGACGGCGGCCGAGGGCCTCGAGGCCGGCCACGCCGTCTCGGGAGACCCGATGCAGCTGCAGGCGGTGGTGGACGCGCTGGTCGAGAACGCGGTGAACGCGATGCCCGACGGCGGCGAGCTGCGCGTCTCGCTCAGCGCCCTGGGGGCCGAGGTGGTGAGCCTGGCGGTGTCAGACACCGGCAAGGGCATTCCGCGCGAGGTGCAGGAGCGCATCTTCGACCCCTTCTTCACCACCAAGCCCACTGGCGCCGACGTGGGCCTGGGGCTCACCGTGTCGCACCGCATCGTCGAGAACCACCACGGCAGCATTGCGGTGAAGAGCGAGGTGGGCCGAGGCTCGACCTTCACCGTCGTGCTGCCCGCGCCGGCCGCGCAGGCGCACCTGCATTGACCCAAGGAGGCCCGAGCCGTGAAGTGGAAGCTGGTGGCGCAGTTGGTGGCGGTGGTGGCGGTCGTCGTCGCGGTGGCGGCGCTCCTGTTCCGCGTCCTCGTGGCCGAGTCCGCGCCCACCGACGCGCCCGTCGAACCCCGGGTGGCGCCCGCGGTGACGAGGCCCGCCGTGACGCCCGCCATCGAGCCCGCGCCGGCCGCGGTGGTGGCGACCGTCGAAGGCGTGGTGGAGCGCTCCAGGGGTGACGGTGACTGGGAGCGCGTCGCGCAAGGCGACCGGCTCGAGGCGAACTCGGCCCTGCGCACGGGCGCTGGCTCGGCGGCCGAGCTGCGGGTGGGTGACGCCACGCGGCTGTCGGCGGGCGCCGAGACCGAGGTCGGCGTCGAAGCCCTCGACGGCCAGACGCAGCGCTTCAAGCTCAAGCGCGGCCGGCTCGCGGCCGTCGTCGACGCGTCGAAGGGCCGCGTGGTGCGCATCGAGGACGAGTCGGGCGCGGCGGTCGAGGCGACGGCGGCGAAGTTCGCGGTGATGAACTCAGGCCAGGTGCTGGCCGTGGCCACCGAGGCCGGGGGCGTGACGCTGACGGCCGCTGGCAAGACGGTCGAGGTGCAGGCCGGCGAGGTGGCGCTGGCCGAAGCGGGCGGGCCGCCCTCGCCCGCGGCGCCGCTGCCGAAGGACCTGGTGCTGAAGGTGGTGCGCGCGAAGCAGACCGGCAGGGCGCTGTGCGCCACCGTCGACGGCGTGGCGGCGCCGGGGGCCGAGGTGCGCGTCGCCGGCGCCCTGGTGCCGGTTGGCCGCGACGGCCGCTTCCGCGTCGAGGTGCCCAGAGAGACGGGCCGCGCCGGGGTGGTGGTGGCGACCCGTGACGTCAGCGGGCGGACGCGCGAGGAGCACGTGGCCTGCGCGCTGCAGCCCCAGCCCGCCTCCACCGAGAAGCCCGTTCCTCCCGTCTCGGGCATCAAGGTGAAGTGGGACGGCTCCAGGCCAGAGTGAGCCGCGCCGGCCGGCGAGGTTTCGAACGGTGGGCGACTCGTGTATCGGGAGCCCATGAAGTTCCCGCTCATGCCCGTGGTGGTCGCCGTGGTCTTCGTCGCTGGCTTCTTCTCGGGGCGCTGGTCCGCGCCGGCGGTGACGCCGCCGCCCGCCGCGCCGGTGGCCTCGGCGCCGCGCGCGCCCATGCCGCCGCCGCCTCCCTCGATGGCTAGCGACGACACGACGCTGAGCGGAGTCATCTCAGAGGTGCTGCAGGTGCCGAACTACACCTACCTGCACCTCTCGACGCCAGCGGGTGACGAGTGGGCCGCGGTGGCCACCACCACCGCCCTCGCCGCCGGCCAGCGCGCGAGCGTGCGCATCTCGACGCGCATGGAGAACTTCGCCAGCAAGTCCCTCGGCCGCACCTTCCCCAGCATCGTCTTCGGCGAGCTGGCCGCGGGCGCGCCGGCGCAGGGCCCGGGCCCCGTCGATGAGCGCGCCGCGCTCCCGGCCGGCCATCCGCCGCTGCCGGGCGCGGCGGCCGCACCGCAAGACACCGTCGCCAGGGCCCTCGCCGCCACCCGCCAGGCCGAGCCCGCGCTGTCGATGCGCGTGGCCGACGTCTTCAGCGAGCGCCAGATGCTCCAGGGCCGCGTGGTGAAGGTGTCGGGCACCGTCAGCCGCGTCACCTCGGTCGCCGGCGTCTTCTACGGCCACCTGAAGGACGGCTCTGGCACCGGCGCCGCGCAGAACGACGACCTCGTCATCATCAGCACCCAGCCGCTGACGGCAGACCAGCAGGTCTCGCTGACGGGCACGGTGGTGCTCGAGAAGGACATCGGCATCGGCGTGAAGTGGGCGGTGGCGCTCGACCAGGCGTCGCTCGCGCCGTGACGTCGTCACGTCTCTGACGTGGCGCCGCTGCAAGTGGCCGTCGGCAGACCAGGGCGCGCGGGTTGCAACCGAGCCCGCCGATGGACGCCTACCGACCTGACGTTGACGCCATGCAGTCGCTGGGCTTCTTCGGGAAGCTGCGGCTGGCCGTGCACGCGATGGTGGCGCTGTCGAAGAACATCGTCGACCCGTGGGGCCAGCTGGCCTTTCAGTGGGCGATGGACGGGCGGGGCATCGCTCGGGTGATGGAGCGCGCCCGCGCCACGCCCGACGGCGTCAGCCTGCTCACCGAGCGCCCGCGGTTCGACCTCGACCTCGCGCGCTGCGCCACCATGCCGGAGGGCTCCCTGGGGCGCTTCCTCTTCGACTGGTTCCGCGCGTGGCGGCTCGAGCCCTTCGCGCCGCGACGCGCGCCGCGAGGCGACCTCGAGTACTTCGTCGACCGGCTCTTCTTCACCCACGACGTCTGGCACGCGACGGTGGGCCTGGGCACCGACCTGCGAAACGAGCTGCGCTTCCTCGGGGTGCTGCTGTCGCAGTACGGCTCGGGCTCGGCGGTGCTCGCGCTGGCGGCCGGCTGGTTCAAGGTGCCCGCGGAGTACGGCTGGAGGGCCTTCGCCGCGCTGCCCTTCGAGGTGTGGCGGTTCTACCGCTGGGGCAAAGGCTGCAAGCCGCTGAGCTTCGTGCGCTGGGAGGACTACCTCGAGCAACCGCTCGAGCGGGTGCGCAAGGAGCTCCTCGCGAAAGACCGGCCGCGCATCGGTGAGTGGCAGGCGTGGCCTACCGCGCGCGTGGTGTTGCCGCCTCAGGTGACTCGGCCGAACGAAGGCGCTGGCGAGCTCGCCTCGTCGTGAGTCACGCCACGACAAGTTCAGGCCGAAGCGGCGACGCGAGGGTATAGAGCGCGCCATGCGCTTCCTCGTCGCCGGTCTCGTGCTCATCGCCCTCGGAGTCGGCCTCACCGAGTACACGCGGCGGCACCCCTCGGAGGCCAAGAAGGCCGAGGCCACCGGCGCGAAGAAGGTGAAGGCCGCGCCCACCGCGCCGCCCACCATGACGGCGCTCATCGAGACGGTGGCCCCGGCCCCCGACACGGCGGCGCCCACCGACACCTTCGACGTCGAGAGCCTGCGCGCGGCGAAGGGCGAGGTGGCGCCGGGCTTCTCGTCGCTGCTGCGGGGCGCGGTGAAGGGGCGTGAGCTGCGCGCCATCGGCGACGGGGTGGTGGTGCTGCTCGAGCGCACCGGCGCCAGCGCGCTGGTGAGGGTCTCGCGCGCCGGAGAGCCGACGGTGCTCTCGGTGCGCACCGAGCCGGTGTCGTCCGTGACGTTCGACCCGAAGGGCGACCGGCTGGTGTGGGGTGAGGGCGGCAGCGTGAAGTCGATGGCGGTGAGCGGCGGCGAGGTGAAGACGCTGCTGACGTTCGCTCGCGCGCTGGTGACGTCGGTGGCGGCGCACGGCGGCACGGTGGTGGCGGCGCTGGTGCCGCGCGACGGCGACCCGTTCGCGGCCGACCCCAACGGCGCGGTGGTGAGCCTGGTGGACGGCGAGGTGAAGCTCATCGCGACGGAGCAGATTCGCCCGCGCGAGGTGCTCTTCGACGGCAAGGACGAGGCCTTCTTCGTCGCGGGGTACCCGTCGGGGCTGACGCGGGTGGCGCTCGACGGCTCGTTCACCGCGCGCATCGCCGAGCGCGCCGACGGCCCGGTGGCGCTCGAGCCCGGCGCCATCACCTACCGGTTCCCCCAGGCCAGCAGCCCCGAGCTCAAGCGCGGCGGGCGCAGCGGCGGCGCGGTGAAGACGGTGGCCCGCGTGGACGCCGAGTGGCTGGCGGTGCAGGACGGCGCCGTGCGCTACACCACCACCGGCATCGCGCCGCGGCTGTTCGAGGCGAAGCCCGACGCCGAGACGGGCGTCGAGCTGGCGGCCCTCAAGGGCGCGGTGAAGGGCCTGGCGTGGGTGGGCGAGACGACGTGGCTGCTGACGGTGGATGACGAGGGCCTGACGACGCTGCAGGTGAAGTAGCCTGCCGCGCCGTGCAGCTCATCGAGGCCACCGACGCCGAGAAGCTCGAGCGCGACGTGCTGGCGGCCTCGGCGTGGGGCCGGAACCTCTCGACCGCGCAGTTCCTGGCTCGCGAGGCGGCGCTGCGGGCGCACCCCTTCGCGCGCACCGCGATGCGCACCTGGCTGTGGCGCGACGACGAGGTGCGAAGCTCGTGCGAGACCTTCGAGGTGGCCGCGCGCCGAGGGGCCCACACGGGCCGCGCCTTCATCGTGGCGTCGGTCTTCACCGAGCCTGCCTTTCGGGGGCGGGGCCACGCGGTGGCGATGTTGAGCGCGCTGGGCGCGCGGCTGGCGCGTGACGGCGCCCTGGCGGTGGCGCTGTTCTCGGAGGTCCGCCCCACCCTCTACGAGCGCTGCGGCTTCGTGGCGCAGCCGGGCTTCGACGTCACCTTCCCTTCGCGCGCGGCGACACCCGGGGTGCAGTGGAGCGACGGGCTCGAGGCGCCGCCGCTGCGAGGCGACGCCACCGCGTTGACCCTCGAGCTCTCGAGCGCGCAGTGCGCCTGGCACCTCGAGCGCGAGCGCTTCTACGCGACGACGTTGGGGCGGCCTGCGCCGACGGTCCACCTGGCGCGGCGCGGTGACTCGAGGCTGGCGGTGGCGGCCTCGTTCCAGCGCAACGAGCTGCACGTGCTCTGGTACGACTTTCGGGAGGCCGCCGACGCCGTGGCGCTGCTCGAGGCGTGCGCGGCGCTGGCCAGGGCGTGCGCGCTGCCGACGGTGCGCGTGGCCGAGGTGACGACGCTCCCTCTGCCGTCGGGGGCCCGCCGTGTCCCCCGGAGCGACGAGCTGCCGATGGTGCGCGCCCTCGACGGCGGCGCCGCGCTGTGGGCCGACATCCACCAGGGGCTGTGGGCGTGATGCGGGCGGTGCGCTTCCACCAGTTCGGCGGCCCCGAGGTGCTGCGCGTCGAGCGCATTCCCGAGCCGACGCTCGCGCCCGGGCACGAGGTGCACGCGAACGTGCTGCGCAACCGCCTGGACGCGCAGTTCGACGCGGGGCCGGGCTTCGACGACCGCACGATCACCACCCTCACGGCCTGGCAGGCCGGCAGCCGCAACCGGATCGTCGACGGCTGGACCTCGCGCTTGGTCGTCGGCGAGACGCGGGACGACTCGGTCTCGCGCACCGCCTTCGGCGAGTCCCCCTTCCTCACGCGGCAGCGTCAGCTCGCCTGGCAGCACGACGTCGACGTGCCCGGCGGCGTGGCGTCGGTCGCCTACGAGCGGCGCGAGGAGTCGATCCGCGAGCAGGCGGGCTTCGCGGTGACCCGGCGCAC
>JACSRE010000300.1 GCA_014879945.1 Myxococcus sp.
CCACCGACCCCGCCCGCGCCCATGAAGCCTGCGCCGCTGGCGGCTCCTGGCGTCACGGCCGAGCCACCAGCGGGGCCTGAAGTCGACGTGCTGCCGTCGGTCATCGTGGCGCCGGTCGAGGGGGTGGTGGTCGACGCCGAGGCGTCGCTCCCCACGCCGCCGTCGACGCCGCCCGAGACGCCCGACCTGGTGCTCGCGCCGGCCCCCGCCCCCGCGCGCGCCCGTCGGACCCTGCCTCCGGGTTCTCGGTCCACCGGCTCGCGGCAGGCGCCGCCGCTGAGGCTCGACGCTCAGGCAGCCCTCTCTGGGCCGGCCACTCCCGCTGGGCTGAGCTCAGCGCCAACCACGGCCTTGCCGGCTGCTTCTCCCTCTGGGCTGCGCGCGTCCCCGGCGCCCGAGGGGGCGGTGCCACCGTCGCCTTCTGGGCAGGGCGCCTCTTCGGCCGAGGGCTCGCTGCCGTATTCGTCTTCGCCGTCTGGGTTGAGCTCACCACCGGCGGCCGGAGCGACCGGGCCCGCGCCTGCCGGCCTGGGCTCCTCACCAGCGCCCGAGACCGAGGCGCGCCGCGAGAGCACCGACCCGCGCATCATCAACCGCGGCCGCGTGAACCAGAAGGTGCTCGACGCGCTCAAGCAGGTGAAGCGCCGCGATGCGCCCGCCGACGCGGCGCCCGCCCGTCTCGACGAGCCCTCGGCCGAGAACGTCGCTGACCGCCTCGCCGCCGGCTCCCTGCAGGTCGCGATTCGCATGGAGCAGAACGGCCGCCTCGACGAGGCCATCCGCTTCCTCGAGAACTCCATCTCGAAGAGCCCCGACGCGCCCTCGCTCTACAACCGCCTCGCCATCATCATGATGCGCGAGCGTGGCGACCTGCGCCGCGCGGAGCAGCTGCTGCAGAAGGCCGTCGAGCTCGCGCCCGGCCACGAGGTCTACGAGAAGAACCTCACCGCCGTCGTCTCGAAGCGCGCCATGGGCAAGCGCTAGAAACAATGACCAACCGGTCTTGATTTCGGCGCCAGAGGTCCGCTAGCTCCGCCCGCATGCGACGCGCCCTGCCGCTGCTCCTGCTGTCTGCCTGTGCGCCCCAGCCGACGGCCGAGGGCGTGACGTGGCACCGCGACGTCGCGCCCATCATCGAGCGCAAGTGCGGCACCTGCCACGAGGCGCAAGGCGCGGCGCCCTTCGTGCTTCAGACGCTCGACGACTGGAACCGGTACGAGGCCGCGTCGCTCGACGCCATTCGCGCGGGCCGCATGCCGCCCTTCCCCGCCCGCGCCGACTGCGCCGAGTACAGCCCCACCCAGGCGCTGTTGCCGCAGCAGCGCGTTGTCATCGAGCGGTGGCTGGCCGAGGGGAAACGCGAAGGCGACCGCGCCGACTTCGCGCCGCTCGCCCAACCACCCGACCGGCTCACGCGGGTCGACGTCTCGTTGCCGATGGCGGCGCCCTTCACTCCGACGAAGCGCCCCGACGAGTATCGTTGCTTTCTCATCGACTGGCCCTTCAACGAGCCCCGGTACATCACCGGCTACGAGCTGCGGCCCGGGCAGAAGGCGCTGGTGCACCACGCCGACCTCTTCTTCCTCAACCCGTCCTTCGTGGCCGAGTGGGAGCGCCGTGACGCCGCCGACCCGGCGCCGGGCTGGGAGTGCTACGACATTCCGTTCGGCCGCGAGGGCTCGTGGATTGGCACCTACGTGCCGGGCATGCGCGGCGTCGACTTCCCCGAAGGCACGGGGCTGCGGGTGCCGCCGGGCGCGAAGGTCTACCTCCAGATGCACTACAACGCGGGCGGCAGCGAGGTGGGGCCCGACCTCTCGACGCTCGACCTGCGGCTCGAGAGGCGCGTCACCCGCATCGCGGGCGTGCAGGCGCTGAGCGACCCGAAGTGGCTCTCACGGCAGATGCGCATCCCCGCGGGCAAGAAGGACGTCACCCACCGCTTCGACATCGACCCGACGCCGGTGGCCTCGATCATCAGCGAAGACTTCGTCGATGGCCGGCCGCTCAAGCTCTACGCCACCACCATGCACATGCACCAACTGGGGCAGGCGACGAAGCTCGAGGTGCTGCGCGCCGACGGCTCCACCACCTGCGCGGTCGACATCCCGCGGTGGGACTTCCACTGGCAGCTCGCCTACACGCTCGAGACGCCCATCACCATCAACCCCGGCGACCAGGTCTCGGTGTCGTGCACCTTCGACAACACCGCCGAGAACCAGCCCGTCATCAACGGCGTGCGCGTCACGCCCCGGGAGCGCAACTGGGGCGCGCGCACCGAAGACGAGATGTGCGTGGGCGGCGTCTTCGTCACCCAGTAGCGCGTCAGATGCTGATGCTGCCCTCGCGGAAGTCGGTCTTCGCGATGTGCACGTTGATGCAGACCGGCACGCCCGACTTCGACAGCCGCTTCGCCTCGGCGAGGGTCTCGTCGATCTTCGCGGGGTCGGTCAGCAGCAGGCCCTTGCCGCCGTAGCCCTCGGCCACCTTCTCGTACGACGTCATGCGCAGGCCGGTACCGACCGCCGAGCCGAGGATGGTGACCTGGTCGCGGGCGATCTGCTGCCACGACGCGTCGGTGCCGATGACCGCGATGGGCGCGTAGCCGTGGCGCACGAAGGTGTCGAACTCGGACAACGAGTAGGCGCTCGAGCCGTCGCCGTAGATGATCCACACCTCGGCCTTCGGGCGCACGGTGGCCGCGCCGACCGCGAAGCCGCCGCCGACCCCCAGCGTCCCGAACACGCCCGGGTCGAGCCACGACAGCGGCTTGCGGGGCCGCAGCACGTAGGCGGCGGTGGCCACGAAGTCTCCGCCGTCCACCACCAGCACCGAGTCGTCGGCCAGCTTCTCTTCGAGGCGCTGGAAGAAGTGAATCGGGTCGACCTTCTCGCCGGTGGTCTTCGCCTTGCTCCGGATCTCGGCGTCGCGCGCGTCTTCACGCTGCTTGCACGCGTCGATGAAGGGCTGCCACGAGGGGCTGGGGCGCACGCGGGTGGCGAGCTTCTGGAGGAACTCGCCGGCGTGCATGCGCAGGCCGATGTCCGCCTTGCGGTTCTTGGTCAGCTCCTCGTGCGAGAGGTTGGCGGCGATGATCTTCGTCTTCTTGCCGATGCCGAAGCCGTACTTCATGCGGAAGTCGAACGGGAAGCCGCACACCACCACCACGTCGGCGTCCTTGAGGGCCTTGCCGCGCGCGTGACGGAACTGGGTGGGGCTGGTGCGCCCGAGGAGCCCGCGCGCCGTGCCGCCGAGCCACACCGGCAGGCCCAGGCTCTCGACCGCGCGCGCGATGGCGTCGGCGTCACGCACGTTCACCATCGTCTGGCTGCCGATGACCAGCGCGGGCCGCTTCGCCTTCGAGAGCAGCTTCACCGCGTCGTCGAGCAGCGCCTTCATGTTCTGCTTCGGCGCGTCGGGCATGAGCGCGTTGACGTCGACGTGCGGCGCGTGGAACTGCCGGAAGAGGTGCCCCTGCAGGTAGAGCTTGAGCGCGCGCTGGCCGAGCGTCTTCGGGTTCTCGACGCCCGTCTCCTTGAGGAACCACTCGGTCACCAGCGCTTCGGGGTACAGCACGTCGACGGGCAGCTCGACGAAGACGGGCCCGGGGACGCCGCTGCGGGCCTCTTTGAGGGCGCGCTCCATGGTGGGGCCGAGCTGCTTGACGGTGCTGCACTTCGTCGCCCACTTCACCGCCGACTGAATCAGCGCGATCTGGTCGATGTCCTGCAACGCGCCGCGGCCCTTGAGCACCGTGGCGGTGGCGCCGCCGATGAGCACGAGGGGCGACTGCGCGAGCTGCGCGTTCTTGAGCGCGGTGATGGCGTTGGTGACGCCGGGGCCCGCGGTGACGGCCGCGACGCCGGGCAGGCCGGTCATGCGCGAGAAGGCGTCGGCGGCGAACACCGCGTTGCGCTCGTCACGGCAGTCGACGACCTTGATCTTCCGGTCTTCGCAGCCCACCAGGATGGGCGAGATGTGGCCGCCGCAGAGGGTGAAGATGGCGGGGATGTTCCACTTCGAGAGGACCGCGGCGACCAGGTCGCCACCGTGACGCACGGGGTTCTTCTTCATGGCGCGGGGTGTATGGCCGGCGTGCCGGCAAGTCACGCGACGCTGCGAGAATCCGAGCCCTCGTGATGTTCTCAGCGCAGCGATCGACGCAGGCTCGACGTACGAAGACGTCGCCTTCTCGATCCGCCGGTGATGGGCGTCAGCGTTTGCCGAGCTGCGCCGCGGCCTGCTTCACCGCGGCTTCAGTCCACGTGTCTGGCCCGTAGCGACCGAGGATCTCGACCGCGCTCTCGTTCTTGCCCAACAGGAACGGGCCCTGGTTGCCTTCTCGCAGCGCGTAGTCGCCTTCGGGCTTCACGACCTGCACCAGGGCTCCGGCCGACAGCCCGCCGAAGAGCACCTTCGTCACCTTGAGCTCGACGACCTGCCGCGCCGCCGTGGTGGGCAGGCTCGTCTCGAGGGTGCGCTCGTAGGCCTTCTGCGGCGCCTGCTCGACCACGCGGGTCACCACCGCCAGCACCGCGCCGTCGGCGCCGGGCATCACTTCGTCAATCGGTTCAGGAGGCTTGGCCATGGTTCGCTCGCTTCAGTTCAGGACGTAGAGGCTCGAGTACAGCTCGGTGAACTTGTTCATCGGCAGGCTGAAGAAGCCGTCGTTCTTTCCATCGTTGCCGTACTCCGACTGGCCCCACGGGTTGCGGAGCTTCACGAACTTCTCACCGTTCTTCTCTTCGACGCCGAGCACCGAGTAGGCGTGGTTCGCGTAGACGCCGGTGTTGGTGTAGCGCGCGGCCTGGTCCTTGCCGTGCGTGCCCGCGGCCATCGGTACGCCGTTCGCGGCGTCGCGCTTGATGCGGTCGAACAGGCGCTGCTCGCTGCCCGCGCTCACCCACTCGTAGCCCTGGCTGCGGCCGAGCACCTCGCTCATCACCTTGCCCGCGCTGCCGCCGTTGCCGATGGCGTCGTAGCTGCCCTTCCACTGCGCGTAGGCCTTCTCGATGAGCGGGTACCACAGCTCCATGCCTTCTTTGGTGGTCGGGCCACCGAGCGAGCCGCCGTAGATGGGCCCGCCGAAGGAGCGCACGTAGAGGTCGGAGTCGATCTTGATGTCGACCGGCCGGCTCTTGTTGCCGTTCTCGTAGAACCGCACCGTGTAGGTGCCGTCGGCGTTCTGCTTGATGGTGTCCTTGAGCGCCGCCGGGTTGCTGTGCGCGACCGAGGCGAGCGCGGCGGGGAAGTAGCAGTTGCCGATGGCGCCCTGGCGCACGTCGCCGGGCGTGGGCTCGTTGACGAAGAGCGGCCCGGTGAAGCGCTCGAGCTTGAACTTGGGCGTGCCGTCCGCGTTCATCTCGTCCTTGTGCATCTTCGGGTCGGGCAGGTCGATGCCCGTGATGCCGCCGGTGCCGCCCGGGACCTTCAGCGTTCCAGCGACGGCCGCGTGGTTGACGTTGTTCTTGCCGTCAGACACCGACACCTTGAACTCGTCGCCCGCCTTGCCGGGCAGCGTGAGGCCCGCGGGGATGGAGCCCTTGTCGGTCGCGGTGACGTCCACCTTCTCGCCGGTGCGCGCGTTGACGAACCGAATGCTGGCGCCGGGCTCCGAGAGCGGGCGGCCGGTGTTGTGGGTGACGCTCACGCCGTCGGCCGTGGCCGCGAGGTCCATGCGCTCGAGGTTGACGACGGCGTTGCGGGTGTCGCTGCCCTCGATGCCCCGGGCCTGAATGGTGAGCCAGTCGCTGGTGCTGCCGTCGGCGGCGCGGGTGCGCAGGCGAATCATGTCGCCTTCGCGAATGTCGGGCAGCGTGCCGAGGAACTTGCCGCTGGCGTCGGCGGTGCCGATGACCTGCGTGTCGGTGAGGTGCAGGCGGCCCGCGGGCGCGGTCGAGAGGTTGATGGCCTCGATGACCTCGCCGGCCTTGGCGATGCCCGCGATGCCGTTCTTCTGGTCGCCGGTGATGGTGAGGGGCCCGAACGTCTCTTGCAGCGGCGCGCGGCCGACCAGCGCCTCGAGGAAGTTCTTCGCGCCGGGGTCCATCTGGAAGCCCGACTTGTCGAGCAGCTGCCCGAGGTCGCTCTTCTCGGACTTCGACAGGCCGGCCTTCGCCAGCTCGAACTGCTGCGCGCGGGTGATGCCCGGCTTGGTCAGCTCGGTCTTCGCCTTGTCGTGCGACATGCGGCTGCCGTCGCCGACCGCCGCGAGCAGGTCGATGACGTTGGCGTCAGAGATCTTCGGCGAGGCCGAGGTGGTCTGGGTGTCGACGAACTGGCGGATGCGGGCGTCTGCGATGCGCATGGGCATGGGCGTTTCCTCTGGGTGAACGGTGCGAAGGTACCGTGGGTATCGACGGGCGTTGCGCTTCAGTTGTGTGTGAGTGTGTCTTTTTGTCCCACAGCTTCGAAGGGCTTGATTTTTCGGGCTCTCATCTTTCGAAAAGCGAAGCCTTTGCCTCCCGGAAGTTGGAAGGGAGGGCTCGAGGGCGATCAGGCGGAGCGGCTACAGGTACCGAACCGGCTCGCCCACCTCGGGCTTCTTCAGCTCCGCGAGGGCTTCGGGCGCCAGCCTGGCCTTGAGGCTGTTCACCATCGCCTGGCTGCCCGCGTAGTCGTGGTGTTCAGCGTCAAGCAGCACCTGAATGTCGCGGCGCGAGATGGCCGGCAGGTTGTACCGAGACAGGAAGTTGGTGAAGACCTCGTCGTCTCGGAAGCTCTCGTCGATGTCGAGCGACTGGGCGAAGCCGATGACGGCGGCGAGCTTTCGGTCCACCGGGTCCATGCGCTGCTCACCCGAGGCCTGCAGCCAGCGGTTGAACTCGAACACGCAGGTGGCGCGCAGGGCCTCTTCGCTCATGTGCGAGTACCGGGCGTTGACCTGCATGCGGTACTCAGGCTGGCCGGTGGGGCCCTTCACCTTCTCGAACTTCACCACGTCGGCCTCGCCAGCCTTCGGCTCGAACCACCCGTTGGGGATGACGCGGGAGTGCTCGTTGACGCTCTTCAAGATGCCCGAGAACTCGCTCACGGTGTTGATGATCTGCGCCGCGATGAGCACCTTGGTGCCGTCGAGCAGCTCGCTGGGCCTGTCCTGCTTCACGGGCCGGAACTCGCGCTGGGTGTCCACCGCCACGTTGAAGGTCGACACGTTGAAGTGCTTGTCGAGGTAGTCGGCCTGGCCGTCGTTGTCGCGATCGAGCACCTGCTCGCGCACCAGCGTCGTGTTGGGCGTGACGAAGTTGTTGCGGCCCCAGTGGCCGTCGGTGCGGTCGAGGAACGGGGTGATGTCGTTCCAGCCGGCGCGGCGGGCCATCAGCCTGGCCATGCCGTCGATGTCGGTGTCGACGGCCGAGCTGCCGTAGGTGGTGGCGACCTGCAGGTTGGGGAACTTCTCTTTGAAGGCGTCGAGCTGGGACTTCCCGACGCAGAGGTTCGAGAGGTACAGCTTGCCGTCGCCGCCGTCGGGCAACGAGGGCGCACGCTTGAGCGAGCCCACCTGGTTCTTGCCCCAGTTGGAGTGGCCGTCGTAGCCGATGATGTGCACCGCGGGGTCGCTGACCTTCTCGAGCAGGTTCGAGCCGCCGCCCAGGCGCGTGCGAATCTCGAACTTCGTCTCGCCGACGCCGGGCTCGTTGAAGGCCTTGGTGTAGACGCCGCTGCCGGCCGTCGTCTCCTTCCAGCCCTTGCTGGTCAGGTTGCGCTGGAAGCCCGCGAGGAACTCGTCGCCCACCTGCCAGTCCATCTTCACGGCGGTGTTGCCGTTGGCGAACCACTTCTCGTAGGGCGGCTTGATGGGCGTGAGCGCGGGCAGGAGCGCGTCGGCCACCGCCTTCGCGTCACCCGACTTCGCGATGGGCGAGTTCGACAGGTGAAACACCAGGTTCTCCTGCAGGCGCTTGTCCTTCTCGCCCTTCACCAGGCCCTCGTAGGCGGCCAGCATGGGCTTGAGCTGCGCGGGGTCCTTCGCGGCCTCCATCAGGTGCAGGAGCACGGCGCCGGTCGACGCGCGCAGCTGGAGCGCCTGCCTCGCGTCGAGCCCCGGGGGCGGCGCGTCGAGCGTGGCCTTCAGCTGCGCGAACACCTTGTGCTGCGTCTCGGCCGGCAGCCCCTGGAAGACGTTGTCGCGCGCGTTGTCCACCAGCTCGCCTGCGCGGAAGAGCGCGTCGCCCTTCTCGACCGCCGTGCGCGGCGGCGCGCCGTTCGAGTTCACGGTGAAGGTGCCGTCGGCGGCGAGGAACACCGGGCGCTGCGAGGGCGTCGGGTCGAGCGGAATCGCCTGGCCGACCGAGGGCGGCGGCAACGGGGCGAGCAGCTCCTCGATGAGCTTCTTCGCGTCGGCGGCGAACAGGTCCTTGTACTGAGAGAGCGCGGTGCGCAGCTGCGACTTCTCGTACGACGTCACCTTCCCGTCGCTGGTGGCCTTGGCCACGATGGCCTGGGCTTCTTCCTTCGTGATGCGACGGTCGGCTGCGGCGGCGGTGGCGAGCGAACGAATCGAGGGCATGGCTCGCCACATAGCCGAGCGCCCGGGGCAGATCCAACCCGAGGCCGTGCGAAGGCAGCCGCGGGGCGCTAAGGCGCGCGCATGACCGCGCCTTCACTCGACGAGCTCCTCACCGGCCGACGCCTCGACGGCGCGACCGACGACTTCACGGTGCCCGAGGGGTTCGGCCAGGGCAAGGCGACCTTCGGCGGCCTGGTGGTGGGCGCGTGCGCGCGCGCGATGCAGGCGCGGGTGGGCGACGAGGGGCGCACGCTGCGCTCCCTCTCGGCCCAGCTCATCGGCGCGCCGAGGCCGGGGGCGGCGCTCCTGCGCGTGCGGCTGCTGCGCGCGAGCGGCACGGTGTCGACCCTCTGCGCCGACCTCGAGCAGGGCGGCGTGGTGATGACGCACGTGGTGGGCGTCTTCGCCTCGGACCGGCCGGTGCCGCTCTCATGGCAGTCGTTGACGCCCCCGGTCGCGCCGCCATGGCGCGAGGTCGAGCCCCTCGAGCCCAACGCGTTCATGCCGGAGTTCACCCAGCACTTCGAGTTCCGCAACGTCGGCGCGGTGCCGTACTCCTCAGACCCGGGCCCGAGCGTCGGCTACGCGCGGCCCGCGGTGCGCTGTCAGGTGCGCGATGGCGCGTGGCTCTCGTGCCTGACCGACGTGTGGTGGCTGGCGTGCATGTCGCGCTTCGACGCGCCTCGGCCGGCCGCGACGCTCACCTTGAACGCCGAGCTCCACGCCACGCTCGACGGGCTCGACCCCGAGGCGCCGGTGCTCCACCGCGGTGAGTCGCACGTCCTGAGGCACGGCTACTCGCAAGAGACGCGCGAGCTGTGGGGCGTCGATGGGCGGCTGCTGGTGACCGCCACCGAGCTGGTCACCATCATCAAGTAGGCCGCGCGCTCAGCTGACGGCCCAGACGAAGGCGAGCAGCGGCGCGACGAGCACGAACAAGGCGATGACGGCGCCAGTGACGGCAGCGAGGCGTGAGGGCGGCGGAGCGATGAGGGTGTCCATGGGCGAGTCCTGTGGGCGCGCTTCGCGCGAGCGCGCGAAGGCGAGGGAGAGAGAGACGACGGGTCGACTGGCGGTCTGAGCGCGGCCGAACGTCACCGGCGCTTCGGTGGGCTCAGTGCCGGCGGCCCCCGGTGTCATTCATTCACGCACCGCTGACCTGCGCCGCTCTGGCCCGCGGACCGCTTCGCACGAGCCGTGGCGCGGACCTTCGCACGAGCCGTGGCGCGGACCTTCGCGCGAGCCGTGGCGCGGACCTTCGCGCGAGCCGTGGCGCGGACCTTCGCGCGAGCCACGGCGCGGACCTTCGCGCGAGCCACGGCGCGGAACTTCGCGCGAGCCACGGGCGCGGAACTTCGCGCGAGCGACGGGCGCGGACCTTCGCGCGAGCCATGGCGCGGACCTTCGCGAGAGCCACGGCGCGGACCTTCGCGCGAGCGACGGGCGCGGACCTTCGCGCGAGCCACGGCGAGGCCTTCGCGCCAGCCGTGACGCGCACCGCTTCGTCGCGCCGTGACGCGGAGCGCCTGGCGGAGCCACCCCTGACTGCTCGGGCTGCGCCTCAACAGTGCTCGGGCTGCGCCTTCCGCGTTTCCGCCCACTCGGGTACGAGCGTCCGATGCGCGCCGCGTGGCTTCTCCTCCTCCTCGCCCCGGGCTGCGCGCGCACGCCGCCCTTGTGTCGAGACGAGGCGTGCGTGCTGGCGACGCTCCTGGTGGACGCAGGGAGTGCCCGCCGGCCGGACGCGGGCGTGGCCTCGCAGGTGGCGTACGTGAAGGCGCAGAACACCGAGGCCGGCGATGCGTTTGGCGAAGCGGTCGCGCTCTCGGGCGACGGCGAGACGATGGCGGTGGGCGCGCCCGGCGAAGACAGCCGCGTGCCCACCAACCCCTTCGACAACCGCGCCAGCGCGTCGGGCGCGGTGTCGGTCTTCGTGCGGCGTGAAGAGACGTGGGTCGCGCAGGCGTACCTGAAGTCGCCGGCGCCGAGGCAAGGCGACCACTTCGGCCACCGCGTCGCGCTCTCCTCCGACGGCAACACCCTCGCCGTCAGCGCCATCGACGAGTCGAGCGACGCGGTGGGCGTCGACCAGCCCGAGGTCAACGCGCGCGCCCCCTCGAGCGGGGCGGTCTTCATCTTCGCTCGCGTCGGCCGCGCGTGGACGCAGGCGGCGTACCTGAAGGCCTCGAACGCCGGCGCAGGCGACCTCTTCGGTGCGTCGCTGAGCCTGTCGGCCGACGGCGCCGTGCTGGTCGTCGGCGCGCCTGGCGAAGGGAGTGACGCCGCGGGCGTCGACGCCGACCAGCTCAACGACCGCGCCCCCGGCCGCGGCGCGCTCTACCTCTTTCGTCGCGGCAGCGCGGGCTGGAAGCAGGAGCGCTACCTCAAGCCGCGCGAGGCCGACGTCTGGGCGTTCGGCTCCGCGGCGGCGCTCTCGGCCGACGCGACGACGCTGGTGGTGCAGAGCGGCGCCGACGGCGGCGTCATCACCGCCCTGGGGCTGCCTGGCCTCGAGGAGCAGGGCAGCACGCGCGCCACCACCCGGTTCGCGGCCGTCGCGACCAGCGGCGCGGGCGACCACGCGGCGAGCGCGCAGCTCACCGACACCGACGGCCGCGTCACCGTCTACCTGCGGGGGCCGCCGTGGCGCGTCGGCGGAGCGCTCCCCAGCCCGCGCGGGCCCGGCTTCGGCAGCGCGCTCGCGTTCTCGTCCGACGGCGCGGTGCTCGTCGTCGGCCACCCGGGCGACGCCAGCCGCGCGACCGGCGCCGGCGGCGATGAGGCCGACACCTCTCGCCCAGGCAGCGGCGCGGTGCGCGTCTACGTGCGCCGGGGAGACGGGTACGCACAGCTCGTCTACCTCAAGGCCTTCAACACCGGCGCCCGCGACGCCTTCGGCACCAGCGTGGCGCTGTCAGAAGATGGGGGCACGCTCGTCGTGGGCGCGCCCGGTGAGGCGAGCGCGGCCGTCGGTGTCGGGGGCAACCCCTTCAACGAGTCGGCGCCCAACGCGGGGGCCGTGTACACCTTCTCGCTGTCGGCGCTTCCGTAGGCGCGGCCAGCAGCTCGACGCCCACATCGCTTCGATTCCGCTCCTCAGCGGAGAATGGAGAAGACGCAGCCTTTGGCCCCCGGCGCCGGGCGAGGAGCCACAGCGCGCCCAGGGCGAAGAGGCCGCCGGGGGCCGCTCGCTTCGATTCCGCTCCTCAGCGGAGAA
>JACSRE010000010.1 GCA_014879945.1 Myxococcus sp.
CGGCAACGCGGCGGGCGGCAACGCGGCGGGCGGCAACGCGGCGGGCGGCAACGCGGCGGGCGGCAACGCAGCAGGCGGCAACGCAGCGGGCGGCAACGCAGCGGGCGGCAACGCAGCGGGCGGCAACCCTGACGGTGGCGCCGTCGCGCTCAACGGCGCCGACACCTGCTCGCCCTCGGCGCCCGACGTCACCGAAGGAGGCCGCTTCACCGGGAGCACCTACCTGGCCACCGACGACTACAGCGTGTCGGGGCCCGGCTGCCCGGCGGGAGGAGCCGCGTCAGGGCGAGACGTGGCCTACCTCCTCGCGCCGAGCGTCACCCGCACCTACCGAGTTCGGGTGGTGCCGCTCGAGCGGCCGCTCGGCGACGGCGGCGTCGTCCGGTTCGACCCGATGCTGTACGTGCAGGCATCGTGCGGCGCAGGCGCGTGCCTGGCGGGCACCATCCTCAACGGGGTCGGGCAGCCGGAAGACGTCACCTTCACCGTCGCCGCGGGACAGACGGTCTACGTCGTGGTCGACGGCGAGCTGGCGTCGCGGGGCGACTTCGAGATCGAGATCTCCTTCTGAGGTGACCGGGCCGTGCGCGCTCGCGGCGACGGAAGGCGCCCGCAGGCGATGACGTCGCGCTTGGGCCGGCGACGAAGCGCCCCTACAGTCGCGCGCCGTGGCCTGGACCCGCGTCACCCTCCTGCCGGTTGGCGCCTTCTCGTCGCGCACGTGGCTTGGGCGTGACGACCAGGGCCGCGAGGCGCTGCTGCGCGAGGTGCCAGAGGGCGCGATGCCCAGCGGCAGCGGCGTCACGCCAGCCGGCGTGGTGCCGCTGCGAGACGTCGTCGTCATCGACGGCCGCCGCTACGGCGTGTGGGACCTGCTGAAGGCGGAGTCGCTCCAGGAGGTCGTCGAGCGGGTGCTGGACACGGGCGGCACGGTGCCGCTCGGCTTCCTCTGCAGGGTCGTCATCGACGCCGCCCGCAGCCTGGTGGCGATGACGCCGATGCGGCCGCACGGTGGCCTCTCGGACGCGAGCCTGCTCATCACCCGCGACGGCCGCGTGCAGGTGATGGACTTTGGGTGCCCTCGCCCGGGGCGCTTCACGCCGAGCGGCGCGCCCAGCTTCGTCAACGACGTCTTCTCCATGGGCGCCGTACTGCACGCCTCGCTGACGGGCTTCGGAGGCACCTACGCCGACGCGTTGACCGAGGGCCTCCAGCTCCCGACGCCATCTCAGCTGCACGACGAGTGCACTCCCGCGGTGGATGACGTGGTGCTCCGAGCCATCTCGCGCGCGGTCGACAAGCGCCAGCCCGACCTCGAGCTCTTCGCCGACGAGCTCGAGGCCGTGCTGGGCGAGCAGCTCTTCACCGAAGCGCAGGTCGGGCAGTTCCTCTCGGGCGCGGCGCCAGCGCGACCCGGGCCGCCGGTGCCTGACGTCGACCCGGGGCCCGCGCCGGGCATCGACGATGGGCCGACGGGCCAGCACCCGATGCTGGGGAACAAAGAGACGTTCACCGACCTGCCGCCCATCGCGCCGCAGGTGCCCCTGGGCACGCAGCCGGGCGCGCCGGCCGACGCCTTCGCGGCCGTCGCGGCCCCCGACGACGCGGTGAGGTACGCAGGCATTCCAATGTCGACGCAGCCGGGCGTGCCTGGCCCGGCGATGCTGCAGTCGTCGCCTTCGCGCCCACCGCTCGCGGTTCCGCTCGACACCCAGCCGGGCCTGAAGCTGCCTGCGGAGCCAGCGCCGGTGCCAGTCGAGACGCAGCCTCGGCTTCAGCTTCCGACGAGCTCACCGTCGGGCGCCGTTCCGAAGTCGCCCCCGGTGCTGCACGCCTCGGGCGCGACCCCCGACGCGCTGGCCCGCGCCGTTCCGAAGTCGCCACCGGTGCTGCGGACCTCGGAGCCCGCCCCGCTCGACGCCGCGGCCGGCGCCATTCCCAAACCCCAGCCCGCGCCGCGCGCGGCGCGGGCTG
>JACSRE010000302.1 GCA_014879945.1 Myxococcus sp.
GCAGCGTCTCGGTCGGCGCGCCCACCGCCTTCATCGCCGAGATGACGACGTTCGCCGGGTGGCGCCCCGCGGCCACCACGTGCTGGCCCGGCGACAACCCGCCCGCCCGGCCCGCGATGAGGCACGCCATGTTCTCGGTCGAGTGCGACGAGTTCTGCTTCACGCCCTCGGGGTCGTACCCGTGCCCGCCCTCGAACACGTACACCATGGCGCTCGAGTCGAGCATGGTGCCGTTGCCCTCACGCGTGTCGCGGAACTTCTGCACCAGCCGCGCGAAGTGCTTCACGTGCCACGCGATGCCCTGCGACATCGCCATGGTGCCGCCCGGCACGCCGCCGTGGCCGAGCTCGTGGCAGTCGGTCGCCTGGCCCGTGAGGGGGAACATGTTGAGGTGCGACTGGAACATCGTCATCTGCAGCGTGGCGACGCGCGTGAGGTCGCACACCATCGCCATGTGGATGAGGTCGACGAAGAGGAGCGCGCGCTGCTCCTCGTTCGAGTACCCGAGGTTCTGCGCGTAGGTGTTCTCGTTGCCGTTGTTGCCCTGCGGAGAGCCGATCATCGGGTCGGCGCCGGGGTCCATCGGCTTGACGCAGGCAGAGGTCTCGGGCGGCGCGATGGCGTCGACGCGGCGCTCGAGATCGCGAAACGCGTCGAGGTGACGCTGGAGCCGGATGCGGTCGGCCGCGCCCAGCTTCGGCACCAGGCGCTCGGTGTCGCCGCGCACGATGTCGAGGATGCTCTTGCGTGAGCGCTTGTCGAAGTCGATGCGCGCGCGCGTCGCGGCGTCGACGCCCGGCGGGGTGAAGTTGCCGAAGAGGGCGTTGAAGGCCTGGCGCGGGCTCACCTGCGCAGGAATGGCGGTGATGCGGTTGGAGCTGTCGCGCCGGTACGAGATGAAGTCGCGGCCGTAGGGCGCCGACACCGAGAGGTACCAGTCGGCCTGCACCCGGTAGGTGAGCGACGGGAACGCGGTGGGCCCCGCCAGGAAGCCGGCGACCACCTGGTCAGACGTCGGCCCCATGGCCGCGGTGGTGCTCGCCGAGGAGCGCACGCCCGCCAGCAGCGGCGAGATGGTCGAGACGTGAAAGCCGTCACGGCGCCCCCCTGCGGGGATCGCGCCGCCGTTCTCGGCCGCCCAGGGGATCTTGAGGCCCGAGACGACGCTCACCTCGCTCTTGAGCGCGCCCAGCGGCGCCAGCGCGCTCTTCAGGTCGTAGTTGCGGCCCACGGTGTTGGGCACCAGGTCGTTGTGGCGTGGGTCGTTGTCGGCGCCGAGCGATTGGCCGTCGAAGAACACCAGGTAGCGCCTGGGCGGCGTGGCCGCGGTCTGCGCGAAGGCCCTGGTGTCGAGCATCAGCTCGAGCAGCGGCAGCCCCACCGAGGCGCCGCCGAGGCCGCGCAGCATGAAGCGTCGAGAGAGTCGGGTCTTCATGTCAGAGCGCCTCTTCGTCACGGCGGAAGGCAAACGCGTCGTCACTCACCAGCTCGACCAGCAGGTCGAGGAACCTGCGGTCGCCGGCCACGAACTGCTTCGAGACCCGCCGAATGAAGGCCAGGTCGCGCGCCTCTTCGCGGCGGCCCGAGGCGTAGCGGAACACCTGGGTGGTGATGCACTCCTCGAACTGGCCCGAGGCGATGAGCGCGTCGGCCAGGCCCGTCGGCCCGTTGAAGGTCGTCCCGTCCACGGTGCCTTCGCCGTCGATGGCGCACTGCGGGAGCCCGTCATCTGTCGTGCGGTAGCGGCCCTGACGATCGTACCGCTCGAGCCCGAAGCCGATGGGGTCGATGGCGTCGTGGCAGCCCTTGCAGCCGCCCACCGACGCGTGCGCCGAGTACCGGCTCTTCTTGCAGGGCGAGGTCGACGTCGGCTGCTCGTCGACGTTCACGCCCGCGGGGGGAGGGGGGATCTCCTGACAGAAGAGCCGGTTGCGAATGAAGATGCCGCGCTGGGTCGGTGACGAGTCGGCGAACTTCACGCCTTGAGACAACACCGAGCCGTGGCTCAAGAGGCCCTTGCGGGGGGCGCTGCCGTACGGCGTCCACGCGGGCTGGGCGCCAGTCCCGGTCAGCCCGTAGTGCTGCGCCAGCGTGGCGTCGATGAAGGTGTCGGTGGCGGTGAAGAGGGCGAGGTAGTCGGCGCTGCGGTCGAACACCACGCGCTCCACCAGGGCGTCGCTCTCGGCCTGCATCGCCGCGGTGAGGGCCGCCGCGTGGGGGAGCCGGTGGTAGCCGAGCCAGAGCGCGTGAAAGCGCTCCACCTGGTTGCGGGAGCGCGGGTCGTCGAGCAGCCGCTGCGCCGCCCCGCGCACGCCGTCACGGCTCGACAGCTCGCCGGCGCCGGCCTGGTCGAGCAGCCAGTCGGGCGGCGTGGATCCCACCATCAAGTACGAGAGCCGCGTGGCGCGGTGGTAGCCGCTGAGCTGCTGCACGCCGGCCTGCGCCGTCGGCACGCCCAGCTCGACCCGGTAGATGAACTCAGGGTGTTGGAGGAACGCCCGCAGGCCCAGGGTGAGCGCGGTGTCGAAGGCGCCCGCCTCGACGCCCAGCGCGTGCAGCGGCATGAAGCGCTCCACCTCGTCGTCGGTGAGAGGGCGCCGCAGCGCCTGCCGCCCGAAGGTGCGCACGAAGAGCCTGAAGCAGGTCGCGTCGGCTGCGCCCGTCGGCATGCAGGGCAGCACCTTCGCGCGGCGCGCCGGGTCGGCCACGGTGCGCTCGGCCGCTTGTCGGGCGAGCTCCTCGAGCGAGTCCACCAGGGTCGTCGAGGCCAGCTGCAGCCGGTAGTCGTTGTCGAACGGGTCGGTGGGGTCGGGCGGCAGCAGGGTGCGCGCCAGCGGCTGCGACTCGCCCACCAGATCGCCCAGCGTCGCTTCGAGCTCCACGCGCGTCAGCCGCCGAAGGCCCGAGACGCCCACCGCCTCGGCCTCTTCGGTCGATATGCTGCGCGGGCCCTCGATGACGCCGCTGCAGCCGAGCACCGGCAGCAGGCACAGCGCGAGTCGTCTGAGCATCGGCGTCGTTCTCCGTGCGGGGACCGGCAGAAGGCGTAACCGCTCGACCAAAGGCAAAGCACACGCCAACCAGGCCGCGAGGGGAAGCGAAAGAGAATCAGAGGGCTGCGTGGGCCTCACAGGCCCGGCCTGCGCTGAGGTCGGACGATGTGTGGGGGCGAGCCCGCGGGTGTGCACTCAAGGGGGCAGCGGGGGGAAGGGCTGGCCGAGCCACCGCGCGTACCGCCCCTCGAGGTCGCGCGCGAAGGCCTCGTCGTCGGCGTCTGCCGAGGGTGGCGGCACCACGGGCATCACCTGCACCGTGACGTGGCTCCTCGACGCGAAGTGGGGCCCGTCTTCGAACACCAACTCCGGGGTGCCCTTCACCACCACGGGGACGAGCGGCACCTGGCACCGCTGCGCCAGCTTGAAGGCGCCGCGCTTGAACCGCAGCCGCACCGGGCCCGACGCGTACGTGCCTTCGGGGAAGATGAGCACCGACTCTCCCGCGCGCAGGAGCGCTTCGCAGCGCACCATCATCTCCTGCGTCGACGGCAGCTTGCCGCGCTCGATCGCGACGTAGTGCATGCGCCGCATGATCCACCCGAAGAAGGGAATCGTGAACAGCGAGGCCTTCGCGACGAACTTGAAGTCATGGCCCAGGCCCATCAGCGCGAGGATGTCGGCCATCGACTGGTGGTTGGCGACCAGCACGCACGGCCCCCGCGGCAGGTGCTCCCGGCCCGTGACGGTGAAGCGCCACAGCGGCCAACACGCGCGCAGGTAGTTGGAGCACCAGAACGACACCCACCGGTGCACCAGCCGCGCGTGGCGATCGAACGGCCACGTCACCGCCAACAGCAGCACCGCCAGCGCGTAGCCGACGGGCAGGGTGGTCACGACCACCGCCCAGAACCAGAGGGTGGTCAGCCGGCTCACAGCTTCGAAGACAGGAACATCTGGTAGTTCACTTCGAGGCCGCCATCGACGTTGAGGGTGGTGCCGTTGACGTAGCGCGACTCGTCGAGGCACAGCCACTCGATGGCGGCGGCGATGTCGTCGGCGCTCGCGATGTAGCCCGCGGGCACCTGCGTCTTCATCTGCGCCTCGAGCTTCTGCCACTGATCGCCGACGTAGAAGCGCGACGAGTCGGTGTCGATGTACCCGGGGTTCACCGCGTTGACGCGAATCGACTCGCCCGCCAGCTCGGTCGCCAGGTACTTCACCAGGATCTCCATGGCGCCCTTCATCGCGCCCAGCAGGCCGTGGAAGGGCAGGGGAATGCGCGAGTCCATGCCCGAGACGGCCACGATGCGCGCGCTCCGGCCCTTCATCAGCGGCACCGCCTGCTGCGTGGCGAGCAGGAACGACTTCACGGTGACGTTGAAGGTCTTGTCCATCTGGTGGGCCTTCACGTCCATCAACGGCGAGAACTTCGTCGACGCGGCGTTGGCCACGAAGACGTCGAGGCGGCCGAAGTCCTTCTGAATGCGCTCGAACACCGGCGTGAGCGACTCGGGCTCGAGCTGGTCGGCGACGACGGTGACGCAGCGCCGGCCCAGCTGCTCGACGTCGCGCACCAGCGCCTGCGCGGCCTCGACGTCGCGCCGGTAGGTCGAGACGACGTGAAAGCCGCGCTTCGCCAGGCGCAGCGACAACGCCCGGCCCACCCCGCGGCTGCCGCCGGTGATGAGGGCCACCTGCTCGGTCGAGGTCGTCATGGGTGGGGACCTAGCAGCTTGAAGCCGCCGAAAACACGACGCGCGCGCCGGGTGTGGAATGCTCCCAGGCCTCATGGCAGAGCGCTCCTGGACGAAGCTGTGGCAGGTGGCCGAGAAGGCCCGCCGTCGGGCCCACGCGCCGTACTCGAAGTTCCTCGTCGGCGCGGCCATCGAGTGCACCGACGGCACCCTCATCTCGGGCTGCAACGTCGAGAACGCGAGCTACGGCCTGACGATGTGCGCCGAGCGCAACGCGATCGGCTCCATGGCGCTTTCGGGCAAGCGGCCGGCCCGCGTCGCCATCGTCGTCGATCACGAGCGGCCGGTGCCCCCATGTGGCGCGTGCCGTCAGGTGCTCGCCGAGTTCTCGGCCGCGGAGGTCGAGGTGCGCTCGCGAACCCTCGACGGGCAGGAGCTGCGCTCCACCGTCGGCGCGCTCCTGCCGTTCGCCTTCAGCGGCGCGTTCCTCGAGGCGTCGAAGAAGCCGCGGTCGAAGCGGCGCTGAGTCCGAGTGAGTCCGAGAGGCGCTGGGGCCTCCGCGCCACCGCCAGCGCGCCCTGACTCGTCAGCGCGCGGACTCGGTCTCGACGGCCGCGCGCGGCGGCAGGGGCACCAACATCGACACCCGCCGCTGGTGCGCGGCGAACGTCGGGCGCCGCGCCAGGCTGCGCCGCTCGGCCATCGGAATGCTGATACCGACGAAGAGCGCCACCATCGCCAGCCAGCCCAGCCCCGCCCACCACGGGGCGCCGGCCGCGACGCCGAAGAGCCACAGGCCGAACCAGAACGAGATCTCGCCGAAGTAGTTCGGGTGGCGAGACCAGCTCCACAGGCCCACCGCGCACACCGCGCCGCCGGCCTGCGTGCTCCTCCGGAAGGAGCGCAGCTGCTCGTCGGCGACCGTCTCGATGACGATGGCCGCGAGGGTGACCAGCGCCGCGATGAGATCGAGCGCCCCGAAGGTGGGCCCCGGCGAGACGAGGGCCGCGTGCAGCGGCAGGCAGCCCAGCAGCACCAACACCGTGGGGAAGAAGTGCAGCCCGACGAAGCTCACCAGCCAGTACGCCTTGCCCGTCGTCCTCCGGAGGTCGACGTAGCGCCAGTCTTCGTGCCCCATGCCGGCCCAGCCGCGCGCCCAGTTGAAGGTCAGCCGCGCGCCGTACGCGACGATCAGCGCCACCACCACCACCTGCCGGAGGTCGAGCTCGCGCGGCCCGCCGGGGCCCAGCGCCAGCCAGAGCGCGATGACGACGGGCGCCACCGACCAGTACGGATCGTAGACGCTCGAGTTGTCGTTCGCGAAGGAGAAGGCGAACACCACCACGGTGGCCGCGACGTCGGCCAGGGCGACCTTCCACAGCGGGTGCCAGTCCAGGGGGGCCAGCTTCAGCACCGCCGCAGCCACCAGCAGCGCGGCGACGTAGGCCAGGGTGACGACGGCGAAGCCCCCGAAGGGGCGCTTCTCGACGAACGGCGCGCTCATGAGCGGCGGCACCGTAACGGCGCGCGCTCAGGGGCGCGAGCGAATGCTTCAGGCCTTCTTCGCGGCGGGCTTCTTCTTCGCCGCCGGCTTGGCGCCCTCCGACGGGACCTGCGCCAACAGGTCGGCCAGGGCGCGCATGCCGTCGGTGACGGTGAAGACGCCCAGCACCTTGTTGTTGGCGTTGACGATCACCGCGCTGCCCAGCTTGCGCTTGGCCATGTGGCGCGCGACGACCTCGAGCGGCGTGGTCTGCGCGACGGTGTACACCGCCTGCGACATCGCCTCTTCGATGGTCACCTCATCGGGGTCCACGCCGTCCATGGCCTTCACCATGTCGAGGTCGCGATCGCTCACCACGCCCACCAGGGCGTTGCCGTCGAGCACCGGCAGGTGACGAATCTTGTACGCCCGCATCATGTTGGCGGCGTCAGACAGCGAGAGCGTCACCCCGATGCTGTGGGGCGTGGGCGTCATGTAGTCTTCAACGAGAAGGGTCTTGGCCATGGTGGGGAAAGGTAGAGCAACCCACGCGCCAAGTCGCGCCGCCTGAACCACCGCCGTGCTGATGCAACCCGTGCGGCTCGTGACGGACTGAGGGGCGAGCGGCGAAACGAATGCGTCAGCCGAACAGCGGCGCGAGCTTGCCCACGAGGTCGAGGTCCATCGGCACCAGCTCGAGCTCGCCTGCGAGCACCGCCAGCTGTGGATCTTTTCGGCCCTTGAGGAGCGCGCCGAAGTCGTCGGCGGTGCAGCGCACGGTGAGCCTTGGGCTCCCGCTGAGGCCCTTGGCGACGAAGCCCTTCGCGCGGGTCAGGTCGGCCGTCCACTGGCCGCCGCCGGCGCCGGTGAGGTCGAGGTGAATGAGCCCTGGCACCGACGCGCGCACCTCGGGGTGGGCCGACAGCTTCGCCTCGAAGTCCCGGGTGACGAGCTTCTCGACCTTCGACAGCTTCGGGGCGGGCTGCTTCTTCTGCGCGGGCTCCTTCGCCTGGGCCTTCGGTGTCGGCTTGGGCTCGCCGGGCGCCTCGGGCGCTGCGGCCACGGTGCGGCTGCGGCGGAAGGCGTCGAAGCGCTCCTTCGAGAACAGCTTCGCCCCTTCATCGCGCGCGGTCTTGTAGACCTTTCGCAGCTGCTCGCGCGGCATCGCCGGGTCCTTGAAGTACTCCATCGCGACGCGGCCGATGGCCCAGTTCATCGCGAAGGCCGCGGGCACCGTCAGCAGCGCGCCCACCATGGGCAAGAGGGCCTTGATGCCCTGGCGGGCCAGCATGCCCGCGCCCGCGACCGCCCCCAGCTCGACGATGAGCGACTTCGCGTCGGCCTGGGTCACCTTGCGGCCGTAGAGGTGCCCCACCGTCATCACCATCGCCGACTGCATGGGCAGGCTCAGCACCGCGTCGGAGAAGGGAATCGGCGAGACCGCCACCACCGCGCAGCCGTAGCTGGCCATGTTGATGACGTCGCGCGCGTACTTGTCGCGCTGCGCGACCGGCACCTTGCTGAAGTCCTTCTTGCGAATGTCTTCGAGGGTATCGAGCCAGGACATGGGGCCCGACTGTAACCCCGGCGGCGGCCCGTTCGTTCCCCAGTTCGTCGGCCTGGCGCGTTGGTGAGGCGGCGCTAACGAGGCGAGAGCGGCTTGAAGGGGCGCTTCAGCTTCGGCTCGGCGATGGTCTTCCACGAGCTGCGCAGCTGGGTGAACTCGTCACCGCAGCCGGCCGCGCGCGGCGCCGGGAGCAGGCCCTGGGCGACGAGGTTCACCTGCCGGAAGGGGCTCGCCCCGTAGAGCCAGCAGCCGATGTTGTAGAAGCGCTGCGCGTCGAGGCTGTGCTGGTCCCAGAAGATGGGCTTCTTGCCCGGCAGCTGGGCCAGGGCCAGGAAGAAGGCCGCGCCGCTCAAGGCCGCCGCCTCGCCCTGTTCTCCCTGCTCGAGCAGCAGCAGCGTGGCGAACTGATCGACCGCGTCTTCTTCACGCCCGGTGATGGGCAGCCCCAGCTCGTGCACCAGCGCGTGGCCGAACTCGTGGAAGAAGACGAAGAAGACCGCCCCGCGGATGAGCTCCTTGGCCTCGCCGGGTGACTTCGCCTGCTTCGTGTAGAGCTGGTCGAAGAGCTTCACCAGCTCGTAGCAGAAGGTGATGCCGCCGCTCTTTGGCTCGTAGAACGCCTGCGGCTCGCCGCAGTCACGGAAGGTCACCACCACGTCGCGGGGCAGCGCGGCCAGCTCGTTGACCGTGTCCACCGCCTGCTGCAGCAGCTTCTCGTCGGTGACGAAGCGCAGGTACGCCGCGTAGTCGGCCGGCTTGTTCACCGGCAGGCTGTGCACGAAGAGGCGCACCGTGCCGCGCTTGAGCAGCTGCTCGGGCGGCGTGAGCTTCACCGGCGCGGGCCGGGCCGCGTCTTGCTTCATCAGCTCGCTGATGCGGCGAGCCTCGCGCTGCTGGGCCTCAGTGAGCTGGGCGAAGGCGACGGTCGGGAGAACACAGCACAGGAGCACCAAGCGCATGGTGGCCGAGGCTAGCGCCGCAGGCGGCCAACGCGAACTGCCGCGTACAGCCTCACCGCCGGAACTTGCGGCCGATGGGCGCCTTGGGCCGCTGCATGCCGTGCGGCACCACCAGGCGCCCCGAGTGGGTGTCTTCGCGGAGCTTCAGCCGCCCCTCTTTCACCTCGCGCGCGGTGGCTGGGCCGATCCACGAGCCCTTGGGGTCGCCCTTGCGGAACGTCTTGCTCAGCCACGCCGTCAGCTCGAGCACGCGGGCGCGGAAGGCCGAGGGCGCGGCTTCGCGGCGGCCGGTCTGCTGGGTGATGTCGAGCTCGGCCCACAGCTGGCCCCACAGCAGCTCGCCGTCGTCGTTGAGCGCGCTGCGCTCCCAGTACAGCACCGGCGAGCGGACCTCGTCGATGCGCCAGTGCCCCTTGTCGGGCCCTCGCTTGATGGCGTCGACGTGCGCGGGGCCCAGATCGCTGGCGACCAGGTACACCTCGCGCTCCGGCAGGCGATCGATGGCGTCGGCGGTGAGCCGAAACGTCGTCCAGTCGGGGGGCACGCGGCGGGGGTAGACCTCGAACACCGAGCGCTCGAGCACGCGCAGAAAGGCCCCCTCGTCTTCGCGGTTCATGAAGGTGAAGATCTGGTGGGCCATGCGCGGGCCAAAAGCACGTCGGCGCCCGCGTCACAAGGAACAGCGGCTACGCTGGACCGCCTCATGAACGACGCGCTGCTGACCCGCCTGCAAGAGCTCCGCGACCTCGCGGGCGTCATCAACCTCGCCACGTGGGATCAAGAGACCTACCTGCCGCGCAAGGCCGAGGCCGCCCGGGCCGCGCAGCTGAGCACGCTCCAGGGGCTGTACCACGAGCGGCTGATCGACCCGCGCCTGGGCGAGTGGATGGCGCAGGCGACCGCCGCCACGCCCGATGAGCTCGCCACCCTGCGCGTGCTCCGTCGCGAGCGGGACCGCGCGGTGAAGCTGCCCTCACGGCTGGTGAAGGCCATCGCCGAGGCGCAGTCGGTCGCGCTGGGGGCCTGGCGTGAGGCCCGCGCCAGACGCACCTTCGCGCCGTTCGCCCCGAAGCTCGCGGTGCTGGTCGAGCTGCGGCGTGAGCAGGCCGACGCGCTGGGGCACGACGGTGAGCGCTACGACGCGCTGCTCGAGGGGTATGAGCCCGGCATGCGGGTCGCCCGGCTCACCCCGGTGCTCGCGTCGTTGACGACGAAGCTGCGCCCGCTCATCGCGGCGATCGAGGCGAAGGGGCCCCCGCGCGACCCCCTGGCCGGCAAGCGGTTCCCCGTCGACGACCAGTGGGCCTTCACGCTCGAGGTCCTCCAGGCGATGGGCTTCGACCTCGAGGCCGGCCGCCAGGACCGCTCGATTCACCCCTTCTCGAGCGGCCTGAGCGCCACCGACGTGCGGCTCACCACCAGGCTCTTCGAGGAGCAGCCCTGGTCGGCCATCTTCGGCACCATTCACGAGGGCGGGCACGGGCTCTACGAGCAGGGCTTCTCGCCCGAGCACTTCCGCTCGCCCCTGGCGCAGTCGCCCTCCATGGGCCTGCACGAGTCGCAGTCGCGCCTGTGGGAGAACCTGGTCGGCCGCGGCCGCCCCTTCTGGACCTTCTTCTTCCCGAAGCTGGTGGCGCGGTTTCCCACCCAGCTGGCAGGGCTGTCGGTCGACGACGTGCTGGCGTCGGTGAACAAGGTCGAGCGCAGCTTCACGCGCGTGGACGCCGACGAGGTGACGTACAACCTGCACATCGCGCTGCGCTACGAGCTCGAGCTGGGCCTGGTGCGCGGCACCCTCTCGGTCGCCGACATCGAAGAGGCGTGGAACCAGAAGACGAGGGCGCTGCTGGGCCTCGAGGTGACCCAGCCGGTCGAGGGCGTGCTCCAGGACATTCACTGGGCCTGGGGCGAGTTCGGGTACTTCCCCACCTACGCGCTCGGCAACCTCTACGGCGCCACGCTCTACGCGACGGCTGCGCGCGAGCTGCCGTCGCTCGAGGCCGACCTCGCCCGCGGGCACCTGCTCGGCCTGCGCGAGTGGCTGCGCGAGAAGGTGCACCAGCACGGCGCTCGCCTCGACGCGGAAGATCTCGTTCGACAGGTGACGGGCCACGGGCTGCGCGACGACGACTTCATCGCGGCCCTTCAGGCCCGCTACGGCTGACGTCCTGGGGGGAGCGCGCGCCCGCGACGCTGACCGCCTCGTCCTGGCGCCCCGCGCCGCCCTCAGAGCTCGTTGAGCTCCTCGAGCAGCTTCTGAGCCTCCTGGCGCTGCTTGAGGGTGAGCTTGCCGTTGGCCTTGCGCTGTTGCTGGAGCTGGCGCAGCCGCTCGGCGGCCTTGAACGCCCTCTTGAGGTGAGGCGCGTCGAGGTTCTCGTCGTTCTGTTTCGCGAGGGCCTCGAGCTCGGCGCGGCTGGGGATCTCGGGGAGCTCGTCGAGCGCCTCTTCGGTGGCGTCGGGGAACTTCAGGCTGTCGTAGAGCTCATGGCCGTCGGGGTCGAGCGCCGGCTTGATGGGCGCCGGAGGCGGCGGCTTCACCGGCGGCACCTTCAGCTTCTCGAGCGTGTCCGCCACCGCGGGCTCGTCGTCCACCGGCAGCACCGAGTCGGTCGGAGGCTCCACCACCACGTCGTTCTTCGCCGCCTGAAAGGCGTCCGAGGCCGCGCCGATGCCCATGCACATGCAGCACAGCCCCACCAACGAGCCTCCGATGATGGCGACCCACTTGAACGTGGAGCCTGAGGACGGCGGCTGGGCCATGGGGGCGTGGGCCCCCGGCGTCAGCTGCATCGGCGAGTGGGCGCCAGGCGTCAGCTGCATCGGCGCGGCCTGAACCGGCGCGGGCTGGGCGTGCGGCGTGTTCATCACCGCGGGCTGCGGGCCCTGGGGCGCGGCCCCCTGGGAAGGCGAGGGCGGCCGCGCGGGGAG
>JACSRE010000336.1 GCA_014879945.1 Myxococcus sp.
CTCGTGCAGCTCGCGCTCGAAGCGCTCGAGGCCTTCGTAAAGCGCCCGGTAGGTCGTGCATCCGTCGTCGGGAACAACGAACCCGCGGCTCAGCGTGCGGAGGCGGGCAAGCGCGAGCCAATGCGCGAGCCCGCCGGGCCCGTCGGGAGGCCAGGCGTGGTGGCGGGCGACGGCGGCCCAGTGGCTGAGGTGCTCGAGCCCTCCAGCGGCGAGGTGCTGACCCGATTTGGCTGGGGCAGCGGCGATGAGGCACTGGGCCGCGAGCGCCAGGCCGAGGGCAACGCCGAGGGGCCGATGAGCCTCACCGTGGGCGCCGACGGGAGCGTCTACCTGCTCGATCAGATCAACCAGCGGCTGGTTCGGCTGGACGCGACGGGCAAGCGGCTGAGCAGCACGCCCCTCCCCCTCCAGGCCGCGCAAGACGTCGTCGTGACCAAAGACGGCACCGCGCTCGTGATGGACCGGCTCGTCGACAAGGCGGTGGCGATCATCGGCCCCGACGGCAAGCAGAAGGGCGAGCTGCCCATCGAGGGCAAGGGGCTGAGCGAGGGCGGCGCCTCGACCGGCCTGTTTCAGGACGGCGACGACGTGCTGGTGGAGCGCGAGCACGGCGATCTGGTGCGCATCGGGAAGACCGACGGCAAGCGCGACGAGGCGCGCGGCGAGGTGCCGGGGAGGCCCTCGAGAGACGGGGCCAACTACCTCACCGCGGTGATCATCGAGGCCTCGCAGGGGCTGGCGTCACTGACGGCCATCGCGAAGGCGACGCTGGAGCACCGCTTCACCCGGCAGGTCTCGTTCGGACAGCCGATCCTGTCGCTGGTGATGCTCGACACCGACCCGTCGGGCATCGCGTACCTGGGCGCGCAGGGCGAGCTCCCTGGCTCCACGCCCGAGGCCTTGCGGGTCGGCATCATGGTGCTGTGCCTGGACGGCCGCGACGGCGCCACCCTGGGCCGGGCCACCTTCCCGGCCAACACGGTGCCTGACGAGTCGTTTCGCGAGCTGACCGTCGGCGGTGACGGCTCCATCCTCTTCCTGCGGCGGACGGACCAGGGCGCCCAGCTCGAGCGCCACCGCTGTCAGTGAGCTACTCGCAGTAACCCGTCAGGGTGTTGCAGGAGAACCCCTGGTTGCAGCTGTTGCCCGGCTGGCTGCAGTTCGGGAAACACACGCCGTAGGGCAGCGGGTTCATCTGCGCGTCCTGGATGCCGACGCAGACGTAGCCGGTCCGGCAGGACGAGCGACCCAGGTCTGGGCCGTTGCACTTCTGGAAACACCGGCTGAGGGAGCCGACGTTGAGGCACTCGCCGCCGGGCTGGCAGCCAGAGGTGCAGACCGACGCGCAGTAGCCGCCGGTGAAGCCCGTCGGAGCGTTCACCCCGCCATCGAAGGACTGAGGAATGCAGTCGCCTCCGCCGGCGAGGCCGCTGGCGCTGGCGCAGTTCGCGTGCGCGGTGCAGCTGGCGCCGGTCGCGCCCGCAGGGGGCGTGCTGGGGAAGTAGCAGGTGCCGCTCCCGCAGCTCGTCGACCCCGTGCAGACCTGACACGCCCGGCCACCGGCACCACACGCCGATGACGTAGCCCCGCCGACACACTGGGAGCCGTCGCAGCACCCGTTCGGGCAGTTCTGCGGGTTGCAGGTGGGCGCGGGGCCGCAGCCGCTTCCAAGACAGGCGGGCGTGCCACCCGAGCAGCTCGTGCACGCGAGGCCGCCCGAGCCGCACGCATTCGTGGCGGTGCCGATCTGGCAGACGCCGTTCTGACAGCACCCGGGGCAGTTTCCGGGCCCGCAGGGCGCCGCCTGGCACGAGCCCGAGTTGCAGACCGGCGTTGCTCCGCCGCAGCTGGTGCAGGTGTTCCCGTTGTTGCCGCACGCCGACGAGGTATTTCCGGGCTGGCACTGGTTGTTGACGCAGCACCCAGCGCCAGCGTTTCCCCTACATTCCCTTCCTGAAG
>JACSRE010000259.1 GCA_014879945.1 Myxococcus sp.
CGCTGGTGGAAGCGCCGCTGGTGGAAGCGCCGCTGGTGGAAGCGCCGCTGGTGGAAGCGCCGCTGGTGGGAGCGCCGCTGGTGGGAGCGCCGCAGGTGGAAGCGCCGCAGGTGGAGTCGGAGGCGGCCTGCCCTCGGGCTGGCTCAACCTGAACCCGCTCCCCGTCAGCGACAACCTCTTCGGCGTCTGGAACGCCGGTCCGAGCAACGTGTGGGTGGTCGGAGACGGCGGGCGCATCGTCCACTGGAATGGCGTCGCCTGGTCCTCGGTGGCGAGCGGCACCTCGAACGCCCTGCGTGGAATCTGGGGCAGCGCTCCCAACGACCTCTGGGCCGTCGGGAACGCGGGCACCATCCTCCGCTGGAACGGCAGCACCTGGGCGTCCGTCGCGAGTGGGTCGACCGACACGCTTCGAAGTGTCTGGGGCAGCGGCGCGAACGACGTCTGGGCGGTGGGCGACCGTGGGACCATCCTTCGATGGACCGGTGGCAGTTGGGCCGCCGTCGCGAGCGGCACGGCGCTCGATCTTCACCGAGTCTGGGGCCTCGGCCCGAACGATGTCTGGGCCGTCGGCGGATCGTCACCGGGCGCGGGCGCTGGTGGAACGATTCAGCGCTGGAACGGCGCGGCCTGGTCGACGGTGACTGGCGCAACGCCCACCGGGACCCTGTACGGAGTCTGGGCCAGCAGCCCCAACGACGTCTGGTTCGTCGGCTACGCAGCCAACTGGGGCGGCGGTACTCTTCTTCGGTGGAACGGCACCGGCTGGGCCTCCTACGCCAACGCCTCTGGGAACCTCATTCGAGGGCTCTGGGGGACCAGCGCGAACGACAT
This sequence comes from Myxococcus sp., assembly GCA_014879945.1. Classification (GTDB taxonomy): domain Bacteria; phylum Myxococcota; class Myxococcia; order Myxococcales; family Myxococcaceae; genus Xiheimicrobium. The sequence continues at coordinate 835 of JACSRE010000259.1, forward strand.
CTGGGCTGCAGATGCTGGCGGTCTCCAGCACTGGAACGGAACGGCCTGGTCAGTTGCGGTGAGCGGCACCACCCAGGACATCTCAAGCGTCTGGGGGAGCGGCGCCAACGATGTCTGGGCTGTCGGCGCCTACGGCACCATTCGACACTGGAATGGCACCGCCTGGAACGCGGGTGTCGAGAACTCGACGAGCGTCGTCCCGAACCCCCAGGGGCAGTACCTGGTCGGCGTCTGGGGGAGCGGCCCAGCCGATGTCTGGATTGTGGGCGGGCAGGGCGCCCTCGTGCACTGGGATGGCAGCGCCTTGACGAGAGTTCCCGTCGGCACGACGAACGGCTTCACTGCCGTCTGGGGGAGCGGCCCGAACGACGTGTGGGCCGTCGGGGTGGTCGGCATGATCTGGCGGTTCAACGGAACGCAATGGCTCAGCTCCCCGAGCGGAACGACCAACTCACTCCGCGCGATCGCTGGCACCGGGCCGAACGACGTCTGGGCGGTCGGCGATATGGGCACCATCCTCCGGTGGACGGGGGCCTCGTGGACTCAGGTGGCCAGTGGCAACACCGCCGAGCTCACCGGCGTCTGGGCCGGCGCTCCTGGGGACGCGTGGATCGTCGGCTCGGGCGGGCTCACGATGCGGTGGAACGGCGCCTCCTGGTCCACCGTCTCCAGCGGGACGACGTCCTACTTCCGTCACGTCTGGGGCAGCGGGCCCAACGACGTCTGGGCCACGCGCTCGCTGGCCGGAACGATCATGCGCTGGAACGGCAGCACCTGGTCCAGCGTCTCCATCGGGGCGTCGCAGAACGTCATCAGCGTCAGAGGCACGGGCCCCAACGACGTCTGGGCCGTGGGCGACAACGGCGTGGTGCGCCATTGGGACGGCCTGGCGTGGACTGGCGTGCCGAGCGTGACGAGCAGCGCCCTGTTGGGCCTGTACGCCATCAGCCCAACGGAGGTCTGGGCGGCAGGGTTTGGTGGGACCATCATCCACGGGCCGTAGTCGCTCGATCGGTGTGTCGATGAAACGTGCTCGCTTGGTGTTCGCTCCCAGCGACGTCGCCCCGAGGGCCGTCGCGTCATCGGCACTCACTCCACCCGCAAGGAGCGCCTCACCAGCGGCGTCTTCGCGCAGAGGCAGACCTTGACCGCGAACGACCGGTACCATGCGGCTCGCCTCAACCTGGCGCCGTTCACCACCGTCATCTTCACCGACGGGGGCGTGGTGTTCGCCTCGGAGCTTTTGCACAGCGCCGGCGGGCCGAGGGTCAACGCCGGCATGAGCGACTACGACGACGACGAGGACGATGGGGGCGGCGCTTCGAGCGAGGCGGGCTTCGGCGAAGAGACCGCGGGCGCCCTGCTGGCGGGCCGGTACGGCGAGCTGTGCGGGCTGACGGGCAGCGGTCTGAACAAGCTGAAGGCGGACCTCGAGGCGCTCGGCAAGGCGCGTGGCGTCGAGCTGACGCTGGTGCCGGCAGGCGACTACACGGACACCGGCCCGGGCCCCGACGACGCCTGCTGGGGGTCGTTCGTGGTGGGGCTGCTGCACGGCACGGGCGGCACCTACGGCCCCGAGAAGCTGACCCGCGAGCGCCTGCTGGAGAAGCTGGAAGCCGCCAGGGCCATTCCGGCCGAGGTGTGGCAGGCCGCCGCGGAGTTGATGCCCGAGAACGCGCGCGACGGCTTCCTCCAGGGCGACGTCCTGTTGCAGCTGGTGGCCGTGGGGCCTCTGGCGCACGCGATGGTGGCCTTCGGCGCTGTGGGGGCCGAGGAAGACGCGGGCCAGGGCGAGTACTTCTCGGGGACGGACATGGAACAGGAGCCGCACGCCGAGGGCGTGTGGGGCCAGCTCGTGGTGTCGGGCGAAGACCCGAGGGACTTCGACCTGTCAGAGGCCGCGCACCAGGCGCGCGCCAGCGCCTTTCCCGGCGGCGAGTACTTCGTCATCGCCCGCTACGACTGACGGGGCCCGGGGCGCTCGACCACCACTGCCGGGCACCCGGCCGCGTCTGCGGCCCGGGTCACCAGCGAGGCGTCGAAGGACGGTGACTCCAGCCAAACGCCCAGCACGTCGCGCTGGGGCGAGGCGTCGAGGTGCACTTCTCGCGGTCCCAACCGGCGAAGCGCCGCCAGCCAGGCGCCCAGCCGGGCGCCGTCCACGGCGCCTGAAAAGCGCGCTCGCGCCGTCACTCGGCGCGCGACCGCGTCCCACTCGCAGCACCACCCGTACCAGCCGGCGGGCTCGAGCCAGTGCACGCCGTCGACGAAGCGACTCCGCCGGGCGCGCGCGTTCGCCAGCAGCGCCACCGCTTCGTCGGGTGCGTTCGCCTCGAGGGTGATGGTGGGCCCGGGGTGGGCCGCCAGCAGCGGCCCGTAGACGGGAGCGCGAGCGGCCAGGTGCGCCACCGGCAGCGGCAACGTCCGAGGCACCTGCCAGGTGCCTTCCAGCAGCGCGAAGTCCAGCGTGAAGTCGGCGCGTCGTAGCGCCAGCTGCGCCAGCACGGTGGGCGTCACCCGCATCAACGCGCGCAGGGCGGGCAAGGCGGCGAGCAGCGCCGGCCACTCGTCGCCGTGCTGGTCGCCCGGCAGCGTCACGCCGCGCACCGTCGCCCACTCCCGCGCCGCCGGCGGTGGCACGCGGTGCTGGCGCCCCAGCTCGACGTGCACCGGCACGCCCAGCTCGAAGACGGCGTGAACCACGTCCGGGGCGAGTGTCCCGAGGAGGCGATCGCGCAGGCGGGCGCGCACGCGCACCAGGCGTGCGAGGCCTGCTTCGTCGAGCGCCTGCCGGGCGGCCAGCGCGTCGAGGCTGAGCAGCTCGCCCAGCGCGTCACCGCGCTCGGTCAGCGCGTCGGCCCAGACCTGCAGGCGGCCTTCGTCGCCGGGGCGCGCGTGCGCGGCGGCGCGCAGGGACGCCGCCCGGTCGTCCAGCGACGCGCGCGCTGCCCGGGCCCGCGCGGCGTCGGCCCGCTCGCTTTCGAAGAAGGGCTCGAGCGCGTTGAGGAGCGGTGCCAGCGGCCCCTCGTCGCCACGGTCCACGGCCATGGTGTGCGCCGCCTTCGACAGCGCCGCCGCCAGGGTCGGGCCGTAGCTGTTGGGGATGACCTCGTGGTAGCGCGCCGCCAGCGCGGAGAGGCCTCCGGGCACGCGTGAATCACGTCGGGCCGCCAGCGCGCTGAGCACCAGCTCGTAGAAATACCGGGCCCCCGAAGTGCGGTAGCGGGGTGCGGCCAGCAGCGCCAACAGCCCCGACGCGACGCGAGGGTCGTCCCACCGGACGAGGCGCTCCCCGCGGGCCTCGGCCTCGCGGAAGCTGCCGGCCGTCAGGGTCGCCAACAGCCCGGGCAGTGCGCGAGCGTCCTGCCGGGCCGCCAGCTCGAGCCACTGCGCGTGGCCGTCTACGGGCGTGACCGGCAGACGGGCGCTGACCCAGTCGACCTGCTGCGCCAGCCGGGGCGCGCGGCACGACCGCCAAGCGGCCACGAGGGGCTCGAGAGCGCCGGCGGGATCGCCGGAGGCCAACGCGTCCCGTGCCCGCTGGAGGAGTCGTGGCGCGCTCACCGGGGGCTGACTGCGCGCGCTGGAGTTCGCTGTGGGTGCATGGCCCCTACCCGAGACACGAAGAAGCCCGGCGCGGCGCCGGGAGAGCCGGCGAGGCCGAGCTCGACGTCGAGTGAAGCACGGGGTCGCGAACGCCCGCGAGCCTCGCGGCGACGAGGAGCGTTCGTGGTCTTCGTCCGCCAGGCGGCCAGGCGGGCACCCGCGAGGCTCTCGAGGCCCGACTCCGGCTTCCCCTCACGACCCAGGTGTGGCTCAGCGGACGCGACCGTCTGCCAGGCGCGCTGACGTCGGCCGGGTCGGGCTACGCTCTGCCTCCGCCCGATGACGTCGCTCACCCTCGCCCTGCTGGTCGCCGCTTCGCCCGCAGCCCCTGTTCTCCGCGACGGCGACCGCGTGGTCTTCCTCGGCGACAGCATCACGGTGCTCCACACCTGGACGCGCCTGGTCGAGGTCGCCGCGCGGCTGCGGCACCCCGACTGGTCGATGACCTTCATCAACGCGGGCATCGGCGGGAACACGGTGGAAGACGCGCTCGCCCGGCTCGAGGTTGACGTGTTGGCCCACCAGCCCACCGTCGTCTTCGTGAACTTCGGCATGAACGACGCCTCGTACCCGCCTGGCAGCAGCGGCGGGGCGTTCGAGCAGCACATGACGACGCTGCTCGATCGGCTGGCGGCGGCGAAGGTGCGCCAGGTGGTGTGGCTCGACACCACGCCCTACGACACCTCGCTCGGCGCCGGGAGCGCGCTCAACCGTCGGCGCGCCGCGCGCATCAGCGAGCTGCTCGAGTTCTCGAAGAAGACGGCCGCCGAGCGTCACCTGCTCCTGGTTCCCGTGAACGACGCCGTCACGCGCGCCATCGCCGCCTGGCGGGCCAGCAAGCGCGCCGAGAACCTGATGCCCGACCGCATTCACCCCGGGCCCACGCTCCACGGCGTGATGGCGGCCGAGGTGGTGGCGTCGCTCGGGCTCGAGGGCCCTCCCGCGCGCGTGAAGGTGACGGTGGCCGACGGCCTCGCGCGAGTCGACGGCGCCGATGGCGGCGTCCCCTTTCGGGGCGACGAGCCGCTGCGCCTCGACCTCGCTGGCGTGCAGGCGCCGCTCCCGTTGGTGCTCCCGGTGGCTGACGCCAGGCGCCTGGACTCGAAGCCCCTCGCCGCGCTCGCGTCCCTCACGGTCTCGGTCAGCGGCCTCTCGCCGAAGCGCCGCTACCTGGTGCACGCGGGCACGCTGGAGGTCGGGCGCTTCACCGGCGCGCAGCTCGCGGCGGGCGTCGACGTGATGCAGACCGCTCCCGCCCGCGTGGCGCCGGGCCCCGAGCGCGCCGACCTCTCCATCTGCGACGCCACCACCGGCAACCCGTGGGCGAACGACGTCTCGTGCCTCTTCAACCTGCTGTTCGGGAAAGACCAGCTGCGCATCACCATGCGACACGAGAAGACGCGCGGCCTGCCTGACTCGGTGCCCGGCTACCTCGAGCGCTCCGCGGCGCTCCAGCGTGAGTGGCTCGACGCGGTGGAGCGTGACGTACAGGCCCGCGTGCGCGCGCTGGTGTCACGCCCGCACGAGGTCGTCATCGAGCCAGAGGGGCCGGCCGAGCTGGGGGCGCTGCCCTGACGAGCGCTGAGTCAGCGCTTCACCGCCGCACGACGCCGAGCCGCTCAGCGCAGGCGAGAGACGGTGTTGCCGTTGCCGTTGGTTGACACCTTCGGCGCCTTGCCGCGCGGGCTGGTGCGCCACTGAATCTGGTTGGTGTCTCCGTTGGCGACGATCGACTGCACCGAGTCGGTGGTGATGCGGTTCTTCTCTCCGTTGACGTGCACGTCCTTGCAGGGCCCATGGAGCGTGATGACGTTCTGGCTGCCGTTGACGATGATCTGCTGCTCGTTGCCGCAGGTGTGCTCGATGGTGCGGCCGTCGTCCTGAATGACGAGGTCGTCGTCGTCGTCGCCGACGGCCTCCGCGACCGGCGCCGGCGCGACCACCGCAGGAGGCGGGGGCGGCGCGACGTTCACCGACCCCGCGCCCGTCTCGACGCGCACCCCGCCGGCCTGAACGGTGGTGCTCCCCTGCCCGGTCTTCACCTTCACGGTGGTGGTGCCCGCCCCCGAGCCCGTCTTGACCTTCGTGCCGACCCCAGTCTCGACGCGAACGCCGTTGGGCCCGGTCTCGACCTCGACGCCCGCGGCGCCTGTGTCGACCTTCGTGCCGCCGGGGCCGGTCTGGACCTTCACCTGCGCGAGGGTGAGGGACGATGAAAGCGTGAACGTCGCGATGAGCAGAAGCCGCATGGTGGTTTGTCTCCCCGAGGTTGGTGGCGGCAGGGCTGCAAATGCACTGCCGCAGCCGAGCAGTACGTCAGGACGTGCCGGGAGCGCAATCAGTGCGCCGCCAGGGGCTCGAGCGCTCCTTCTTGCCGACGGCAGGGGCGTGACGCCCTCACCAGCCGTCGAGCAGGGCGCGCGTCAGCAACCCCACGAGCGGCTCACGGTACTCCGAGTCCTTCTCGCTGAGCTCGGCGACGCCGGCCTCGAGGTCGACGTTGAAGTAGACCTCGGCGTACTGGTCGTTTCGCTCGAGGAACAGCTTGGTCGTCGTCCACGTGCCGGGCGCGCCACGCTGCTTCGGGCTCGAGAACCCGCCCCCTGCCGCGCGAACCTGGTGTTGACCCAGCACGGCCGTCGCCAGCTTCACCGGCACCAACTTGCGCGGCTTCGCGCTCGGCGTGGGCTCGGTCACGAGGAAGGCGTCGGCCACCGCCTCGATGAAGCGGGTGCTGGCGTCGCGGTCCTTCGGCGCCAGCCGCAGCTCCGAGAACGACACCGGGCCGTCGGTGGCTGAGGGCGCCTTCAGGCCCACGCGCACCTTCGCCGTCGGGTCGTCGAGCGGCGCGAGGTCGAAGTACGTCCAGTCGCCGCCGGGCTTGTGGAAGGGCGGAGTGTCGCTGGGCTGCTGCCTGGTCGCGACGTTCGTCACCTCGAGCTCGAGCAGCGGCCACTCAGCCTCGTCGCCGCCAGGGCGGGGCTGCACCCGGGGGCCGACCTGCTTCGGCGGGGCGTGCTCGGCCTTCCGCTGCGCCGCCCGCTCCTTCGACTCGAGCTCCTTCTCATTCGCGGTCAGCGCGATGGTCAGCGCGGGCGCCTCGGGGCACCCGGAGTCGTGGCGCACCGCCAGCACGAACCACCGTCGGTTCGATCGCGCGAAGCAGGCGGTGAGGCGCTCGTCGAGCTTGCCGCGGACCGCGGTGAGCTCGAGCGTCGGCGTCGCGGCGTCGCCTCCCAGCGTCGTCTCGCAGCGCAGGGTGTCCCACGAGCTCCGGCGCTCGTAGACGCCGTCGTACAGCGCGGCCTGCGCCAGCGCACAGGCGGTCCTGGTGTCGAGGGTCGCCTCGAGCCGGCCGGTCACCGCGTTCGACAGCGCCTGCTTCTTGTGGCTGCTCGCCTTGTGCTGATCCATCGCGAAGGCCATGCCGCCCGCCACCAACAGGAGCGTCGACAAGCCGCTCAGCACCAGCGTGACGATGGAGATGACGGGCGTGGGGCGTTGCTGCGTCTGCGCGTCACGAATCGAGAGGATGGCCAGCACTGCCGCGACCCACCCCAGCGGCGCGCAGCACGCGAGCGAGAGGGCGCTCATCACCACCGCGACGACGTCGCGCGAGGCGTTGGGGCTCGACGGCGGGCTCGCCACGAGCGGCGCTGGCGCTGGCGCCGGGTTCGACGGGGTGGGCTGCGGCGGCGCGTACGACGGAGGCGGGACGCCGAGCTCGGCGCCCAGCGACGCCATCACCTTGTCCGTGACGTCGGTGCCGCCGCCCAGGTTCTGAATCAACACCATCGGCGTGTAGATGAAGCCCCAGGGAAAGCCCCACCACCCCAGCGTGACGGACAGGAGCGTCCACCCCAGGCCCGCGGCCACCCGGCTCTGGTCGGCGCGCACGAAGGTGACGTCGCTCGAGCGCTTGAGGGTGAGGATGAGGAACGAGACGCACCAGCCGTAGACGACGAAGCGGCCGCCCCGGTCGACCTCGGCGCGCAGCTGCTGGCGAGACAGCCCTTCGATGCCGGTGATCTCCACGTCGCTCCTGGTGCAGGGGGTTGCTCCTCGACCCCGCACCCGGCAGCGGAGTGAAAAGCGATGACGGTCAGGGCTCGACCACGAACTCCACCCGCCGGTTGTTCTCGCGGCCCTTCTCGTTGGCGTTGGTGTCGGCTGGCTGATCGGGCCCGAAGCCCTTCGCCACCAGGCGCTGAGCGTCGACGCCCTTGCCGACGAGGAACTGCTTCACCGCGTCGGCCCGCTCCTGCGAGAGCGCGACGTTGCGGTCGTGGTTGCCGCGATCGTCGGTGTGGCCCTCGACGCGCACGCGCGCGAGCTCGGGGTGGTCGTTGAGCACCGCGGCGACCTGTGAGAGCAGCGGCCACGACTTCGGCAGCACCGCCGACTTGCCCGTCGCGAAGAACACCTTCTGGAGGATGACGAGCTTCTCTTTGGTGATGACGACCAGCTGCTTGTCCTTCTTCGGGCAGCCCTGGTTGGCCTTGTCGCCGGCCACCTTGGGGCAGTTGTCGAAGCGGTCCATCACGCCGTCGCCGTCGGTGTCGCGCTCCGGGCAGCCCTTGAGCTCGGCGATGCCGGCCTCGGCCGGGCACGCGTCGGCGGCGTCTTCGATGCCGTCGGCGTCGGCGTCACGCACCGGGCAGCCCTTGCGCTCGACCAGGCCCTGCTCCTTCGGGCACGCGTCGTCGGGGTCGAGCACGCCGTCGCCGTCTTCGTCGGGCGGAGGGCAGCCCTTGAACGCCGACTGGCCGGCCACCTTCGGGCACGCGTCCACCAGGTCCATCACGCCGTCACCGTCGGAGTCGGTGTCGGGGCACCCCTGCTTCGCCGCCACGCCGCGGCGCTCGGGGCAGACGTCTTTGCCGTTGGCGACGCCGTCGCCATCACGGTCGAGGTCGGGACAGTCGGCGAGCGCATAGGGCTGGCCCTCGACGCAGCTGGCGGCCGGCTTCGCCTGCTCGGCGAACGAGGGCGCCCACGCCACCCCCACCATGGCGCGGAAGGCCGGCGTGCCCGGGGTCGCGCCGAAGCCCGGCCCGGCCAGGGCGAACAGCTCGAGCTGCTCACCTTCGAGGAGGCCCACGCGCGCACCGGCGAGGAGCTCAGCGCTCGCGCCCGAGCGGGTGAAGGGCACGAGGCCCCGCAGCCCGAGCTCGCCGCGCACCTGATGGAGCTGGCGCGTCGTCGCGACCACCACGCCGTAGGTGAACTGGCTGCCGACCTCGTCGCTGATGCTCGCGCTGGTGGGGCTGAGCACCGCCGAGCCGCGAAGCACGGCGCCCAGCTCGGCGCCCGCGCGCACCGGGCCGAAGCTGTAGCCGGCGCCGAGCCGCGGCACGAAGGCGAGCCCCAGCCCCGGGTCTTTCGTCAGGGCCTGCGCAGCACCCAGCGGCAGCGTCAGCCCCAGGGTGAGGCCGAGGTCGAGCGGCTGCTGTCGGTCCTGGCGCAGGAAGGCCACCCGGCCCTGAAGGAGCGGCGCGCCCAGGCCAGCCGAGGCCACCGGCGCGATGCCCTGCGCGGTCAGGTCGTCTCCCGTCTGGAACGCCACCACCGGGAGCTGCAGGCCCACCTCGAGCCAGTCGAAGACGCCGTACGCCGCCACCAGGTGGGCCGTCACCCGGCTGGCCACCACCGCGCCCGAGTCGCGGTCGTCGATGGTGAAGACGAGGGGCCGGTGGGCGTAGTGCCCCGCCAGCGAGAGCTTGAGCCGCCGGGCGTCGAGCAGGTCGCCGCTGCCCATCGTCATCGTCTCGCGCGAGCCGGGGTTGAAGGTGAAGCGCTCGAGCTCGAACCCGGGGAGCGCCGTCTGGCCGTGCGCGCTGAGCGACGCGAGGGAGAGGGCGAGGGCAAGGCAGCCAAGGCGGACGGTTCTGGCGGCGGTGGGTGTTCTCACCAGCGGCGTTCTACGTCGCACGGGCGTGCGCGCCTACCGTGGACCGCTCTGGAGCCCGGGCCGAGGCGGTCGTGGCGGGCCGCGGCATGTCTTCAATTCCAGACGCGGCGCAGGGTGGCCTCGCGCCTTTGAGTCGTGGGATACCGCCCTCCCTTCCCGGAGTTCGCCATGCGCCGTCTGCTCTTCATCCTCTCCCTCTCCCTCGGGTACGCGGCCTGCCAGTGCGGCCCGGTCGACCTCTGCGAGTCGACGCGCTGCGGGCCAGGGCTCACCTGCGACAAGAACACCGGCTCGTGCGTGCTGGGCTCGACGGGCGGAGGCTTGAGCGGCACCGGCGGCGGGCTCGCGTCGACCGGCGGTGGCTCGACGGCGACGGGTGGAGGCGCTGCGACGACGGGCGGAGGCTCGGCGACGACGGGCGGAGGCTCGGCGACGACGGGTGGAGGCTCGGCCGGCGGTGACGCCGCCGACGCCGGCAACTTGAGCTGCCCGATGACGTGCGCCGGCAACGCGCCCATCTGCGACCGCACGCTGGGCCGCTGCGTGGCCTGCAACGCCACCGAGGGCTGCTCGGGCGCGACGCCGGTCTGCAACCGGCTGTGGCAGGGCGGGCTCGGCAAGTGCCAGGTCTGCACCGAGGACAACACCGGGTGCTCGGCGGCGGCGCCGTTCTGCGACGTCACCATCACGCCCTCGGCTGGCTGCATCGGCTGTCGCGACGTCATCGTCGATGCGCTTCTCGGCACGGGAGCAAAGGGCGACGTGGTCGGCCCGATCCGCGAAGCCATTCGAATCATCAACGACAGTGGCGTTCCGGTGATCTCTGTTGACGTACCCAGCGGGATCGATACCGACACGGGGGAAGATCTGGGCGAAAGCGTGTGGGCGACGCGCACGGTCACGTTCGGCCTTCCAAAGCCGTTCTTGTTCCAAGGTCTCGGGCTCGAGCATTCCGGTTACTGGACGGTAGCCGATATCGGGTTTCCTCTCGATCTCGTCGAAACCCCAACCGATGCACGTCTGCTCGAGCCATCCGGTGTCTGCGACCTAATCCCGATGAGGATGCGCTCAAGCCACAAAGGGGACAACGGGCATGTCCTGGTTGTCGCCGGCAGCGGAGCGATGCCTGGGGCGGCGGTGCTTGCCGCCAAAGCGGCTCTGCGCTCTGGCGCGGGCCTCGTCACAATCGCCTCGACAGAATCCGTGTGCAGAAACGTCGCGGCCCACCTGCCCGAAGTCAATGAGGC
>JACSRE010000251.1 GCA_014879945.1 Myxococcus sp.
GTAGCGGGCGTGCAGGCGCGTCACCACGAAGCCTCCGCTGCGACCGCCGCGCTGGGCCTGGGCCTTGAGCTGACGCTTTGCGTTCGCCAGGAGCGCCTCGAGCTGGCTCTTCTGCGCCGGCGTGAGCTTGTCGAGGTTCTTCACCTCGAGCTCGGGCTCGACGTACTGGGCCTCGGGGTCGATCACGTCGAGGCCGAGCTCGACCAGCTCGTTCTCGGTCAGCGGGGGCGTCGGGCAGGGGTCGCAGCTCCTGGCGTCCCACGCGTACTCGGTGACGACGGTGCCCTTCGACTTCGCCTGGGTGCGATCGAACAGCGAGGCATAGAACGGCCCGAACTCGGGCTTCGCGCTCGGCACCAGATCGATGTTGGTGGGGATGGTGGTGTTCGGGGCGTTGGCGACCTCGTAGCGCTGCCCCCGCGCGAGCACGTGCACGATCAGATCCTGCGTGTCCTTCGCGTTGATGAGGCCGAGGCGCACCGGGAGCTCGAACTTCTCGGAGTCGTAGTGGAACCGCAGCGGCGACAAGGTGGCGCGCCCCTTCTCGAACGTCACCTTCTTCGCGTTCACCTTCGCGACGAAGAACTTCATGCCCTGCTGAACGTAGGGCCGGAAGAGCGGCGCCGCGCCGGGGGGGATCTTGTAGTGCTGCTCGGTGAGCCAGGCCTCGAGCCCCAGCGCGTCTTGCGCCGAGAGGATGACCACCTCGTACTCACCCACGTCGAACTCCGCCTCGACGCGCACGCCCATTCGCCCCGCGGCGTAGCCGACGCCGAGGCCTCCACCGCCAAAGCCGATGCCCCTCGCGCCGAGCCCGCTGAGCCCGTCGCCGCGGTACTTCGGGCACGGGTCCTGCTCCCAGTACTCGACCAGCCGCGGGGCCGTGAGGGTGTCGAGCCTGGTGAAGACGGCCTTCTTCAGCGTCTTCACCTGCTCCTTCTTGAGCACCACCGGCACCGGCACCACCATCGCGAAGTCTTCGAGCGGCCCCTGGTAGTCGTTCTGCATCGAGAGCACCGTGCGCGTGCCGTGGCGCATGAGGGCGACCTGGGTGGCGTTGTTGAAGAGCTCGGCGCCGCCTCCAGAGACGTAGAAGCCGCAGAAGGCCGAGGCTGAGAGGGGGACGAACGTGAGCAGGACGAGCAGGCGAGTCATGGAGCTCCCTTTGGGTCGGCGGCCATCAGACAGTGGTTGCGTCACTCCGGTTTCTCTTTTTCGACAGGTCGGCCCTCGACGGGCCCCTCAGGCGGCACGTCGCTCGGCGCGCACCACGCTCAAGTGGGGCCGCCGAGGCATCAGGGCGGCGACGGCGAGCGCGCCCAGCAGCCAGGCCGCCCAGCCGCCCACGGTGCGCGGCCAGTCGATGGTGGCGAGGGGGCTGCTCCAGCTGCCGGCGCGCACCACCGGGTTGAGCACCATCTCGGTGTTGGGCGTTCGAACCACGGCGCGCACGTAGCGGGCGCCCCGCGGGGCCTCGAAGCGCGCCACCTGCACGCCCTCGTCGAGTTGCCGCACCTCGCCGCCGTCGGTGCGCCACTCGACGCGCGCCGGCCCGTCGAGCTCGAGCGTCATCACGCCGCGCGCGTCCACCTCGAGCCCCAGCACCTGCACGTCCATGCGGCCGCGCTCGCCGCGCACCACGTAGGAGCGGCCCGCGCCGAGCGCGCGCAAGATCGCCGGCTCGGTAGCGCCCTCGGCGCCGACCATGTTCCAGGCGACGCCGATCGACTCCTCGCGCGCCGCGTGCGCGTCGTCGTTGCCCACGGCCCAGGCCAGCCGGCCCGCCGACAGCGCGCAGTCCCACTCGAAGAGCGAGGTGGCGTAGGCGTTGTGCACCTCGAAGAGCTGAAAGCCCGTCAGCGCCTCGACGTCGCGGCAGTCGTGGCCCGCTCGCAGCGACGGGTGGTTCAACCCGACCAGGCCGCCCGAGGCCCGGAGCACGTCGAGCACCCACTGCCGCGACGAGCGGGTCGAGATCGGGAAGTCGAAGCCCACGGCCTCGTCGGTGCCCAGCACCAGGCGGTGGCTCTTGCTCCAGTTGAGGCCGTGCTCGTACCCACGAATCATCGGCAGCGGCGGTGCCTCGAGGTGGGTGACCTGGTGGTAGTTCGAGATCGCCAGCGCCGAGAAGCCCCGGTCGGCGTAGGCCTGCGCCAGCTCGGCCGCCGAGGAGCCGCCCGCGGTCAGCCCGCCCCACGCGCGCGAGTGGGCGTGCAGGTTCACCTTGAGGAACGGAGCGCGCCAGCCCGCGTACGGGTTCTCCCAGCGATCGCCCGCGAAGGGCCGGCGCTCGGGGAAGTCGTAAGAGGGCACCGCCGCCAGGGGCGCCACCAGCACCAGCACGAGGAGCCCCAGGCGCAACGCCGTTCGCCGCACGGCGCCCTCTTGCCACAGATTCAACCGCCGCCCAAACGACGAGGCCGGCGCCTCTTTTCGGAGTGCACCGGCCTCGCGCGCTTCATCGGCAGACGGCCGACTTACTTCTTGAGCTTGCCAGCCATGACGTCGCCCAGTCGCGAGCGCGCCTGCTCAGCCTGCTTCTTGAGGTACTCGCGGTAGTCGTCTTCACCCTCGTGCAGCAGGGCCTTGATCGACAGGGCGATCTTCCGGTCCGAGGTGTTGATGTCGATGATCTTGACGTCGACTTCCTGGTTCTCGGCGAGGACATCGCGCGGGTTCTCGACGCGCTCCTCCTTGATCTCCGAGACGTGCACCAGGCCTTCGATGCCCGGCTCGATCTCGACGAAGCCGCCGAAGTCAGTGACCTTGGTGACCTTGCCCTTGACGCGGCTGCCGACGGGCAGGCGCTCCGAGAGGGTGTCCCAGGGGTCCTGGCTGAGCTGCTTGATGCCGAGCGAGAAGCGCTCGTTCTCGACGTCGATGTTGAGGACCACGGCCTCGACGATGTCGCCCTTCTTGTAGAGCTCGCCGGGGTGCTTGATGCGCTGGGTCCACGAGATGTCGGACACGTGCACCAGGCCGTCCACGCCCTCTTCGACGCCGACGAAGATGCCGAAGTCGGTGACGTTGCGGACGACGCCCTTGATGACCGAGCCGATCGGGTACTTGTCCTCGAGCGCGGTCCAGGGGTTGACCTCGATCTGCTTCATGCCCAGCGCGATGCGCTTGGCCTTCGGGTCGATGTCGAGCACGACCGCCTCCACGTCGCGGCCGACCTCCATCATCTTCGAGGGGTGCTTGACGCGCTTGTTCCACGTCATCTCGCTGACGTGCACCAGGCCCTCGACGCCCTGCTCGATCTCGACGAACGCGCCGTAGTCGGTGAGGCTGACGACCTTGCCGTGCACGCGGGTGCCGACCGGGTACTTCTCGTCGGCGCGGTGCCACGGGTCTTCCTGGATCTGCTTGAGGCCGAGGCTGACGCGCTCCTGCGAGGGGTCGAACTTGAGGACCACGACGCGAACTTCGTCGCCCACGTTGAACATCTCGCTGGGGTGACCGACGCGGCCCCACGACATGTCGGTGATGTGGAGCAGGCCGTCGATGCCGCCGAGATCGATGAAGGCGCCGTAGTCGGTCAGGTTCTTCACCTGGCCCTTCATGATCGCGCCCTCCTTCAGGTTCTTCAGCGTCTCTTTCTTCTGCTCCTCGCGCTGCTTCTCGAGCAGCACGCGGCGAGACAGCACGATGTTGCCGCGCTTCTGGTTGAACTTGATGACCTTGAACTCGAACTCCTTGCTCAGGTACTGGTCGAGGTTTCGCACGGGGCGAATGTCGACCTGCGAGCCGGGGAGGAAGGCCTTGACGCCGATGTCCACCTGGAGGCCGCCCTTGACGCGCCCGGTGATGGTGCCCTTGATGATCTCGTCGCCCTTCACGGCGTTCGAGATCTCGTCCCAGATGCGCATCTTGTCGGCCTTCTCTTTCGAGAGGACGACCATGCCGGTGTCGTTTTCGCGGGACTCGACGTAGACGTCGACCGAATCGCCGGGCTTGACGGTGATCTCACCGCGCGGAGAGGTGAACTCGGCGATGGGCACCTGGCCCTCGCTCTTGTAGCGGATGTCGACCACGGCGAACTCGCCGGTGACCCGCACCACGACGCCCTTGATGACCTCGCCTTCCTTGACGAGACCGGTGCCGCCGCTCTCCTTGAGCGAGGCCTCGAAGAGCGCCGCAAAATCCTCATCACCTTCCGCGTTGAAGCCCTGATTCAAGTTCTGCTGCATGTAATGGTTGTCCTGGACCAACCCGGCGAAGGGCCCGGCTGGGTACGGCACCCCGGGGTTGAAAAAAAAGACGTCTCAGGCCGCTCGCGGGGCAGTGCGAGCGGTGCTGCCCACCGGTCTCCAATGACGGGTAGTGGCGCGGCCTTAGGCGAGGAACGCGCGCGGGGTCAAGCAGGGGCGGAATAAAGAAGGGGGCGCCTCAGCCGGCCTTGTCGAGGCGGGCGTAGACGGGGTTGAGCGCCGGGTGCGGCGGGCGATCGCCATAGACGGCCTCGCCGAGCTCGAAGAGCGCGCCATCGAGATCCTCCTCGGCCGCGGCGGCCTCCTGCTCCTTGGCGGCGAGGGCCTGGTCGAGCTCCTTCATGCGGGCCTCGTGCTCGGCCTTCTTCTCTTCAGCGAGGTCCTCCATCTCGAGCAATTGCTTGTGCGCGAGGATGCCCTGGGCGCCGACCTGGCCGGGGCGGGGCGTCAGCACCTGGTTGAGCTCCATCTCCATGTCCTCGAGCATGCGCTGGTTGCGCATCATCTTGAGGCGGAAGGTCTTGAGGTTGGCGCGGCTGGTCTCGATCTTCTTCACGTCGTGGCCTTCGCGCTGCTCGAGCTCCTTGTGCTTCTGCTCCGCGAGGCTCAGCGAGTTCTTCTGGTACCGGTGCGCGGCCTTCTGCGACGAGAGCGACTTGCGCAGCTCCCGGCTGCGGCTCTCGACGCCGGCCACGGCGTGCCGCCACTTCTTGGTGATCGCGTGCTTCTCTTCGCGCTCGGCCGCCTGCTGATCGAGGAAGTCCTGGTAGGCGCCGGCCTCGTCGTTCATCTCGGCCTCGAGGGCCTCGATCTCTTCACGAATCCCCAGCAGGAAGTCCTCACACTCGAACACCAACTCCATGCCCTTGGGCAGCGGCGCCTTCTCGGCCAGGTGCTCGCGCGCGAGATCGCCCAGCATGAAGATCAGATCGTTGTAGTTCTCCTTCGGCATCGGGCCATCAGTGTCGGGTGTGCACCGGGGCCTGGGCAAGCGTTTGCTGCAGGCTCAGCCCAGACGCAGCCCGACCGAGAAGAGCACCAGCGCGCCGAGGATCAGCTTGACGACCAGGAAGGGGCGCGGGCGCCGGGCGAGCAGGCGGCCGAGGGGGGCGCCGACGAGGAGCAGCGCGCCGCCGACCAGCGTCAGCCCCAACACCCACCCCAGCCGGTCGCTGAACCCCGGCAGCCCACCGCGCAGCGCCAGCCCGACCCCTGCCAGGGCAGCCGCGACCGGCGCCCACCCGCCACGTCGCTCGGGCGCGAAGAGCAGCAGCGCCGCGCTCGCGCCCAGGAGCGCCGCGACGGCGAGCGGCGCCGAGGCTCCGCTCCACGTCGCCTGCGCGCCGAGCAGCAAGAGCCCAAGGCGGAGCGCCCCACCCCGAAGGCCGCCGGAGGTCAGGAAGCAGAGCAGCAGGAGCGCGAGCGCCTCGACCACGCCGTTGTCCCGCACCCCCAGCTCGAGCCCCCGGAGGAGCCGCGTCGCGTCGAGCAGCGCCGGCGGCCCAGGCCGAGGCACCTCGAGCGCGGTGAAGACGCCCTGCGCGAAGCGGCGGCCGCGCTCCCCGTCGAGTTGGCTGCCCAGCACCACGCGGTAGTTGGTCGGCAGCACGCGGAGCACCTTGAAGTCCTGCCGGAGATCACCTTCGGGGCACCGCCAGCGCGCCGTGAGGGTGACGAAGCCGTCCTCCAGGCGGGCCGTCTCGTCGGAACGGATGCACGGTGCCCGGCCCGCGGTCAGCGGCAGATCGTCCCACACCCCCGCGTTCACGGCCGCGGCGCGCTCGTCGAGCTCGGCCTGCGTCACCGCCCCATCGCCGTCGACGTCCACGGGCGCGAGCAGGCCGAGCGTCGGGGTGGTGAGGGTGACGATCTCGTTCAGCGAGCCCGCCGCGCCGGGCTCGAGCCGCGCGTAGACGACGTCGGCGTCATGGGCGCGCGCCACCGAGGCACCGAGGAGCAGGGCTTGGATGAAGAGGAGGCGCAGGCGACGCATGACATCGAACCGCCCATCGTCGTATCAGGCCTGCGCGATGGTGGCGGGGCGAACCAGCAGACGGGTGGGCGTGACGGGCGCGGCGAGCGATCTCGGGCGCGGCCTGCTGCCGCGGCTCTTGGCCGACCCGAAGATCGACGAGATCGTGGTGTTCGACGTCACCCGGCCCGTCGACGTGCCGGAGCGCGTTCGCTTCGTCCGACTGGATCTGCTGCGGCAGGGCGTCGAAGGTGACCTCGAGCGGGCCCTGACCGACGCGGGGCTCGACGCGCTCTACCACCTCGCCTTCGTCAACTCGCGGGTGCACCGGGCCAGCTTCGCGCACGAGCTCGAGGTGATCGGCACGCTGAACCTGCTCGCCGCCGCCGGGGCGGTGAAGGTGCCACGGCTGATCGTGCCGTCGCTGACGGTGCTCTACGGCGCGCGCGCCCAGAGCCCGGCCTACGCGCCAGAGACGCAGCCGCTGAGCGCCGTGCAGGGCGTCCGGTTCGTCAACGATCGGCTCGAGGTCGAGCGGCAGCTGAGCCAGTTCGCCGAGCGGTTCCCCGACGTCGAGGTGCTGATCTTGCGCTTCGCGCCGATCGTCGGCCCGGGCTCGAACAACCCGTTCACCCGGTTGGTGCGCGCGCAGGCGGTGCCGACGGTGCTGGGCTTCGACCCGCTCTGGCAGGTGGTGCACGAAGACGACGCCGGGCGGGCGCTCCACCTGGCCCTGCACACCAGGGCGCGCGGCGTCTTCAACATCGTCGGCGAGGGCGTGGCGCCGGTGTCGTCGCTCCTGCGCGCGGCCGGGGTCACGCCGGTGCCGTTGGCGGGGCCGCTGCTGCGCACGGCCATCGCCGCGATGGAGGCCGTGGGCCTCTCGGTGAGCCCGTGGGCCTTGATGGACTTCTTCCGCTACGCGTGGCTCGCCGACGGCCGCCGCGCCGCGCGGGACCTTCACTTTCTGCCTCACCTCCCTGTACACGAGGCGATGGCCACGATGACGGCGCGGCGGGGGTGACCAATGGCGGCGAAGAAAGTGCTCGGCAACGATCCCTTCAAGCGCGGCGCGGCGCCCCGGGTGCCCCTCGCCGCCAGGCCGTCCCTGAAGACGGCGGGCGCCAGGCCGCAGACGCCGGAGCTGCAGACGCCGCCGCCGAAGAAGGCCACCCGGCGCGACGCGACGCCGCCTTCCCCCGCGGCCCACGCGAGCGCGCCCACCCTCGCGGCTGATCCGATTCCGCACGCAGGAGTGCCGGTGGCGGTGCCGCTGGGGCGCGGGCCGGCTGCGCACCCCGGCTCGCCCGTGTTGGCCGTCGACCCGATCCGGCACGAGGCGACGCCCGAGGCCTTCTCGCTCGGGGCCGCGCCCGCACGGCACCGCCACTCACCGTTCCTGAGCGCCGATCCGGTCGCGCACCCGGATGCGCCCGTCGGCCTCTCGCTGTCTGGTGCGCGCGCCTCGTCGTTCACCCCGGTGGCCCACGGCAACGCGCCCAGCGCGCTGCCGCTCGAGGTCGCCCTGCCGCACGCGCACTCGCCTGGGCTTCGCGTCGACCCGGTCGCGCACGCCGACGCGCCAGTGGCGCAGCCGCTGTCGGGCGCGGTGCCGCACGCGCACTCGCCGGGGCTTCGCGTCGACCCGGTCGCGCACGCCGACGCGCCAGAGGCGCGGCCGTTCTCGCACGCGCGCTCGCCCAGCGTTCGCGTCGACCCGGTGGGGCACGCCGACACGCCAGAGCCGCGGCCGCTCTCGCACGCGCGCTCGCCCAGCGTTCGCGTCGACCCGGTGGGGCACGCCGACACGCCAGAGGTGCAGCCGGTCCTGCGCGCGCACTCGCCCAACCTGGGCGCCGACCCGATCCCCCACGCGGGGGTTCCTTTGAGCGTTCCGCTGGCTGAGGGCCAACCGCCCGCGCGCGCCTTGACGGAGGCCGAAGCCCCCTGCGACGACGCGAACAGCACCGACGCGCGCGCCCCCATCACCCCGCGACGCCACGGCCCCACGCCGCTGTTGTCGAGGGCCGGCGCGGTCGCCTCGCTTCAGGGCCTGACCGGCGCCGTGCGCGCGCTGTTGGGCGCCTCGGGGAAAGACACCCGGGTCGATGCCTTCGGGCGCGATGAGGCCCTGGTGGCGTCGCTCCAGCCGCTCGCCGACGCGCTCTACGATCGGTACTGGCGCGTGACCGTGGCGGGGGCGAACCTGGTCCCCTCGGGCGCCTCCATCCTGGTGGCCAACCACGCGGGCGCGCTGCCGATCGATGGGCCGTTGCTCCACCACGCCCTCAGGCGCCAGCGCGCCGATCTGAAGCCCGCGCGGTGGCTGCTCGAAGACCAGCTCTTCCACGCGCCCGGGCTCGGCGTGTTGTGGAACCGCCTCGGCGCCGTGCGCGCCAGCCCCGAGAACGCGATGCAGCTGCTCGAGGAGCAGACGCCGGTGGTGGTCTTCCCCGAGGGCATTCAGGGGCTCTCGAAGCCGTTCTCCGAGCGCTACCAGCTGCAGCGGTTCGGGCGCGGGGGCTACGTGAAGATCGCCGCCCGCGCAGGCGTGCCGATCGTGCCGGTGGCGATCGTCGGCGCTGAGGAGTCGGTGCCGCTCCTGGCGAGGCTGCCCGGCTCCGCGCTCGGAGTGTCGTTTCTGCCGCTCACCCTGCCCCCGTTGCCGGCCCGGTGGTTCATTCAGTTCGGCTCGCCGATCAGGGTCGAGGGTGGCGCCGAGGCCGCCGGCGACCTCGCCTTCGTGCAGCGCCTCAACGAGCAGGTGCGCGACACCATCGACGTGATGCTGAAGGACCTGCTGTCACGGCGCGACGGCATCTTCTGACCGCAGCTCACGGCGTGGAAGCAGCTGCGCTCAACGTTCGGTGAGCTGGCTCAGGCGCTTCATTCATCGCGCCGAGCCATCGCCCATGTGTCCTCGCGCGTGTTCGCAACGCGGCGCCAACCCGAAGGAAGGCCCGCGTCCATCTGGGTCTGGAACCCCGAGAAGAGCGCGCCGCCGAAGCTCGAGAAGGCCTTCAAGCTGAAGCTAGCCGGCGAAGGAGGGAGGCCTTTCGCGGCGTCGATCCGCACCCGCGCAGGAGTCGGCTGCACCGATCCCCGAACGAGGCCTCCTCGATTGCGCTGCTCGGTGCATGGCGCGTCCTCGACGGCCCCGCACGTTCATCGGAGGCCGTGCCGGTGACTACCCGGCGGCGTCGACCCAGCCCACCAGCTCGGGCCTCGCCAGCACTTCGCCCCGAACCCCGGGCTCCGCGGCGACGGGGAGCGCGAGCATGTCGCGAGCCTCGAACATCTCTTTCACCGCGGCGCGCGCCTGTTCGTCAGGCGCGAAGATCAGACAGCCGTCACCGCCGCCAGCGCCAGACTGCTTGCCGGCGCAGCCCGCCGAGGCGGCCAGGGCGAGGGCGCGCTCGAGGCCAGGGGTCTTCGTCGGCCCGAGCGAGAACAGGAGCGCCTGCAGCTCGGTCGCGGCGGCGCGGGCCCCGGGGAAGTCGCCGCGCGCGAGCGCCTCTTCGAGCTGCCCACCGAGCGCGTCGCTCTGGAGCACGAACCTCTGGCGGCCCTCGACGTCGAGCGTGCGCTCCACCTCGGAGATCAGCGACGGGGTCGACGCGCTCTGGCCGCTGAAGACGTAGAGCATCGGCAACCTCGGCGGCATCACCCGCCAGACGTCCACCGGGGGCGCGCTGCTGAGCGCGCCGCCGAACCCGCCGCGGTTGCCCGCCTCGATGAGCGCCGACACGTCGGCCTTCCGGTAACGCACGACGTCTCCGGCGAAGCAGGCGGCCACGTCGGCGCCGCTGCCCTTCCCGCCCTGCGCCGACGCGTGGGCCACCAGCGCCAGCTTCAGCGCGTCGAACGAGGCGCCCATCACCGTGCGACACGCCTCGGCCGCCAGCACGCACGCCCGTGCGCTCGAGCCAAACCCCAGCTTCTGTCCATTCGCGGTCGGAGACGCCTCGAAGGCGATCGAGAAGCCCGGGCCATCCTGCGCGACGGCGCGCATCGCCAGATCGATGGTGCGCGCGACGAAGTGGAAGGAGGCGGTTGGCGTCGAGTCCCACCGGGCGCCCAGGGGCGTCGTGGATCCCGAGAGCCGGCCCTCGGCCAGCAGCACGTCGACGCGGCGATCGGGCCGGCGCCGCACGTACGCGCGAACCCGGGGGCCGACCGCCAACACCCGCGCGACGCCTCCCCACAGCACCGAGTACTCCCCAGCCAGGAAGAGCTTGCCGGGCGCCGAGAGGGTGCGGTCCACCACCCGGTTCTGCCCTGCCCCCGGCTCGCTGACGAGTTTTGCGACGCCCCGACGCAGTGCCCGCTGGCCGGTGGCGACCGCGGCGGGCGCGGCGCGCCCCTGAGCTTCGACCAACGCCGCGCTGCACTTCTTTCTCGAGCGGCGGAGCCCGGCCGGTCCTCGCCAGCGGTTGAAGAGTCGCCGGGACGCTGGCGCGCGTCTCAGGCCCCGGACGCTCGTCTCAGCGCGCCGCGGCCACCGCGAGCCGCCCCGCGAAGGCGGCGTTGTTCTCGAGGAGCGCCAGGTTCGCCAGCAGGGTGCGCCCCTTCGACCGGCGCACCATCTCGCCCAGCAGGAAGGGCGTCGCGGCCTTGCCTGAGATGCCCTGCTTCTTGCCCAGCGCGAGGGCCGCCTTGAGGTGGCGCTCAATCTCGGCGCGCGGGAGCGCCGTCTTCTCTGGCGGCGGCACCGCGAACACCAGGCCGCCCTGCTCCAGCTCGGCGCGCGCGCGCAGCACCTTCGCCGCCTGGGCCGCGTCGTCGACCCGGTGCTCCAGCGGCAGGCCGGTCGACCGTGAGTAGAAGCCGGGCAGCTCGTTGGTGCCCACGCCGATCACCGGCACGCCCAGCGTCTCGAGCAGCTCGAGCGTCTTGGGGAGATCGAGCACCGACTTCGCCCCGGCGCACACCACCGCGACGGGCCAGCGGGCGATCGCGGGGAGATCTTGCGAGATGTCGAGCTCCTCGGCGACGCCGCGGTGCACGCCCCCGAGGCCGCCGGTGGCGAAGACCCGAATGCCTGCGCGCGCGGCCAGCTCACACGTCGCGCTCACCGTGGTGCCGCCGGTGCGACGCTGCGCCACGGCGATCGCCAGGTCTCGCGAGCCGAGCTTGAGCAGCCCCTTCCCGGTCGCCAGCCGCTGCGTCTGCGCCTCGTCGAGGCCGACGTGCAGCACCCCGTCGATCACGGCCATCGCGGCGGGGGTGGCGCCGGCGTCGCGCACGGCCGCCTCGCAGCGCCGCGCCGCCTCGAGGTTGCGCGGGTACGGGAGCCCCTGCGCCAGCACCGACGTCTCGAGCGCGACCAGCGGCCGCTTCGACTTCTTCGCGCGCTGCACCTCGGCCGAAAACACCAGCTTCATTCCAGGCTCCATGACTCGGTGAAGGCAGGGGCGCGACTCGGCCAGGACACTCAGCCGCGGCGCTTCTCCACCACCAGCTGGTAGTCCTCGATCTTCTTGTCGAGGGTGGGCCGCGAGATGCCCAGCAACGCGGCGGCCTTGATCTTCTTGCCGCGCGCGGTGCGCAAGGCCTCGGCGATGGCGTCGCGCTCGAGCCGCTGCACCCGCGCTGCGAGGGTGAGCGGGCCCTGGGTCGCTCCCGTCTGCACCTCGGGCGGGAGCACCAGCGCGGTGACCTCGCTGCCCGCATAGAGCAGCGCGAGGCGCTCGGTGACGCCGCGGAGCTCCTCGACGTTGAGGGGCCAGTCGTAGTCGACGAGCACCCGGCGGGCGTCAGGCGTCAGCTGTGGCGGCTCCTTGCGGCGCGCCTGGGCCGCGAGCGCGGCGAAGTGCTCGAACAGCTGCAGCACGTCAGGCCGCCGGTCGCGCAGCGGCAGCGTCTCGAGCTCGGTGCCGGTGAGCACCCGCGCGAGCTCGGCGTCGAGCTCACCGCGCGACATCAGGGTCTGCAGGGGCGCGTCGCACGTCACCATCAGGCGCACGTCGACGGCCTCTTCGCCGCCCTGCCGCGACGGGGCCACCCGGCGGGCCAGCAGCCGCGCCAGGCGCTCGGCGGCGTGGCGGGGCAGCGCCTCGAGCTGCTGGAGCACCAGCGTGCCGCCGTCGGCCTCGAGCAGCGCCGAGCTCGCCGGAGGCACCCCGGGGGCGCTGGTGCGGCCGAACAGCGTCTCTTCCACCAGGCTGGGGTGCTTGCGGCAGTCGACGACGATGAAGGGCCCGAGCGCCCGCGGCGAGCGCGAGTGAATGTACTCGGCCATCTGCAGCCGCCCGGTGCCGAACTCGCCCCAGAGGATCGCGGGCTCTGGCGTCGACGCCGCCCGCCGGGCCTGCTCGACCGTCTTGCGGAACTGCCGCGAGGAGCCGATCAACGACACCTGGCGATCGGGGTTCTGGCGGGCGCGCAGGGCCGTGCAGGCCTCGCCGGTGAGCCGCCCGAGCGCGGTGATGGTGCGCTGCTCCTCGGCGCCGAAGGGCTCGGGGCGCTCCGCGTACAAGATGCCGAAGGGCGCGCCGCCCGAGGCGATCAGCGGGGCCACCAGAACCCCGCCGGCGATGCTGGCCTCTTTGCGCTCGAGGGCCGCCCGCACCATGGCGCGGGGCACCTCGACCTTGTCGGCGCCCACCACCGACGCGGTGAGCAGGCCGTCGGTGCCGCCGAGCAGGGCCGCCGCCTTGTCCGAGTTCACCCCGCGCGAGAGCTCCTCGGCGGCGCGGCGCAGCACCATCGCCTCGCTGGTGGCCGACAGCAGCGCCACGCCTGCGTGGTAGAGGCCGGCCACCGGCCCGGCGGCGGGGAGGAGCTCTTCGACCGGCGCGCCCGAGATCTCGCCCAGCCCGGCGCGATCGGCGAGCGCCGCGCGGGCCGTCGGCTCGAAGAGGATGGTGGAGTCGCCCACCTGCAGGCGATCGCCGGGCAGCAACACCATCTCGGCTTCGATCTTCTCGCCGTTGACGACGGTGCCGTTGCGGCTCCCGAGATCGCTGACGCGCGCCTCGCCGCCCTCGAGCGCGAGCCGAACGTGGCGCCGCGACACCTTGGCGTCTTCGAGGCTGATGGTGCACGACGGGCTGCGCCCGATGATCACCTCGCCGGTGACCTCGTGTCGCCGGCCAGCCTGGGGGCCCGTCAACAGCAGCAGTGCAGCCACGGTCGTTCCTCCCTGGAAGTCGTCAGGCGGGCAGCTCTTGCTGGAGGAGCGCGTGGAGCTCCTGCGGCTCCAGGGTGCGCCCGTCGCGCGTCACCGCGAGCGCGTTGATCTGAGACTGGTCGATCTCGACGTGCGCGCCCTTGCGCCACTCGGTGGTGGTCTCGCCGCCGTCGACCAGCCGGCCGATCACCTTCTCGTCGTCCCAGGTGATCACCTCGGCCCACAGCTGCTCGTCACCCGCCGCGGCGTCTTCGCCGTCGGGGTGCACCTCGAACGGCGCGCGCACCACGAAGCCGATGGGCTCCATCAGCCCCTTGCGCAGGAAGCGCGCCTTGAAGAGCGGCAGCAGCTTCTCGGCGAGCGAGCGCAGGTTGGCGGCCTGCTCCTCGGTCTCTTCTTCGAAGCGGTCGCGGTACTGCTCGAGCATCTCGCCGATGGCGTGCTTGCCCTCGGGCGTGACGATCGACACCATCTGCGCGTCGTGGCCCTCGAAGAGCTCGGGGTCGACGCCGGGCAGGTTGGTGCGGGCCTCTTCGCTGGGCACCAGGGTGAACTGGCGGCCGACGCTGGTCGAGACGATGGCGCGCAGCGCGGGCCCCTGGCCAAACGCCAGATCGGTGCACAGCTCGTGCAGGAAGGTCTCGGCGGCGGGCAGATCGTCTTCCTGAATGTTGAAGGCCTCGACGTCGAGGGTGCCGAACTTCGACAGCCCGTGGGTGTGCACCCACATGGTGGTGCCGCCCTCGGCCACCGCCGAGCCCTGCATGGGCATGGCGTGGATGGTGACGTGATCACGAATGTCGAAGTCGAGCTCGGTGATCTCTTCGACGTCGTTGGTCGAGTGCATGCGGAAGGCGGTGACGTCGACGCACACCGCGTCCATCAGATCCATCAGGCCGCGCACCGTCCACAGGGCCTCGAAGACGGCCATGGTCTGCTGGGGTTTGCCCGGCACGTAGCGCACCCGGTAGAAGCCGCGCGCGGTCTCGAGCGTCTTGCGCAGCTCGGGCGTGCCGATGAGGAGCTCGGGCGTCCACCCCAGGGGGCTGTCGCGCACCTCGAAGACGACGTCGACCCGCGACTCGTCGGCGCGCACCGAGAACAGGCAGTCGTCTTCACCGAAGACCAGCTCGACCTCGTCACCCGCGAAGGCCTCGCGCACCACGGCCTCTTTGACGGGCTCGGTGTCGAGCGTCGCGAGCACGTAGACGTCTCTCATGGTGGTGGTGACGTCGCTCACAGGTGCTTCTCGATCTGCCTGAAGAGATCAGCGCGATCGACCAGGTCGGTGACGTAGTCGAGGGTGTCGGTGGGGAGCACGAGCACGGGAGACATGGTGTACCGCTTGAACCAGTCTTCGTAGAGGTCGTTGAGGCGCTTGAGGTAGGGCGTGGGAATGTCCTGCTCCATCTTGCGGCCCCGGAGCTTGATGCGCTGCTTGAGCGTCTTCACCGGGCAGCGAAGGTAGATCATCAAGTCAGGCGGCCTGAGGGCCGCGGCGATCGTCTCGTACAGCTCCCAGTAGGTCTGCCAGTCGCGCTTGTCGATCAGCTTCTGGCGCGAGAGGTTGCGGGCGAAGATCTCGGCGTCTTCGTAGATGGTGCGATCCTGCAGGGCGGTGCCGTTCTCGCGCTCGAGTTCGCGATGCAGGCGGAACTTGTGGGTGAGGAAGAAGATCTGCGAGCGGAACGCCCACGTCTTCATGTCCTTGTAGAAGTCCTCGAGGTACGGGTTCTGATCGTTGGGCTCGTAGAAGGGCTTGAGCCCGTACTTTCGGCACAGGAAGGCCGTCAGCTCGGTCTTCCCGGCGCCGATGTTGCCGGCGATCGCGATGAACTTGGTGCCCGCCACGTGAGCGCCCCGTTACGCGGCTTTGATCTTCGCGGTGGGCGTGACGGCGTACCAGGACGTGCGGAACTCCTTGAGCGCGCGCAGGCTGGCCGGGTGACGGCCCAGCTCGGGGGCCAGCGTCACCGGCACGCCGATCTTCTTCTCGATGATGCGGGCGGTCTCGAGCTGGTGCTTGCGGCGCTCCTCGGTGACGGCGCAGCCGACCGTCTTGGGGAGCACGCGGTTCACCAGCACCCGCTCGAAGGGCAGCTTGAGGGCCTTGAGGTACTCGACGTGGCGCTCGGCCTGCGGCACCGCGAGATCTTCGCCGCGGGTGACGACGACGAAGCGGCACTCGGCCGGGTTGACGAGGGCCTTCTCGAAGCGCTCGACGTGCTTGATCTGCGCCTCGCACCACGCCATCAGCGCGCCGCCGCCCTTGGCCTTGTACCTGGTGGCGATGGCGAGAATGGCCTGGAACCAGGCCTTGGCGATCGCGGGCACCTCGAGCACCCGCAGGCTGTTCCCGGCCGGGGCGGGGTCGATGACGATGCGCTTGAAGCGCTCCTGCACCAGCGCGTCGGTGAGCGCCGTCATGGCGGCCAGCTCGTCCATGCCCACCGGGGCGAGGTCGAACAGGTTGCGCACCAGCTCGCGGTCCTGGGCGAAGGTCTCGCCCTTGGCCTCGGGGCCGAACATCGGCTCGGCGAGCTCCTTGATCTTCTTCTTCAGGTTGGTGAACCAGTTCGCGAAGTCGATCTCACGCGCGTAGAGGCCCTTGGTGCCCTTGACCTGGGTCTCGGTGTCGGTGAGCCGGCTGACCAGCACGTCCGACAAGGAGTGAGACGGGTCGGTCGACAGGAGCAGCACCGGCCCCTCTTTCTCGGTGAGGGTGACGGCGGCAGCGGCGGCGCACGACGACTTGCCGACGCCTCCACCGCCGATGAAGAAGATGAAGCGCGTGGGCGGCAGCGGCGGGGCGGCGATGGGCGGCATCGAGGGCGCGCGCACCAGCGCCGGAGGCCCCTCGCCCGCGGTGAACTGCAGCGCCTTGGTCTCTTTGCCGCTGGCCCACTCACGGCCGAACTTCTTCACCTCGTCGAGGCCGCGCGGGCCCACGATGCGGCGGTGAATGAGCGCCACCTTCTGGTGCATCGACTGGTACTTGCGCACGTGCGGCGCCTGCAGGCCGCGGCGGTTGGCCACCTCGCGGCTGATCTTCCCGTCTTCGATGAGATCGACCACGATCTCGTCGACGGGGAGGCCGCGCTCGCCCAGCACCTTGAAGAACAGCCGCGTCTGCGCCTCGGCCACGGGCTCGGCGATGGTGGCGACGTGCAGGGCGAAGCGCTTGGGGTTCTTCAAGAAGGCCAGCGCGGCGTCGCACTTCACGATGAACTCGTCGACCGGCATCGGCGGCCGCACCACGTTCTTCGAGGGCCGGCCGTGGCGCTCACCGCGCAGCAGCGCGATCAGCTTGCGCAGGTTGGTGGGGTGCTCGAGGAACCGCAGGGCGTGAGAGGTCGAGAAGCCGTCGACGACGATCGCGTCCCAGTCGGCGCCTTCCGCGAGCTCGATCAGGTGAAAGAGCGCGGCCACCTCACCCATCTGCGCGGTGCTGGTCTCGAGCAGCTTCTTCACGTCGTCGTCGCTCAGCAGCGCGCCCTTCTGGGTCGAGCCCAGCAGCGCCGGCTTCCACGTCTTGTTGAACGCCGCGCCGAGGGCCTCGAGATCGAGCTCGACCGCCGACAGACCGCCCTGCCCCTTGCCCGCGGCCAGCTTGGTGGGCTTCGACGAGAGCTTCTTCTTGATCAGATCGGCCACGCCGCCGTCGGCCTCGAGCGACACCAGGAGCACGCGCGCCTTGCCGTTGTCCTCCAGGAGGTTGAGCGCGTGGGCGGTGGCGAGGGTGGTCTTGCCAGCGCCGCCCTTTCCAGCAAAGAAGTGGAGCACGGGTCCGTCAGCCATTCGGTGGGCCTTCCCTGACTTCGTTGCGACAGTGGTGAGCGTCGGCGGCCGAGTGCCGGCGATGCCCAGTTCAAAGGGCGCGGAGTTTCCCCCATCTGCCCCCTGTCGGTCAAGGTAAGACCGTCGTCTTTCCGCGCGGTTCCAATGGCGCTCAAGTGCCGCACCGGGGGTGCAGGTGCCTGAAACGTCAGGGGATTTGACGCAGCGCAGGCTCCACGAGGCCGCGGGCGATCTGCTGGGTGGAGTGGCGCTGCGGCCGAAACCGCTCGATCAGGGAGGCCACGCCGGCCTCGGGGAGCGTCTGGCCGCAGGTGAGGATGTCGACGGCGGCGTAGCCGTGCTCAGGCCAGGTGTGGATCGACAGGTGGCTCTCGGAGACCAGCACCACCACGCTGGCGCCCTGGGGATGGAAGCGGTGGTGCAGCGCGCCGAGCACCTCACAGCGGGCCGCGCGGGCCGCCGCGATGAGGCCCTCCTCGAGGGCCTGCGCGTCATCGAGCAGCGCCGGCTCGACGCCCCACAGCTCGAGGAGCACGTGCGTGGCGAGGGCTTCGTGCTTCACGCGTAGCGCTTCTTCATCAGGAACACGATCGCGTCACGGGCGCTCGCCTCGGTGTGGCCGTACTTCGTCGTCATCTGCTCGAGCGTCTGGCGCACCTGCTGCTGCTCCTTGGCCGACAGCGTGTTCCGCTCGTCACCCAGGTACTTGAGCGTGTTCTCAGCGTTGATGCGCA
Source organism: Myxococcus sp. (assembly GCA_014879945.1). Classification (GTDB taxonomy): domain Bacteria; phylum Myxococcota; class Myxococcia; order Myxococcales; family Myxococcaceae; genus Xiheimicrobium. The sequence goes on from JACSRE010000251.1 coordinate 17,848, forward strand.
GCGTGCGCTTGCGCTCGTCGTAGAAATGATCGGACAGGCGCTTGAACAGATCAGGGAAGATGCGCCGGTACTCGACGTTGCCCTCGGGGTTGTCGATGCGCCAGGCGCCCACGTTGGCGATGAGGCCCTTGCGGAACTCCTTGGGGTCGTCGCCCCTGGGCATCACGAAGCCCTCGAACTCCGAGAGGCGCCCTTCGTCGGGCTTCTCGGGCTGGCCGGTGTGTCTGTTGGTGACGCGCTCGCCCTTCACCCAGGCGCTCACCGTCTGCACGTAGCGCTCGAAGAGCTCTTCGTACTGCCCCTCGGACACCAGGCCCATCGACTCGCGCACCTCGCGATCGGTCCAGTCGAGGTACTGCTCCTCCACCACCCGCACGAACTCGGCGTGATCGTGGTACCCGTCGACGATCTCCTGCTGGAGGAACTCGTACACGCTCTTGTCGCGCACGAGGTTGGCGAGCTCCTTGATCACCGCGAGCGGGTGCAGGCTGTCGTGATCGGTGGACTGCGCGGCGTTGAAGAGCGCCGTCTTCACCTCGCGCGCCGAGGCGCCGCTGCGGCCCTCGTAGTTCGGCCACGCGTCGGACTCTTCGTAGAGCGCGGGCAGCAGCTTCTTGAGCTCTTTCTGCTGCTGCAGGGTGAGGCGCTCGGGGCCCTCGCCGTCTTGAAAGAGCCGGAGCTTCTCGACCGGCGTGAGGCGCTCGACCAGGCCGCGGGCCTCGGGCGGGTAGCGATCGGGCAGCGGCTTCTTCAGGCGCGTCAGCGTGGCCCACATGGCGGCCACCGCGGTGGCGTGCGGGGCCACGTGGCGCCCCACGGTGCGGGCGTTGACCTGCGCGTCGTAGATCTCGCGCTCCACCCTCCAGCGGCGCAGGTACGGCACGCGCACCAGCTCGATGCGGCCCTTGAAGCTGGCGAAGTCGGGCAGCTCCTTGAACGCGGCCAGGTGCTTCTCGTTCGACGAGGCGATCAGCACCTCGTCGAGCTGCAGCACGAAGTGCTCGAGCGGCACCTCGCTGGTCTCGCAGAAGCCCAGCAGGTACTTGAACGCCTCGAGCGGGCGCTTGAGCAGATCGACGTACTCCATGAGGCCGCGGTTGGCGTTCACCAGCGCGCCGTGCGGCTCGTAGAGGATGGTGCTGTGCAGCGCGGGCGGCAGGTTGCCCTGGGTCCGATCGGCGGTGACCTGGTGGTAGGCCGCGTCGACGCTCATCTGCGGCTCGACCGACGCGATGCCCGCCAGGTACCGGCGCGAGTAGTAGAAGCGCTCGACCTGCACGTGGCGCAGCACCTTGAGGTAGTCGCCGCCATACGAGGCCAGCAGCGCGTCGAAGATCTTCTTCGACTGGTGCGACAGCTGGCCCTCGAGCAGCACCGCCGGCACGATCGCGTCGGCCTTCGAGCCCAGCGCGCTCATGATCAGCTTCTTGCGCTCCTTGAGCGGGATCAGCAGCAGCGGGTGCTCGCGCAGCGGGTTGGTCAGCCGCACCTCGACGTCTTCGGCGTCCAGGTGCGCGAAGCTCAGCAGCTCGCCGCCGCTGCCCGCCCCTTTCTCTCCGCCGAAGCCGATGGCGCCCTTGACCAGCTTCTCGCTGGGGAAGATCCAGTTGAACGTGTACTGCGCGCCCTGCGGCGTCTGCGAGTACAGCTCGAGGCCGCGCTTGAGCGACTCGACCAGCGACGACTTCGCCGAGCCGTTGGGCCCGTGCAGGAGGATCAGCTTGTTGATCTGCGCGGCCCGCACGAAGTTACCCAGCAGCCGGTAGATGGCGTTCTGCACCTCTTCCTGGCCGGCCACCCGCACGTCGGGCTCTTCAGGCGTGGGGTCGAAGACCTTGAACCGGCGAATGCGGCCGGTCGGGTGCGGCACCAGCTCGTGCCCGAAGTGATCGATCGCGTCGACCAGGTACTGCGCCGAGTTGCGCAGCTGCTGGGTCGGCGCGGTCAGGAAGAGCTGCGTGTACTCCTCGAACGAGAGGAGCGAGCGGTTCTTGACGAAGTCGCTGGTGACGGCGGTACCGATGTCCTGGATCTGGCGGCGGGCGTCCACCGCCGAAGCGTACTGGCTTGAGGGTGAAGCACAACTCCCCGAGTCAGCGGCGGGCGCGGCGGCGGAGCGCCAGCAGCAGGCCGAGCGCCGCGACGCACGACGCGGGGTCGACGGCGTTGCAGCTGCACCCGTCGCGGATCTTGGTGGTCTCGCAGCTGATGCACTCGGGCACGCCGCCGTCTCGGGGCGACACCGGGCCCGCGTCAGGCTCGTCGATGCCCGCGTCGAGCTCGATCAGCCCTGCGTCGAGCTCGATCACGCCTGCGTCGAGCTCCACGCCGGCGTCTTCCACCGCCACGCCCCCGTCGTCGTCGGGCACATAGACGCCGCCGTCTGGCCACACCACGCCGGCGTCGAGATCGCACGGGTCGGCGATGGGCGTCTGCACGGGGCAGCCGGGCCCCGTGATGTTGGAGCGCATGGCGCCGCGGCCATCGGTGGCGGTGGTGAACCACTGCGACCACCGCTGGCGGTAGCGCTCGACCTTCGCCAGCATCGCGGCGGGCACCTGGGTCTGCCCCGGCGCGAGCACCACCACGAAGGCCACCCGCCAGCAGCGCGGCGCGTGCGGGTACGCGGGCGACCGTCGCCCCATCGCGCGAACGATCTCATCAGCGGTGATGTCGTGCCGGGTCAGCCCCGAGCGCGTGGAGCCCGGCGACCCCTTGCCCATGGCGATCACGTCTTGCCCCTTGCCCATGTTGCCCGGGTCCTCGAGCACCATCATGGGCGAGACCTCACAGGCGCCGCGCAGGCCCATCAGGTACTGATCGATGTGGCTGTACTTGCGATCGCACCCCTCGAAGCGAAACGAGCCGTTGCCGAGGTCGGTGATGCACTCGCCGTACATGACGGAGCGGGAGTCGGCGAGGTGGCTGTAGTGCTGGTTCGGAGCCCCCGCCTGTCCGTTCTCCATGTTGTCGCCGCCGAACCCACGAATGAAGTGCTGGCGCCCGCGGCCATCGGCCTGATCGAACTCCACGCCGTTGAGCCAGTGGTGGCCGTACTCGTGGCCGAGCATCTCGATGCCGCTGAGGCTCTGCACGCCTGGAATCGCGATGCCCAGCGACGGCGCCCACGGGGAGTCGGGGTTCGAAGGCAGCGCCTCGGGGCCCTGGGGCCCGATGGGAAACAGCGAGGCCGTGCGGCCCAGGGTGCCCATGAAGGCGCACTGCGAGAGCTTCTGGGAGTTGTAGGAGCTGGTGTTGAGGAACGGGCCATCGCGCCCGATGTTGCGCGCCGTCATGCGCACCGGCGGGCCCTGCCACACGTTGTCGAGGTCGGTGAGCGTCTCGGCGGTGGTGAAGGCGAAGATCCCGTCGAAGTTGTCGAGCAGCCCGCCGGCCCGCGCCGCGTTGAAGGCCGCCCGGCAGAACTGCTCCTGCTTGCTGGGGAAGATGCTCATGTTGTTCATGCCGACGAGGCCGGTGATGGCCCCGCCAGGGTCGGCGACGATCACGATGTCGTTGTTGATGCTCACCTGCGCCTGCGCGCGGAGCCCCACGACCAGCGCCACCACCATGAACGAACGGACCATTGAGACCTCACGCCCGCGAAAACCTCACGCCTCGACGGGTTCGAGGGCCTAAACCACAGGGTGAGACGCGGGCGCAACGCGCGCCTGTCTCTTCAGGTGCACAGGCCAGCGCGCCTCGGTTTTCGGGTGATGCCGCTGGTTTGGAGCGAGACAGCTGTGGCACGGTGCCCCGCGATGCGTCGCCTGTTCCTGCTCAGCGTCGGGGTCTGGCTGACCGCCTGCCCCGCCATCAACTCCACCCCATGCGCCTCCGACACCGAGTGCGCGGTCGATCAGCGTTGTCGGCGCGGCGCGTGCGGGCCGATCTGCCTCAACGACGGCGAGTGTGGCGACGGCCAGGTGTGCGCGGCCGGGCGCTGCGAGCTGCGCCCCGAGTGCGCGCAGGCCACCGACTGCGCCTCGGGGTTCACCTGCGCCGAGGGCCGCTGCCGCTGCGAGAACGACGGCGCCTGCGCCGCGAACCAGACCTGCACCAACGGCGTCTGCAAGGCGCGCACGCGCTGCCGCCTCGACGCGGACTGCGCCAGCGGCACCCGGTGCGAGGTGACGCAGGGGCTCTGCGTGCCCAGCTGCCGCCTGCCGACGGACTGCGCGCCGAACCTCGACCCCCAGGTCTCGACGGTGCTCTACGCCTGCCTCGCCGGCACCTGCGCCCGCCGCTGCACGACGGATCTCACCTGCGCGGCCGAGGGCGTGGTCTGCAAAGACAGCCTCTGCGTCGCCTCGGACTGCAAGACGAAGGCGGACTGCCCCGAGGGCCAATACTGCTCCAGCAGCACCTTCGGCCGCTGCCTGGCGTTTCAGCCCTGCACGTCGTCTTCGACCTGCGACGACAACTTCCGCTGCGAGAAGTTCGGCCAGAACGAGTGCCCGCCGGGCTTCGACTGCGCGCTCTCGATCTGCCGCGAGCTCCCCAGGTGCTTCATCGACTCCGACTGCGTCAGCGGCGTGCCGGGCACCATGCAGGCGCGCCCCAACGGCTTCTGTGATCGGGGCCACTGCCAGGCGACCGATCGCTGCCTCACCACCACCAGCTGCACCCAGGGGCGCGTCTGCATCGGAGGCCTCTGCGTGCCGCCCGTCTGTCGCGGCCACGCCGAGTGCGGCGCCGCCAAGGCCTGCGTCGACGGCGCGTGCCAGGAGGCGCCTGGGCCTACCAACATCGCGCGGCTCGGCCTGCACCCCGCCGAGGCCCTGGTCGAGGTCGGCGACACGCTCCAACTGAAGCTGACGGCCTACCGCCTCGATCAGAGCTCCTACCCGTACGGCGCCGGGACCTTCACCGTGCTCGACGAGCAGGGCATGCCCAGCGGGGCGGCGACGGTGTCGAGCACCGGGCTGCTGACGGCCGTGGCCCCCGGCCTGGTGACCATTCGCGCCGAGATCATGATGTCGTTCGCGAGCCCCACCGAGTCGCGCGTGCGCATCTACCCGCAGGTCTCCATGGGTCGCCGCGTGTTGGTGGTCGACGCGGCGCGGCGCAGGCCGATCGTCGGGGCCGTGGTGTGGGGGTGCCTGACGGCCGGCTGCGCGATGCCGACCGAGGCCGTCACCGACGCGGCGGGCCTGGCCGAGTTCCCCACGCTGGGAGCGGGCCCCGCCACCTTCACCGTCGTCAGCCCCGCGACGCGCGCCGACATGAGGCCGACCCACGAGCGGGTCTCGATCGTCTCGACGGCCGCGACCGATCTCTACGTGCCCTTGCGTGACAACCCGGTGCGGGCCAACACCGGCTTCAACGGCGCGGTGGGGTTTCAGCAGGTGCGGGCGAGCGGCACCTACTGGCTCGGGCTGATCGCGACCGCGATCGGAGATCTGCCCGGCGGGCGGCTGTCGTCGATCCTGGGCGATCCGATCTCGACCGAGATCCCCGGCATCAACCAGCGCGTCCCCATCCCCGGCGCCTTCGTCGTCTACACCTCCCCTGCCCTCAACATCCCCAGCGAGGTGAAGCCGCGCTCCCTGGGCTTCGGGCAGGCGGGCGACCGGCCGGCGGTGGCCTTCGCCACGCGAGGAAACCTCGACGAGCTGGGCACGCTGCGCTCGGTCGATCTGCTCAGCTACATCGGCTCGGCCGACTTCACGCTGCTGCAGTCGGTCGACCTGTCGTCGCGGCTCGACGTGCCAGACACCGCCGACGTCAACGGCAACGGGCTGTGCACGAACCCACAGAAGTGCCCCATGGGCAGCGAAGACGTGCCCGACTGGGCGGGCTTCGCCAGGCTCTCGATGAGCCCGAACCGCCAGCTGAACCGCCGCACCGAGGTGGTGCTCCCCCGGGTGCCGTCGACGCTCGACACCGTGGTGGTGGCGGGCATCGAAGAAGACGCCTTCCGCGGGGCGCTCCCGACCGGCTTCGCCTCGAAGGCCGCCGGCGCGCCGGGCAACGACGGGACGCGGCCGGTCGACCCGGTGATGCTCCGCACCGGAGTGCCCTTCGCGAGCGTCGAGTCGTCGACGCCGGGCATCTGGTCGATCGCGCTGTCGACCCGCAGCAGCGCCGAGAGCGCGCGCGTCTTTCACGCCGCCGACGCCTTGCCGGTCAAAGTGGCCGTTCAGCCCTTCCTGCCGCTGCCCGGCCCGGGCACGCTCTCGCCGCTGACCCGCACCTGGACGGCGAAGCAGCCCGAGTGGGCCTCGCTCTACTCCACCGGCGCGGAGGTCGGCCGGCTGGCCATCACCGGCGCTCAGGTACGGCACACCGTCTATTTCCCCATCTCATTGGGCCAGACGACGGTCGAGGTGCCGCGGGCGCCCAACGGGCCGGGCTCCGACCCCGCGATCGAGCCCAGCGCGGCGCTCGAGGTGGCCGGCGTCGACCTGTCGAGCACGTCGTCGTGGGACGAGGTGGTCAGCTTCCCCGGCGTGAACCTCTCGTCGTGGAACAGCGTCATCGACGGCTATTCGAGGGTCGACAGGTGACAGCAACGCGCTAAGTTGCTCGCCGTGACGACCGAGGTGATCATCGGAATCGACCTGGGGACGACGAACTCCTGTGCCGCGTACGTCGACGGCTACAAGGACGGCGCCCCGAACGTGAAGCTCATCCCCTACAAGGGAGGAGACTACACGGTGCCCTCGATCTACGCGATCGACGACAAGGGCAACGAGCTCATCGGCTACGAGGCCAAGCGCCAGTGGCAGCTGAACCCGAAGAACACCATCTACGGCGCCAAGCGCCTCGTCGGCCGCACCGCCACCAGCGACATCGTCGAGACGATGCGCAAGGTGGTGCAGTACGAGGTGAAGCCCTCGAGCGACAACAAAGAGGTCACCATCGGCATCGGCCGCAAGGACCTCACGCTGCAAGAGGTCTCGGCGCGCATCCTCAACAAGATCCGCGACGTCGCCTCGAACTACCTGCGCGTGCCGGTGCACAAGGCGGTCGTCACCGTGCCCGCCTACTTCTCCGATCGCCAGCGCCAGTCGGTGAAAGACGCCGGCAAGCTGATCGGCATGGAGGTGGTGCGCATCATCAACGAGCCCACCGCCGCGGCGCTCGCCTACGGCGTCGGCAAGGGCCTCAACGAGAAGGTCTGCATCTACGATCTCGGCGGCGGCACCTTCGACGTCTCGATCATCGAGATCCGCGGGCAGGTCTTCGAGGTGAAGGCCACCGGCGGTGACATCTTCCTGGGCGGCATCGACTTCGACAACGCGATGATCCACTACGTGCTTCGCGAGTTTCAGGCGAAGACGGGCATCGACCTCTCGACCGACCCGGTCGCGATGCAGCGCATCAAGGACCTCGCCGAGCGCACCAAGTGCGATCTGTCGTCGCGCGAAGAGGCGCCCTTCAACATCCCCTTCATCACGATGACGCCCCAGGGCCAGCCCCTGAACATCGAGATGAAGTTCACCCGCAAGCTGCTCGAGTCGCTCACCAGCGATCTGATCGACCGCACGCTGAAGATCGTGGCCAAGGTGCTGGTCGAGTCGGGGCTGTCGACCCGTGAGATCGAAGAGGTGATGTTGGTGGGCGGCCAGACGCGCATGCCCATCGTGCAGGACCGGCTGACCAAGTTCTTCGGCAAGCCCCCCTCGAAGGGCGTGCACCCCGACGAGGCGGTCGCGATCGGGGCGGCGCTCTACGCGTTCTCGCTGCAGGACAACACCAACCTCAAGGTGCAGCTGCTCGACGTGATCCCCATGGGCATCGGGCTCGAGAAGGCCGACGGGCAGATGCACGTCGTCTTCGGGCGCAACTCACCCATCCCCAACGCCAGGCAGATCACCGGCACCACCAGCGTCGCCAACCAGACCGAGCTGATCATGCGCATCTACCAGGGCGATCATGAGACGGCGAACATGAACGAGCAGCTCGGCGAGTTCACCTTCGCGGGAATTCGGCAGGGCCCGGCGGGCCAGGTGAAGGTCGAGATCACCTTCGACGTGAACATCGAGGGCATCTTGCGCATGGACGCGCGCGACCCTGACACCGGCAAGACGCTGCAGACCACGGTGCGGGTGACGCAGAGCTGAAACCAGCACCGTCGCGGGGCGGGGCTAGCGATTCCGATCGCAAAGGGCTAATGGCCCGGGCCGCAGTCCCACCCAGTACCCGTCGAGGAATTCTTCATGTCATTGATCGTGATCACCGTGCTGCTGGCCGTCGGCCTCATCGCCAGCATGGCCGCCAACCTGGGCTTCTTCGGCCCGAGGGCCCCCCAGAAGTCGTCCGGCGGCAACGACGCCGCGCCGCGCGCCGACCGCCGCGACGACGACGCCGCCGTGCGCGCCGGCAAGCTCGAGAGTGAGCTCGAGAAGAAGCGCAAGGAGCTCGACGAGGTCAAGAAGGCCCAGGGCGAGCTCAAAGAGGAGCTGAAGGCCGCGAAGAAGAAGCTCCACGATCAGCGCTCGAGCGAGAAGGCCGGCGACGACCTGGTGAAGGCCCGCGCCGAGGTGGAGCGCCAGGCGTCGATTCAGCTCGACGCCACCCGGCAGGAGCTCGCCAACGCCCTCGCCGAGGTGCAGCGCCTGAAGACCGAGGCCGACCTGCGCGGCAAGAAGCGCGCAGAGGCGCCCCGCCCCGCCGCCAGCGACGACAAACCCGAAGAGAAGCGCGAGGCCGCCCCGCCGGTTCAGCGGGTGATCCGCGAGCTGAGCGAGGCCGAGAAAGAGAAGATGCAGCGCCTCGAGCAGCAGTCCTCGGCGGACAAGAAGAAGGCCATCGAGCTCGCCGCCGAGCTGCGCAACGTGAAGATCCGCATCGAGCGCGAGAAGCGTGAAGCGCGGCGCGTCTACGAAGAGGGCAAGCTGGCGCGCGACAAGTTCCGCGCGGTCGAGCTGCGCCTCAACCGCACCCTGCTCGAGAGCGATCTGCTCAAGCGCGCCATCGCCGATCTCGAGAAGAAGACCGGCACCAAGGCCGAGAAGGTGACCCTCTCGAGCGAGGAGCTCGCGCAGAGCGACGCCACCATGCGCGAGAAGCACGCCGCCGAAGACAAGGCCTCCGACGACGCCCGCGCGAAGCTCGAGGCGTCCGAGGTGGTGCTGCTCGAGGGCCAGGAGGGCGAGGCGGCCACCGCCACCGGCCCCGTGACGCCGGCGCCCGAGGCGACGGCCGAGGCGCCCGAGCCGAGCGCGCCGACGGCCTGAGCGAAGACCCCAGCCGCTGAGTAGACCTGAGCCCGGAGCTCCTCTCGCAGGAGCCCGGGCTCTTTCCTGTTCGTCAGGGGGCCTCGAGCGCCTCGCGCACCTTGCGCTCGAGCTCGGCGGGCGCCACCACCCCGCTGTAGGCCGCGATCACCTGGCCGGAGCGATCGAAGAGCACCCGGGCCGGCAGCTCCCGAATCCGCCCGAAGGGCGTCCGCCCGCCGCGGAGCCGATCGTCGCCCACCAGCAGCGGGTAGCGGAGCTTGTACTCGGCGGCGAACGGCTCGAGCACGCGCCGCCCCTCGAGATCGAGCCCCACCAGCACCTGGGTGAAGCCCTTCGCCCCGAAGTCGCGCTCGAGGTTGTCGAGGCTCACCAGGTCGGCCAGGCAGGGGAAGCACCAGGTGGCGATGAAGGTGACGAGCACCACCTTGCCGGTGAGCGCGCCGCGATCGAAGCGCACCGGGCCCACCACGTCTTGTGGGAGCGTGCCGATGAAGACGTCACGGTGCGGCAGCCCCGAGGCCGGGGAGTGCGCGCACCCGCCCAGCAACAGCACCGCCAGCCAGAGGCGCCTCACACCCGCTCCGCGTCGACCACCTTCTGGCAGGCGCGGCACAGGCCGTAGAGCTCCATCTTGTGCGAGGTGACGCGGAAGCCGTGCTTGCGCGCCACCGCGTCTTGCATCTGCTCGATGCGATCGTTCTCGAACTCGATGATGGTGCCGCAGCGGGTGCAGATCAGGTGATCGTGGTGCTCGCGCCCCACCGTCGGCTCGTAGCGCGTCTGCCCGTCGCCGAAGTTCTGGGCGTTCGCCAGGCCGCTCTCGGCCAGCAGCTTCATGGTCCGGTACACCGTCGCCACCGAGACCCGCGGGTCGTGCTCCCGCACCTTCGCCCAGAGCTGCTCGACCGAGAAGTGGCCGTCGAGCTGGAAGAAGGTCTCGAGGATCAGGTGGCGCTGCCGCGTCGCCTTGAGCCGCCGCTCGTCCATGAAGCGCGCGATGATCGCCTCACGGGCCGCACGATCGGGCATCGTCATGGGAAGCGGGCCCTCCACGCCTCGGGCTGCTCGCCGAGATCGGCGCCGCCGTTGAGGCGCACCAGGGCGTCATGGGCCGCCGCGCGAACCGCCGGGCGCTCGTCGTTCAGCAGGGCGATCAACCGGGGCGCCTCCGCCGTCGCCTGGCGCCACCCCACCACCTCGGCCGCCAGCGCGCGCACCCGGGGATCTCGATCGGACAGCTGCGCGCTCAGCGCGGCGGGAGCGTCGATCGGCCGCACCACCTGCGGGAACAACAGCAACATGAAGAACAGCACCGCCACGACGATCTGGGCGAAGGCCTTGAACGGCGAGTACCGCCTGGCGACCACCAGGGCCAGGCGGTAGGCGGCGAAGCCGACGGCGAAGGCGAGGAAGGCCCAGGGCGCGAAGCGCGACAGCGGCTCAGGCGCGGTGGGGCTCTGCTGGGCCCAGAGCGCCAGGAGCGCCGAGCCGACGAGCAACACGAACAGCAGCAGCGGCAAGACCGGTCTGACCCGGACCCCGGCGACGCTCGGCTCTTCGGTTGGTGGGGTGAGCGGTTGAGCGTTCATTGACACCCTTGGGCCAACGCTTATAGCGAGCCGCGGCGCAAAACGCAGACATGAGTAGCTGGAATCGCAAGCGGCACCCCGATGATGTCCCGACCCCCGTCGCCGTGGCGGTGGCCGACTTCTGTCGACGGGCCAAAGCGCCCGCCTCGCCCGCCCTGGTGCGCGACGCGCTCTCGCTGCTGGCCGACGCCGATGACGGGGCCGTTCGCTCGTTGACCGACGAGGCGCCAGAGGCCACGCCGCTGGGGCCGTTCGCCGTCGTCGATCTCATCAAGGGCACGAAGGCCAGCGTCGCGGCCGAGCGCCAGGCGGCTGGGTATTACGAGATGGTGCGGCTGGCGACGCTGGCCGAGCCGCTGCCCGAAGTCCCTGCCGAGAAGGCCCCGGTGAAGGCGCGGCCGTCGAGCCCAACCGCGCCGGCCAGGGCACGCAAGCCGCGCAAGGCCCGCGAGTCGGTCGACGACAAGATCGCGCCGAAGAAGCGCGTCGCGGGCGCTCCGGTGGCGACGAAGGCCAAAGCCAAGCAGCCCCTGCCCGGCACGGCCTTCCTTCCCAAACGCCACCTGCCGCCGCCCCGGGGCCGCTTCACCCGGCTCGACTCCTCCCGCAGCACCTACGAGGCCCTGCTCAAGCCCGAGGCGCGCGAGAACCTGTCGGTCGTCGTCGAGCAGTCGGCCACCCGCTTCCACGTCTTTCAGACGCTCGAGGCGGCCTACACGGGGCGCTCGGGCCAGCCGCTGACGGTCGCCGAGGTGGAGGGCGCGCTGAGCCGGCACGCCCTGCTCGACGGCCTCGAGAAGCGGGAGCGCGACAGGGTGCTGGTGTCGCTCGCCACCGCGCGCGGCTCGGTGCCGACGGCGGCGAAGGAGCTGGGCGTTCGGCCCGCCGACATCGATCGGCTGATCGCCGAGCTGCGGCTCAAGCGCGAAGTGCAGTCGATCAAAGAGACCTTCGTGCGCGAGGCGCTCGACCCCGGCAACCTCGCCCTGCGCCTGGCGATGCTCGGCCGCCAGCGGTACCTGGCCGATCTGAAGATCGAGAAGCGCTTCACCGACGCGCTGACCCGCGACGTGACGAAGCTCCTCGACGAGTCAGCCGACGCCGCCAACACGGTCGAAGAGCTGGTCGAGCTGACGGCGAAGAAGCACGCGATTGTTCCCGACCTGTTGAACCGCGCGGTGGACCGCCTGGGTCTCACGCGCCGCTACATGAGGTGAGTCCATGCCCATCTACGAATACCGCTGCCAGAAGTGTGGAAACGATCTCGAGGTCATGCAGAAGGTCTCTGACCCGGCGCCCGTGAAGTGCGAGAAGTGCGGGGCCGACAACAGCTTCGAGCGGCTGATGAGCCGCAGCAGCTTCCAGCTCAAGGGCGGCGGCTGGTACTCCGATCTCTACGGCTCCACCAAGAAGGACTCGGGCTCCGGCTCGGGCAGCAGCGGCGGCGCGGGTGGTGGCGCGGCGGGCTCCGGCTCGGGCTCGACCCCTCCCGCCTCGACGTCGGGTGGAACCGGCGGCACGTCGGGTGGAACCGGCGGCACCTCGGGTGGAACCGGTGGATCGTCCGGTGGAACCGGCGGCACCTCGGGTGGAACCGGTGGATCGTCCGGTGGCTCCTCAGCGAGCGCCGCGTGAGGAGCGCCCTGCTCGGGGTGCTCCTGTCGCTGAGCGGCTGCGCGACCTCGCAGGTCTTCGTTCCTCCCGAGCAGGCGGCCGCGCTCCAGCGATCGCTCGCCGGGGAAGAGCGGTACCTGCGCATCGCCTTCTTCGGCACGCCGTTCTTCGGCGACTCGACCAAGAAGCTGCTCTCGCCGGTCAGCCCCGACCAGGTGCGCGCGCTGAACAACCCCGACGGCACCCCGGTGAGCCCCGGCCCGGTCGAGCGGGTGTTCGCGCCCGGCACCGCGGCGCGCGTGCTCAAGGTGGAGTTCCCCACGGCCTACGCGATGAGCGAGCGGGTGCTCTACACGCCGCGGACCCTGGCCTGGGTGTACCTCGACGTGGCGGGGACGCCGAAGCAGAGCCCGCCGTACATCCTCCTGCTGCGCCCCGGCCTCAAGGACGAGCACGAGGTGCTCAGCGAGGTGGAGCGCTACCTGTCGAAGGAGCCCGTCAAGCCGTTGCTCGACGGCTTCACCGAGACGGTGCGGGCGGCGGTGCTCGAGAAGAAGGCGATCGTGGACATGCCCGCCGAGGCCCTCGAGATGGCCTGGGGCTACCCTGAGCAGAAGCGCTTCGAGCTCGAGGGCACCGTGAAGAAAGAGACCTGGCTCTACGCCGAGGGCCGTCGCCAGGCCGTGCTGCGCGACGGGAAGGTCGCGGAGCTGAAGTAGCCCTCATGGCGGAGCCCGTCGCCGACGCGCAGGGCTCCACCAGGGTCGAGCAGGCGCCCCCAGCGCGGTTCTGGCGCTGCCGAAGGTGCCTGGCCGCGATCACCACCGACGATCAGCGCCTCGAGATCGACGGCCGGCACGTGCACCTGCGGCTCAACCCCGGCGCGTTCGCCTTCCTGTTCGGGTGCTTTCAGAGCGCCCGCGGCGCCACGCCGGTCGGCGCGCCCACCGACGAGGCCACCTGGTTCCCGGGGCACCGCTGGCAGCTCTCGATGTGCAGCGACTGCGGCGCCCACCTGGGCTGGAGCTTCAGCGGGCCCTCGGCGTTCGTGGGCCTGGTGTTGGAGCGCCTGGCGCCGCCCGAGGGCGGCTGACTCACCGCGGCCAGCGACGCTTCTTCTTCTTCTTGCGCTGCTGCTCTTCCTGCCTGGCCTCGCCGGGGCGGCGCAGGTGCGGCAACGCGCCCATCTGCACGGGCACGTAGTCGGTGCCCAGCAGGGCCTTCACCAGCTCGGCCTGGGTGTTCACCGGCTTGCGGAACAGGGTGGCGGCGTAGCCGATCTCGTCGAGCGAGGCGCGCGCGTCGCTGCCCGCCACGCCGGGGAGCTTCATCGCCTCGGAGGCCTCGAGCGCGAGCTCGTTGGCGCCCATGCGCACCTTCGGGTTGTAGACCTCGATGGCCGACAGCAGCTTGAGCGTCTTGACGTAGTCGCCCGCGGGAAAGCCGAGATCCTTGTCGTAGGGGCGGGCCGCGACGATGGCGGCGCCCAGGGCCTTCAGGCGCGGCAGGCACTCGTCGGCGCTCCAGGCCCTCTCGCGGTTGCTGCCCCACAGCTGCACCGGCTCGGGCGCGCGATCAGGCTTCTCGAAGAAGCACAGGTACTGGCCCTTGTCGGTCGCCAGCTCGAGGCCCACGAAGACCTTCAGCTTCGTGGTGCGCTGCAGATCGAAGAGCTCGTCGCACCCGTCCTGGGTGTTGGTCTCGGTGAAGGCGACGCCGTCGAGCCCAAAGGACTCTGCGCGCGCCAACACGGCCTTGGGGTCGAGCGGGCAGTCGCGCGAGAGGTACGAGTGAACGTGGAGATCGATCAGCATGTGGTGGTTTGTGCCCTTGTCTGGCTCGCGAGCCGCATGGGATAAGCAGCGCATGTTCACTGGCGTCAAGGTGTTTTCGGCCACCAAGGCCAAAGACCGGGAAGAGCTGAGCGAGAACATCAACCGCTGGCTCAAGAGCAACGCCGATCTCGAGATCGTCGACCGCGTCGTGACGCAGTCGAGCGACAACGAGTTCCACTGCTACTCGATGGTCATCTTCTACAAGCAGAAGACGAGCTGACTACGGCTTGACCAGCACCATCGCCGCGCGAGCGGGGATGGTGAGCTGCCCCGACGCCGGAATCGTGATCATCCGCCCCGAGACCGCGTCCTTCAGCGTCACCGGCAGCCGCGCCAGCGCCCGGCGCAGGCTCAACGACACCGTGCGCTCCCCGCCCCGGTTGATGGCCACGATGGCGCCGTCGTCGTCGGTCGCCCGCTGGTACACGTAGAGATCGTTCTCGATCGCCAGGGTGTCGCGCACGCCGAACTTGAGCGCCTTGCTCTGACGCCGCGCGGTGCCGACCTTGCGCATGAAGTCGAGCAGGTCAGCCTCACGCGACGACAGCCCCGCCCACTTCATGAAGCGGCGGTTGTCGGGGTCCCCCGCACCGGGGAGGCCGAGCTCGTCGCCGTAGTAGATGAGCGGCACGCCCTGCTGGGTGAGGATGAACGCGAACGCCCACCTGGTGCGCTGAAACGGCTCGTCGCTGTCGATGGTGGCCGGCGGCTTGTTGCTGCCCCAGGCCTGCCCCGCGGCGTCGCCCTCGATCTGGTTGGCGGCGATCGAGATGAAGCGGGCGACGTCGTGGTTGCCCAGGAACGGCGAGTTGAGGGTCTCGGGCGAGTAGTACGCCTCGTTCGCGCGCACGGCCTCGTCGACCGGCACCAGCGAGTCACCGCGGGCGAACGCCTGCACCACCGGCCAGTACAGCGGGAAGTCGAACTGCCCATCGAGCTCCTGAGGCCCGACGTAGGCGCGAATCTGCGAGCGCCCGTCACTGCCGACGAACGTCTCGCCCACCAGGTAGTAGTCCACCCCGGTGATCGCGCTGATCTTCGCGAGGCGCTGGTTCACGGTGCGCCCGCCGATGTGATCGAGGTGCTTGACGGCGTCGAGCCGGAACCCGTCGAGGTCGGCCTCCTCGAGCCACCACATGGTGTCGGCCGCGAACTGGTCGCCCATCGCGGTGTTCCGCCAGTTGTAGTCGGGCAGGTAGTTGGTGAACGAGCAGACCAGGGGCTTCTCTTCCCACCCGCAGCCCGCCGCGCCACAGACGCAGCCGTTGCCGATGTTGAACCAGCCGTCGTCGCGGTGCTGGGCCACGTAGGGGTGCTGCTCGTGCACGTGGTTGAGCACGAGATCGGTCAGCACCCGAATGCCGCGCGCGTGGGCGGCCTTCGTCAGCGCCTTCAGATCGTCGAGCGTTCCGAAGCGCGACTGCACGGTGCGCGGCTGGCTGGGCCAATAGCCGTGGTAGCCGGTGTACTTCTGGCCGTACGAGCCGTCGAAGGCGCCGTCGGGGTTGGCGTCGGGCGGAGAGAGCCACAGCGCGCGCACGCCGAGCCGGTCGAAGTACCCCTCTTCGATCGCCTGGGTGACGCCCTTGAAGTCGCCGCCCTGGTAGTTGGCCTGCGCCGCGACGCCGGCGGTGGGGCGGTTGTTCGACGGGTCGCCGTCGCGGAACCGGTCGGTGAAGACGAAGTAGAGGATCGCCTCGCCCCACGCGAACGGCTCGGGCTCGACCCAGAACGGGAGCAGCACCGGCTCGGCGGCCTTCCCCGCCTCGTCCGAGAGAGTCACCTTCACCGTGTGTTTGCCCACCGCCAGGCCCGTCGCGGCGAACGAGGTGACGCCGGTGAGCCGATCGAAGCTGATCGTCTGCTCGGCGCCGTCGAGCGTCAGCACCGGCGGCTTGAGCGCCGACTTCGACGAGCCCAGCGAAGCGGTGAGCTCGACCGTCAGGGCGCCCGCGGCGGTCGCCTGAAAGCCCGTCACCTCGAGCGACGGGGTCGCGCAGTCAGGCACGAAGAGGCGTGAGTGCTCCACCTGCCCCACCCACCGCGTGAAGCCCGTCGACGGGTCGAGGATGAGCTCGTCGTCGCCGAGATCGATGCGGTACGCGTAGCCCGACACGCGCGGCTCGAGCACCTTGCGCCACTCCCAGGTGCCGTCGGCTCGGCGCGTCATCGGCTCGGGGGCGAACGCGCTCCACTCACCGCGCACCGAGACGGCGTCGCGGCTGATCGTCGGGGCGAAGCGAATGACCTGCTCGCAGGAGCGCACCGGGCCGGTCGGCGGCTGCACGGCCGGACAGCCAGCGAGGCAAAGCGCGACGAGGGCGGAGGACGAGACGAACGTGCGCATGGGGAGGCTCCTACTCGTCAGGCGCGCCAGGAGGGAAGGGGTCGCTTTCCGATGATTCCGCCAGGCCCGTTCGATACAAGCGCTCGCGATGCTCCGACGTGGCGTAGCTCTGGTGCTGGCCCTGTCCCTCCTGGGCTGCAACGAGGAGTGCGTCGATCAGTTCGACTGCCTCAAGGTCGCCTCGAAGACGACGCTCACCTGCGACGACGGGCGCTGCGTGGTGAAGGCGACGCTCCCCACCCTGCCCTCCTTCGTCACGCCTGACGCCGGGCGCGCCGATGGCGGCGTGGTGGCCGGCGACGGAGGCACGCGGCCCGGGCGCGTCATCCCCGGTGACTACGCCGCGCGGCTCTCGGGCGGCCAGCTGGTGCCGCCGGTGACGACGATGGCCAGCGGCGCGGCGACGGTCAGGCTCGATCAAGACGACGCCGGGCAGACCTCGCTGTCGTGGTCGTTGAGCTACACCAACCTCGCGCCGACGAACGCGGTGTTGATGGTGGGCGCGCCGGCCGGCCGCAGCGTGCTCAACCTCGTCGTGCTCAACGACGGCGGCATCGCGAACCCGTTCGTGGGCACGGTGGCGCTCACGCGCGCGCAGGCAGAGGCCGTCTCGGCGTTCCAGACGTCGTTCGTGCTCACCTCGGCGGCGCAGCGCACGGGCGAGCTCCGCGGCCAGATCGTCCCCCGCGGGGCGTTGATCGGGTTCACCCAGCTGGTGCGCAGCGGGAGCGGCGGCTACGGCGGCGGAGGCCACCTGGTGCTCGAGACCGACGGCGGCTTCATTCCCGTCGCGGGCTCGTTCGAGCTGAGCTGGCCCGAGAGCGGCCCGGTGGCGAGCGCGGCGGTGAGCCAGGGCGGCACCGGCGCGCCGATTCTGCAGCTCCCCCTCAACGCGAGCGCGACGGGCTCGGCGGGCACCTTCGAGCCGTTGGCCCTGCTGCTGACGTTGAGCGACGCCGGCGTGTTCGTGACGGGGCGCAGCGCTGATGGCGGTGAGGTGTTCCGCGGCGATCTGAGCCTGTCGCTGCGGTAGTCGGCCGAGACGATTGCCCCACCCCACGTCCTGTGGTGAGTCGGCGCGCATGTCAGACGAGGCGTTGGCGCGACTGGTTTCTCTTCGACACGGCAACCCGCACTCCCTGCTCGGCGCGCACCCCACCCCGACGGACGTCTTCGTGCGCGTCTTCCGGCCCGAGGCGTTTCGCGTCGAGATCGAGGCGCTCGGCAAGAAGCACGCGCTCCGGCCCCGCCCCGACTTCCCCGGCATCTTCGAGGGCCGGCTGCCCACCAGAGAGGTGCCGCCGTACATCGTGCACGTCGACTACCCGGGCGGGGCCTCGTTCACCCTGCGCGACCCGTACACCTTCACGCCGACGCTCGGCCCCGCCGACCTGCACTTCGTCGGCGAAGGCACCCACCGGCGCCTCTGGGAGCGCCTGGGCGCGCACCCCATGCAGCACCAGGGCGTCTTCGGCACCGCCTTCGTGGTGTGGGCGCCCAACGCCGAGGGCGTCAGCGTGGTGGGCGACTTCAACGGCTGGGACAGCCGCCTCGCCCCGATGCGCTCCATGGGCCAGAGCGGGCTGTGGGAGCTCTTCGTGCCCGACGTCTCGGAGGGCACCCGCTACAAGTACGAGCTCCGCCCGCGAGACGGCGCGCCCTTCATGAAGGCCGACCCGATGGCCTTCCGCACCGAGGTGCCGCCGCTGACCGCGTCGGTGGTGCACCACCTGCACCACTACCGGTGGGGCGACGAGGCCTTCCTCGAGCGCCGCAAGCGCGCCGATCGCTCGAAGCAGGCGATGAGCATCTACGAGCTGCACGCCGGCTCGTGGCGCGTGGTGCCCGAAGAGGGCAACCGGCCGATGACGTGGCGTGAGCTGGCGCCGAAGCTGGCCGAGCACCTCACCCGGCTCGGCTTCACCCACGTGGAGTTGCTGCCGATCGCCGAGCACCCCTACGGCGGCAGCTGGGGCTACCAGGTCAGCTCGTACTACGCGCCCACCGCGCGCTTTGGGCACCCCGACGACTTCCGCTTCTTCGTCGACACGCTCCACGCGGCCGGCATCGGGGTGATCGTGGACTGGGTGCCGGGGCACTTCCCTCGTGACGCCTTCGCGCTGGCGCACTTCGACGGCACCGCGCTGTACGAGCACGCCGACCCGCGAAAAGGCGCGCACCCCGACTGGGGCACGCTCATCTTCAACTTCGGCCGCAACGAGGTGCGCAACTTCCTCATCGCCAACGCGCTCTTCTGGGCCGAGGAGTACCACATCGACGGGCTGCGCGTTGATGCGGTGGCCTCGATGCTCTACCTCGACTACTCGCGTGCGGCGGGCGAGTGGGTGCCCAACCGCTTCGGCGGGCGCGAGAACGAAGAGGCGATCGCCTTCTTGCGCGAGCTCAACGAGGTGATGCAGCGGCAGCACCCCGAGGTGGTGGTGATGGCCGAAGAGTCGACCTCATGGCCCGCCGTCTCACGGCCCACCAGCCAGGGCGGCCTGGGCTTCACGCACAAGTGGAACATGGGGTGGATGCACGACACCCTGAAGTACTTCGAGAAGGAGCCGATTCACCGCCGCTGGCACCACCACCAGCTCACCTTCGGGTTGCTGTACGCGTACTCCGAAGACTTCGTGCTGCCGCTGAGCCACGACGAGGTGGTGCACGGCAAGAAGTCGCTGCTGGGCAAGATGCCGGGCGACGAGTGGCAGCAGTTCGCCAACCTGCGCGCGCTCTACGGGTGGATGTGGGCGCACCCGGGCAAGAAGCTCCTCTTCATGGGCGGCGAGTTCGGCCAGCGGCAGGAGTGGGCCGAGAGCCGCTCCCTCGACTGGCACCTGCTCGATCAGGCCCCGCACGCCCAGCTGATGGAGCTCGTCGCGGCGCTCAACGCGGGCTACCGCTGCGAGGGCGCGCTCTTCGAGACCGACTTCCACCCCCAGGGCTTCCAGTGGATTCAGGCCGACACCGCCGAGCAGAGCATCTACGCCTTCGTGCGCCGCGGCCGGAACCCGTGGCGTGAGGTGGTGTGCATCGCGAACCTGACCCCCGAGGTGCGGCGAGACTTCCGCGTCGGGGTGCCCGCGGGCGGCTGGTGGGCCGAGATCCTCAACACCGACGAGCGGCGCTTCGGCGGCTCGGGCGTCGCCAACGCCCCCCGCAAGGCCGACCCCCGCCCGTGGAACGGCCAGCCCGGCTCGCTGTCGCTGACGCTCCCGCCCCTGGCGGTGGTGTGGCTGGCGCCGGTCGATCCGCCTCCGGGCGCCGTCGCCGACGAGCCGCGCGGCGCGTCGTGACGGGGCGCTCGTCGTCGATGCGGTGACGTGCCGAATCGCATAGAAGCCGCGGCATGACGATCTCCCTCCTGGTCGCTTCCGTCCTGGCCGCTGGCAACCCGGCCGCCTTCCTGCCCAAGAACCGCCCGTACGACGCGCAGAGCTACCGCATCGAGACGACGCTCGCCGAGGACGGCACGTTCAAGAACAAGCTGATCGCGAAGGTGCTGATCACCAGGGCGACCGGCGAGCTCGAGTTCGACGCCTACGATCTCAACGTCGACTTCGCGCTCGTCGACGGCAAGCCGGCCGTGCCCACCCCGCGCTACGACCCCGAGACCCGCACCGGCACCCTGACGCTGAAGGCGGCGGGCCTGACGCCGAAGAAAGAGGTCACCGTCGAGATCTCGTACACGGGCAAGGCCGGCAACCAGCACGAGGGCTTCTTCCAGGTGAAGGACGCCGAAGACCCCAAGCTGCTGCCGTACTACTTCACGCACTTTCAGCCGCACTTCGCGCAGCGCTTCTTCCCCAACAACGATCAGCCGGGCGACAAGGCCGCGGTCGAGGTCTACGCGGTCGTCGACAGCCGCTACACGGTGCTCTCGAACGGCGTGAAGACGAAGGACGAGGTCTTTCAAGAGAACGGGAAGAACCTGCGCCGGGTGGAGTGGAAGCAGGAGAAGCCACACTCGACCTACTTCACCGCGCTCGCCATCGGCCAGTTCGAGCCGGTGGTGATCAGCGAAGACCTGCCGTCCACGATGTGGGTCGCGCCCGGCCGCAAGGACCGCGCCTGGGTGGTGGTCAACGAGCTCAAGCCGATGTGGAACTTCCAGGTCGGCTACACCGGCACCCGGTACGGCTGGCCCAAGCTCGACATCGTGGCCCTGCCCCGCTTCTTCTGGAGCGGCATGGAGAACACCTCGCTCATCTTCATGCGCGAGTCGAAGGTGAACGTCGAGGTGAAGAACGACCAGCTCGCGCGGCCGGTGGTGATGAAGCTGCTGGCCAACGAGATGGCCCACCAGTGGTTCGGCAACCTCGTCACCAGCAAGTGGTGGGACGAGCTCTGGCTCGACGAGGGCATCACCACCCACCTCGGCGAGGCCACCTCTGACGACGCCAACGGCAACGAGCAGGTCGAGGTCGAGCGCACCGTGGCCATCGTCGAAGACTACTTCCGCCAGGAGGACGGCCCCCGCGCCCACGCGCTGGTGATGAAGGGCGCCACCGCGGCCGAGTCCTCCGACGCCGTCACCACCCGCAAGGGCGCCGCGGTCGCGCGCATGCTCGAGCTGTGGCTGGGCAAGAAGGAGTTCAAGGCCGGCCTCAAGGCCTACCTCGAGAAGTACGCGTACCAGAGCGCCACCACCGACGACTTCTTCAAGGCGGTGCTCGAGGCCAACAAGAAAGAGAAGGACAAGGACCTGAAGGGCTTCAAGGACGCCTGGGTGAACAAGAAGGGCTACCCGGTGATCTTCCCCGAGTTCTCGTTCAGCGGCTCGCAGGTGACGGTGACGATTCGCCAGCAGAACTCGAACCCCACCGAGAAGGGGCCGTTCGTCTTCAAGCTGCCCATCGTGGTGCACCGCCAGAACGAGCCGCAGTACACGGTGAAGCAGACCATCCTGGTGGACAAGCCCGAGGTGAAGTTCACCTTCGACGTGCCGGCCGCGCCCCAGTGGATCAACTGGAACGAAGACTTCGGCGCCCTGGTGCGGGTCAACAAGACCAGCGTGTCAGAGGAGCAGTGGGTGGACTCGGCCCGCTACGACGCCGACCCGACCTGGCGGCTGATCGCCGCGTGGAACCTGCTGGGCGAGCTCGGCAACCCGAACATGGAGACCGAGGCGCGCCCCACCGACGCCGCCCTCAACGCCATCCTCGATCTGCTCGCCAAAGATCCCTCGCCGTACGTTCGTGAAGGCGTGCTCAAGCGGCTGACCGACTCGCGCTTCAAGCGGCTGCCCAAGGACTTCGCGACCATCGCCCTCAAGCTGGCGCAGAAGCCCGAGAACCTGAACGACGACCCGCTCGGCTACATGCGGGTGCGCGGCGCCGCCCTCGAGATGCTGGGCAAGACCGACGCCCCCGATGGGCACCCGTACATCCTCGAGCGGCTCGGCAAGCGCGAGATCGACATCAACTTCCTGGGCGCCTTCGCGGGCGGCGCCGCGCGCATCAACACTCCGGCGGCGCTGGCGACCTTGAAGAGCGCCATCGTCACCCAGAAGGGCCGCGGCTACCCCTTCTTCCGCCGCACCGCCGAGGCGCTCGGCTCCATGGAGGGCCCCGAGGTGATCGCCTCGATTCGCGAGCTGCTGATCGAGAACGCGAACAACCCCGAGCTCACCCGGCAGCTCTTCAACCGCCTCAGCGACAACCGCGCGCTCCGCGAGAACCCGGACTTCGCCCCGATGATCGCCGTGCTGGTGACCGACGACGCGTTCAACGGCGACGACATTCGCGAGATGATGCTGGCCTCGCTCGACGACGTGAAGACGGGCGTGGCGAAAGAGGCGCTGCTCGACGTGCTCAAGAACTCGAAGAGCGAGCAGGTGAAGGCCAGCGCGAAGAAGGTGCTCGACGCCAACTTCCCTGCGCCGCCGCCCGCCGCGCCCGTGAAGGACGCCAAGGGCGGCAAGAAGAAGTAGCCAGCCGCCTGGCTACTGGGCGCCGGTGCAGATCCAGTCCTTCACCAGCTTCTGCTGATCGGCGGGCAGCGCGCCGCCGGGAGGCATCACGCCGCCGAGGGACTCGCCGGCCGGCCCCTTGCGGGCGTTGAGCTTGAGCCACAGCACGCTGCGGCTGAGGCTGTTGGCCTCGACCACCTTGAGGCCCGGCGCCACCTTCGAGCTCTTCGCCACCGCCGCCGCCGTGCGCGCCGCGTCGCTGTAGTCGCCGTTGGAGGCGTCGAAGGCGTTGTGGCAGCTCTTGCACTGCTTATCGAAGATCTGCGCCTGGACGGTCGCCGAGAGCGTCACCGGGGTCGTCACCGCAGGGTCGCACAGCAGCTCGGGCGGCCCCGCGTCCACCGTCATCATCTGCTGCCCACAGCCCACCAGCACCGCCACCGAAGCCATCGCGAGAGAACGCATGGCGCCTTCGTACACACCGCGCGGGGCCTGCGCACCAGCTTCGCGCCAGCCGCAAACGAAGGCCCCGGTCACTCCCATGGGGAGCGCCGGGGCCTCGTTACGTCACGTCAGGTGAGGGCGTCGCCGCCGGCTCACATGTCCATGTCGTCGCCGCCGTAGTCGGGGCCGCCAGCCCCGCCGCCCTTGCCCTTCGACTTCTTGGGCGCCTCGGCGATCATCGCCTCGGTGGTCAGCAGCAGCGAGGCGACCGAGGCCGCGTTCTGCAGCGCGCAGCGCGTCACCTTGGCGGGGTCGATCACGCCGGCCTTCACGAGGTCTTCCCACGCGTCGGTGCGCGCGTTGAAGCCGAAGGCGCCGGTGCCCTCCTTCACCTTGTTCACCACCACCGCGCCCTCCTGGCCCGCGTTGGTCGCGATCTTCCACAACGGCTGGGTGACGGCCTTGCGGATGATGTCGACGCCGAAGGCCAGCCCGCCCTCGAGCTTGAGGCCGTCGAGCGCCTTGAGGCTGCGGATGTAGGCCACGCCGCCGCCAGGCACGATGCCCTCTTCGACGGCCGCGCGGGTCGCGTGCATGGCGTCTTCCACGCGGGCCTTCTTCTCCTTCATCTCGGTCTCGGTGGCCGCGCCGACGTGAATCACCGCCACGCCGCCGACCAGCTTCGCCAGCCGCTCCTGGAGCTTCTCTTTGTCGTAGTCGCTGGTGCTCTCTTCGGCCTGGGTGCGGATGAGCTTGATGCGGCCGTCGATCTCGGCCTTCTGCCCGTTGCCGTCGACGATGGTGGTGTTGTCCTTGTCGATGGTGATGCGCTTGGCGCGGCCCAGCTCGGCCAGGGTCAGCGTCTCGAACTTCGTGCCGAGCTCTTCGCTCACCACCGTGCCGCCGGTCAGCACGGCGATGTCCTTGAGCATCTCTTTGCGGCGGTCGCCGAAGCCGGGCGCCTTCACCGCGGCGACGTTGAGCACGCCGCGCAGCTTGTTGACGACGAGCGTCGCCAGCGCCTCACCCTCGACCTCTTCCGCGATCATCAGCAGCGGCTTGCCCGAGCGCGCGACCTGCTCCAGCACCGGAATCAGGTCCTGCATGCTCGAGATCTTCTTCTCGCTGATGAGGATGTAGGGGTCTTCGAGCTCGACCAGCATGCGCTCGCGGTTGGTGACGAAGTACGGCGAGATGTAGCCGCGGTCGAACTGCATGCCCTCGACGACCTCGAGCTCGGTCTCCAGGCCCTTGGCCTCTTCCACCGTGATCACGCCCTCTTTGCCGACCTTCTCCATGGCCTCGGCGATGATGTTGCCGATGGTGTCGTCGCCGTTGGCCGAGATGGTGCCGACCTGCGCGATGTCTTTCTTGCCGTCGACCGGCTTGGCGAGCTTCTTGACCTCGGCGATCACCACCTCGACGGCCTTGTCGATGCCGCGCTTGAGGTCCATCGGGTTGTGGCCGGCCGCGACCAGCTTGAGGCCCTCTTCGTAGATCGCCCGCGCCAGCACGGTGGCGGTGGTGGTGCCGTCGCCGGCCGTGTCAGAGGTCTTCGAGGCGACCTCCTTCACCATCTGCGCGCCCATGTTCTCGAACCGGTTCTCGAGCTCGATCTCCTTGGCGACGGTGACGCCGTCCTTGGTGATCGTCGGAGAGCCGAACGACTT